>CAIRAY010000093.1 GCA_903876665.1 uncultured Fibrobacterota bacterium | reverse complement strand
AGCCCCATAGTACGTGATTGCCAAAGGCCAATCACGACGTCCCCCAGCCCAGGCCAGAGGATTCCATGTATTCGAGCCCCATAGTACGTGATTGCCAAAGGCCAATCACGACGTCCCCGAGCCAATGTCAGAGGATTCCCATGTATTCAAGCCCCATAGTACGTGATTGCCAAAGGCCAATCACGACGTCCCCGAGCCCACGCATTAACCCCGAGACCCCAAGATTGGCTCAGGACTCATTAGATACGAGGCGTCGGCCCGGCGCCGCATAGTCTGTCTATGCAAGCCGGGACGCAACGAAGTAGATGATGGGTCATCAGCCGATCTTTATTTACCACGGCCCCCAAAGCCGCCGCCCTTCGGCCCCCCGAAGCTCCGCTTAGGTCCAAACCCGTTGCCCTTGAAACCACCGCCACCGCCTTCTTTGCCACGGGGAGGGAAGTTGCCACGGTCGTCGCGGTTGCCCCAGTTGTTGCCACGGTCGCCACGGTCGCGTGGAGGAAATCCGCCACGGTCACCACCACCAGCACCACCGCGATCGCCGCCACCAAAGCGGGGACGGTCACCGCCAAATCCACCTTGGCCACCGCCATGACCGCCGCCACCTGGGGCTTCGTCAGTCATGATGCGGAACTTGGAGGGATTGCCACGGATAGACATATCACGCAGAATGTCCATAATGTCGTTGGGCATTCCCTGGGGAAGCTCAACGGTGGAGAAGAATGGGAACAGCTTGATACGCCCAATATTGCTGCTTTCGAGGCCGGATTCGTTGGCGATGGCGCCTACGATATCGCCAGCCTGAATGCGGTGTTCCCGGCCTACGCCGATGTAGTAACGGTCAAAGCCTTCTTCGGCCTTAAAAGGATCGGACTCGTCGCGGGGACGGCGTGGTGGACGGTCTGCGCTGTCGGTGCGAGCAGGCCGCTCAGGCCGGTCAGGTCGATCAAAGCGGGCCGGGCGATCGGGACGGTCGTTGCGGTCGTTACGTCCAAAACGGTCGTCGCGGGCATCCATGGACTGACGTGGCAATTCTTTGATGGCTTCAAACAGAGGCGAATCCTTCTGGGCCATGAACAACAAGGCCGAAGCGAGCTCCACCATTTGCACGGATTCTTCGTCTGCCCAGGTTTCCACCAGCAAACGGAATTTTTCCATATCCTCGGGGCTGTTGACGGTCTCGAGTAGCTTGCCCTTGAAATCGGCAACGCGCTTGTCTTGGATTTGCGCACCGGTTGGAAGCTCCATGGGAGTAATCAACTGACGGGTTGCGCGCTCGATGGTCTTGAGCATGCTACGTTCGCGCGGCGTAATGAACAGGATGGCATTGCCCACGCGCCCGGCACGGCCGGTACGGCCAATGCGATGCACATAAGATTCCGTATCGTATGGGGTATCGTAGTTGAGCACATGGGTGATGCGGTCCACATCCAGACCGCGGGCAGCCACATCGGTCGCCACCACAATGTCCACCAGACCATCTTTGAGGCGATTGATGGTTCGCTCGCGCAGGGCCTGATTCAAATCACCCGAAAGTGGCGTGGCCGAGTAGCCACGGGCTTCAAGCCGTTCTGCCAGTTCTGCCGCACCTACTTTAGTGCGCACAAAGATCAACATGGCATCGTAAGTCTCGTGCTCGAGAATCCGGGTAAGTGCCTCGACCTTATGGTCATTGCGAACCATGACGAAACGCTGGTTGATCTTTTCCACCGTCGCCGTTTTCGTTTGGATGCGAATCTCTTCGTACTCACCCAAATGTTCCGCAATGATGGACTGCAGGTTGTGTGGCATGGTCGCCGAGAACAATGCACGCTGGCAAGTTTTTGGCGCCGCACCCAGAATCAGACGGATGTCTTCCTCGAAGCCCATCTTGAGCATTTCATCCGCTTCGTCCAGCACAATGGCCTTGAGTCCGGTGAAGTCCAGACTGTCACGACGGATATGGTCAGTCACGCGGCCCGGAGTGCCTACGATGACCTGTACACGGCGCTTGAGGGCGCGGAACTGGATCATGATGTCCTGTCCACCGTAGATGGGCAACACATGGAACTCGGGGAATTCGCCGGCGTACTTCTGAATGGCTTCCGCCACCTGAATACAAAGTTCGCGGGTTGGGGTCATCACCAGAATCTGAGGATTCCGCTGATTTACATCCAAATTACTCAAGAGCGGAAGCGCGAACGCAGCCGTCTTTCCAGTACCCGTTTGCGCGGTTCCCAGCAGGTTTTTGCCTGCCAGGAGCAAAGGAATCGCCTGGGCTTGGATGGGTGAAGGGGTTTCGTATCCGATTTTAACCACGGATGCAAGGACGGTCGGGGACAAGCCCAAATCCGCAAAGGTCAGGTTCTCATTCATGTTATCTTCCGTTGGATCTTTACTGATCCCATTTGGTCGCACCAACGCGGCGCAATCCGCAAACCCCCAGTACCTAGTACTGCCATGTATACCATGGGTTTGCCGGTACTTGCTGTCCCGATTCACCACCACTTAACGGAGAAACATTTGGAACAGACCTGCACCGAAGGGCGCAAAGATAGAAAATGTTATGAGGATGAAAAAGCGCAAGAAACTAAGAAAACCTAAAACAGGATCAATAACGAACATCGTCGCTATTGCTCCGGCAATTATAGATATCAACAAATCAGAGCCATGGCCGAAACGGCCATCACCGCACCGCGCCTGCCAGTGCATAGCCCTACAACGGCGATCCTCGTTCCGGGGACAATACCATCGGGGAAGACAACCTGTCATGGCCGAAACGGCCATCACCGCACCGCGCCTGCCAGTGCATAGCCCTACAACGGCGATCCTCGTTCCGGGGATGACAATACCATCGGGGATGAATCCATTCACACTTTGCATATCGCAATACCCGTGACGATGGGAGTCATCATGAATTTCCAAACCTTACAAGTGGGTTTTCCTGGTAAAACGCTACATTTACCGGCAATCAGGCAACTCATACCAAAAGGATAATTATGAAATTGGAGCGGAAGTTTGGCGAAGATGTCGAGGGCTACAGCATTCCCGTCTTGAATGAGCGCGAAGTGCGCGCGGCGGCGGGCCTGTTTTTTGTGGTGCTTTTGGTTGCAGCGACCCAGGTCATCGACAAACAGAATTTTGCGATGCTCAAATACTCCATCGTATTCTTTTTGTTCGACTTCATATTGCGTGTCCTGGTAAACCCCAGGTATGCGCCATCCATGATCTTAGGGCGCCTTCTTGTCAAAAACCAAACTCCAGAATATGTCGGGGCTCCCCAAAAGAAATTTGCTTGGATCATCGGACTGTTCTTGGCCACGGTCATGTTTGTCCACATGGTCATCCTCAATGGCTATAGCCCCATCACGGGATTTTCTTGCATGTTCTGCCTCATCTTCTTGTTTTTCGAGTCAGCGTTCGGAATTTGTCTTGGGTGCAAAGTCTACCACCTGGTCTACAAGACCAAGGCCCTCTATTGCCCCGGCGAAGTCTGCGAAATCAAGTCCAGAAAAGAAATCCAGAAGGTTTCGGGCGCCCAAATTTTGATTGTCCTCGGATCCGTGCTTTTCATGGTTTTGGTCGGCGTGATGCACCATGAAAACTTGCAGAAAAAGCCCTACGACATTTTTGGTTTGGAAAGCCACACCCAAACGAAGTAGGCGCCACACTAGACCAGAAAGACGTAAAATAAACGAGCCTCGCTTGGTGAAGCGAGGCTCGATGATTTGAATTCACTTTGATCGTCCGTTTACATCTAGTCGTGAACGCACCGGACCGAGAACCACGCAGCCTTATCCTGATTCTGCAAGAGCAAGTCATTGGACGAAGCATCCAACTGTCGATAAATCGCCCTCGATCCAGGGGTCGAACTGTTTTCAGTAGTCTCCCAGAAATTAGCCACGCCCCCCAAACTATTAAAGCCATAGTCCCAATATCTATAACCACCAGGAAGCGCAGAGAAGCCCGAGGAATTTCCGTCATTGTTTAAGAGAGCATCCCAGGTGGCGTTCGATGTATTGGTTTTCTTCATTGTTTTGCCAGCAATGAAAGAACCACCCAAATAGTTTGCTAAGGCATCCCACTCTGTGGCACTGGGAATGTGCCAATCCGTAGGACAAACTCCCTTTGTGTTTCCTGCTAAAATTGTTGCGCTCGTGGAATTGTAAATCGAGAAAAGACCCATGGCCTCTGCCCATTGGTACAAGCCACCATATAGATCACAATTGGCAGAAAAATCGCCGTAGCAAGTTTTCTCAAACCTTGAATCCTGAACATCCGGATAGCTACCTGTAACCTGTTCCCCATAATTCAGATTTTGAGTCATCCAAACTTGACTCCCAAATGCCGCCTTTCCATATATCTTGCCATCTCTCATATCGCACAGTTGGGTATTCCAATCAAAGGAACCCGTGGCACATGGCATTGTAGAAGAGCTCGACTGAGGAGAGGACGAGGAAGATACATCCAAGGAACTGCTACTATACTGAACAACATCGCTGGAAGACGATGCATCCAAAGAACTGCTACTGTACTGAACGACATAACTCGATGACGAAACATCTAACGAGCTACTGCTGTACTGAACAATATAGCTGGAAGACGAAACATCCAAGGAGCTGGAGCTGTACTGAACGACATAACTCGAGGACGACGCATCCAACGAGCTGCTACTGTACTGAACAACATCGCTGGACGAACTACCCGTCTCGCTGGAGCTCGATCCCGTGGAGCTTGACAAATCCACTGGGCCACTGGAACTCGAAGAGGAGCTTACATCCGTATTGGACAATGAGGAAGAGGAAGCCTCATCCGAATAGTTGTCTGCCGATGGATCGGTAATGTTATTTCGATTGCCGACTTCGCTACAACCCAGAAGACTTAACAACCCAACTACTGAAAAAATTTGATTACGCATGTTCATCATTCCCTTCTTAGAACGCAATTTCTACCACAAGACCCGCGGCCAATAGCCCGGCACCAATACCCCAGAACAGGTTGCGCCCACTCTGGGCATCTGTCACCTTTTTCCACTGGGCATCAGCCTCGGCACCCGTTGCAAAAACGGCTGATTCATAAGCATCCCTTTCCGTTGCAATCGCACTGTTCTGCAAGAATCCGACCACGGCGCAAGCCACACCGCCAGCAACAAGACCCAAGCCAACCGGATGCTTCCAACCTGGACGTTTGTACGCATCAGCAACGGGAACCGGAGCAACGACTGGAGGAGCAATGGCAGGCGCAACAGGCTTCGGAAGAACAAGGGTGGTCACCGAACTTGCATCCGCAGGCTTGGAAGCCACAACAACAGCCGCAGAATCCACACCCGCATCGCCACGGGTAAAGCGCACAAAACGCGCGAGGGTAGCAGCCCCCTCAGCGCACGCACGACGGTAGACCTGGTGAAGTTCACCGGCCTTTTCGAAGCTCACGGTCTTCAGAATCACACCCGTGGCCACATCCAAGTATTCCACGCGAAATGCGTAGTTGGGACCAAAGCGAACCATGCTACCCACCACCAGGTTGTCTACTCCCAACATTTGGCCCATTTGCAGCTTGCACTCGCTCGAACTGCAGGCTCCACTTTGCTGAAATCCTTGTTCTTTAAGAATATCGTCCATGCGGTTGCGGTCCAGAACCGTAAACACCCCGGAATTGGAAAGCTCCGAAGCAAACTCACCCGTAATAAACGCTAGCTGTTGGGGGGTAACCGTTTCGTCCCCCGAAAAGCTCAAAACAGCGATATTGGGTTTTGCCGCAGGCGTTGAGCCCGTAGGTTCGGCGGCGACCAAATTCGAAACAAGGACAAAACTCAACAGAGTCAAAATCAGGGGCATTTTCACGGGACCACCTTTTGGGTAAACTGGATTCGCAGGAATAGTATTCAGAGATTACCCATTCTCCCTCAAAATGACAACAATTATTTTTTTGGGGGAGTGTCTCGGTTAAGAATGGCCTTTCCCTCCTAAAAACGTTCTGCACCGATTTTGACTCGCCTACATCCCCAACACCTTCTTCAGTTGCTTGATCCCGTCGGCACTCGCCCGCACGGCATCGCCATTCTTCATGCGCACATTCCACACTTCGGCACTGGCATGTTCGAGTCCCTTGACGGAGTCAATACGCACAAAGTCTGAGCGATGGACCCGCAAGAACTCCTTGGGGGGCAAGTGCGAATCCAGGTACTTCATGGTGAATTCCTTCAGGTACTTGTGCTCCATGGTAACGAGGGACACATAGTCTCCCTCGGCCTCAATGCGGATAATTTGGCTCACGGGAATCACATGAACCTTATTGCGAACTTTGACTGCAATGCGCTCCAGAATATCTGGCCGCTCCTGCACCGCTTCCAAGACCTTGTGCTCCACCGAATTTCCAGCACCCAATGCACGGAGCTGCAGGCGTTCGCGAATACGCCCCAGCGCAGTACTTAGGCGCTCTTTCCCAAAGGGCTTCAGCAAATAATCCGCAGCATTTTTTTCGAAGGCCTGTACCGCAAACTGGTCGTAGGCAGTGGCAAAAACCACCACAGGAGGATTATCCAACAATTCCAACAATTCAAATCCAGTCACCCGGGGCATTTGAATGTCCAAGAACACAACATCGGGGCTCAATTCCCCAATCAGGCGGAAGCCTTCAAAGCCGTCTGCGGCCTCGCCCACCACCTCGCAGTCCGGGTGGTCCTGCAGGAACAATTTCAGCAATTTCCTGGCTGGAGCCTCATCATCCACAATCAGAATTTTCATGTCACCCTCAGGGGAATTGTCATTTTAACCGTAAATTGTCCATCTTCCGGCAAGACCTGTAGCCAGGAATGATCGTTGCCATACAACATTTGCAAACGGCCGCGCACATTGGCAATCCCAAGGCCCGCACCTTTTTTTGCCGAAACATTGGGCTCAAAGGTATTACTGATTTCGACAAGCAGGAAAGCCTCTTGAACCTTGGCCACCGTAACCACCTTGACCTGGCCCGTGGCCTCGTAAACCCCATGTTTAATGGCATTTTCATAGAGTGGCTGAAGAATCATGCTAGGAACAAGACACGCACTACAATCACTAGCCACCACAAAATCAACGATCAGCTTATCTTCAAAACGGATCTTCTCAATCCCTAAATAGCGCCTGGAATTTTCAAGCTCCAGATGGAAGGGAGAATACTTTTCATGGGAACCCGAAATCGAATAGCGCAAATACTCCGAAAGAGCCACAATCATCTCATGGGCCCGCTCCGGAGCCGTCAAAGTCAGCATGCTCGCCGAGTTCAAGCTATTGAACAAAAAATGTGGATTGATCTGGGACTTGAGCAAGTTCAACTCAGATTGCTTGAGACTCTCGCGCAAACGCTCTTCGGTCAGCTTTTTTTCTTTGAGGTCCGCAGACCCCAAAATCATGACATAGGAAAGAATGATTAGGGCATAGAGCCCCACGCCACCGCCCATGCGCCACGGAATACTCTGCCACAGGTAAGAAATAGCGATGGGGTTGTCGCGAAAAATGACCGACATGATGGTATAATCCCCTGCAACCCAAATCGCCAAAACCACCACACCAGCAAACACATACCCCCCCAAGGTATGCAAAAACGTGAGGTGTTGCCGACGGGAATGACACACATAATACCAAAGCGAAAACCCCAGAACGCCAAACCACACGGAGCTAAAAAACCCGTCCACTAAAGCAATGTCCAGCGGAATGCTTGCGAAATGAACGAGCCGAAAAACCTGGAGCACACCAATAAACACCCAGATTCCCAGATAAATCAACAAACCCCGACGGCTCAATAGTGGATGATTCATGTCAACCTAGGAATAGCGAATCTCTCCGCCCCCAAACACACAATTCCCGGTGATGCGGAGAATGCGCGATGGGTCGGCAACCTCACTAGGAACGCGGCCACGATCCACAAAATCGCCAAAGACAGAGCTCACTTTGATTTGCACGGTCCAGTTGGAGGGCACAATAATGGCAATTCCACCAAACACGCAGTTCACTTCCAAGTGGGTGATGCCCTCGTCGAGCCTTGCTTTGGAAAGGTCCAGCTCGCTTCCACCGAAAATGCAGTTGACCTCTCCACCGTGAAACAGCACGTCTTGGAATTTCCGTTTGGATCCTCCGAAGATGTTGTTTTCCTCAAAACGGCCCATGGTCGAATTCGCCTCGAGTACCTCAGGAGAATCTCCACATCCCCTTTTACAGGAACGAATGGATGGATGGGGGCAGCACCGACGACGGAACAGGACAATCCCACCCACCAATACGAGGATTGCAGGAAGAATCAAATTTCCGATATTCGGACAAACAACCCCCATGCGGGGTGACAATAAAAACAATCCTAAAGCAGAGAGTATGAGCCCAATCATGAAGTGGCGCGCGCAAACCAGATTGATCACGCCGGCCACCACAAGCAACATGGGCCAGGAAAACACGACCTGCTTATACTCCAGGGGTAAAAAACCGGTATTGAAGCCCAGCAAAAGGATACCGGCAAGGATGAAGCAGACTCCCCAGACAAATCGCGAGAATATGCTTGAGTGCGGATGGTGATTACAGTTAGTCATTCGGGAAAGATACGCACGAAGAGGGGAGCGCGCCAGGGCTTGGCTTCTCTTTCCCGTTGAATTCCCTTGGGGGGTCGATAAAATTCCAAATACACGGTCGATGGCGCAGTCAATCCCGCACCTCGCCAAAATATCGTTCGCCAATTATCTTTCAAGCCTATCCAACTCATTTCCCTAAGGCCTCCCATGATCGAAATCCTGGAACAGCAAATATGGCAAGGCTACTCCGTAGAAAAACTGCGGATTACCGGAGTGAATGGGAATCGTGTTCCGTGCAATTGCATTTGGCCAAAAGACCGCACCCTGCCCGTTCCCTACATGATCACGACTCATGGAGCGACCAGCAGTAAACATGAATGGACCGAAATGGACGGCTACACCAAAGGAGGAAACATTACCCAGGAGCTGGTGGCCAAGGGGATTGCGGTTATTGCCATGGATCTGCATTTCCACGGCGACAATAACACACAAAACATGGGAAACCTGAATGTCTTTTCGGAAGACAACTGGGACGTGTTTTTTTCCAGATCCATTACAGACATTCACACGGTCCTCAATCATTTCGCCCAAGATCCCTCCTGTGATTCCAGTCGAATGGGTTTTGCCGGGTACAGTCTTGCGGGGATCTTTGGGTTTTGGCTGGCAAACCGCGGCGCACCCTTTACCACCATGCTTTTATGTGTGCCTTCCGTGGACCGAAATCAAAACAAGCCCTACGCGACATTCAATAATCTCGACAATCTGAAGAATTTATCCATTCTTCAGGTCAGCGCCGAAGAAGATGAGTATGTTCCCTTTGCTGAGGCAAAATGGCTTTTTGAACAAATCCCCTTGACGCGCAAAAGGTTCCTGTCCTTCAAAAGTGGCCACAGCCTTCCCGCTGACTATGTGCCCGAAGCCGTTGCCTGGATTCATTCACAATTGAATCCACAATGAAATTTCTTTTCCTCTTCTTTTCATTCCTTTTGGCTTCCTGTGGAGACTCAGGCACGGCCTCCACCCCTTCCAGCTCGAATTGTTTTTTGATTCAAAATCAGGATCAAAAATACCTCTGCGAGTCCGTGGTCGAAAACAAGGACCAATGCTTCCTGATTGAGGACGCCAACCTGAAATATTATTGCCAATCCCTTACCCAAAGCCAGTCTTCCTGTTTTTTGATTGACGAGCCGGACCTCAAATACCTTTGTCAATCCGTTGCGGAAGGCAAGGACATGTGCTCCTTGATCCAGGATGACGACCAGAATTTTCTGTGCCAGTCCCTCGCGGAAGGCAAGGACATGTGCTTCCTGATTCTGGATAGCGATTTAAAACACCTGTGCCAGGCTTCCCGCTAGGAAGAATTTGCCTTTGGAGTTCCGGACGCCAGAGAAATGGGGTAGATTATTCAAATCCGCCTTTTGCTGTTGAGGTTTTCTTGGCTTCCGTTCCCGACCTTTATGACTACGCCAACTTTCGCCTGTTCTTGCGGGATGTTTTTGCGTGGCATCGGCGCAACAAAAATCCGCTTTTTTTACAGCGGTCCATTATGGAAAAGTTGGGAGTCGCTTCCACAGGCTTTCTCTCCAATGTCTTGGCAGGTCGCAAAAATTTGACCCCCGCTCAGATCCGCCGCACCTGCGAACTACTGGGGCTGGGGGAATCCGAGGCTTTGTTCTTTGACGCCATGGTTCACTATGGCCAAGCTAAAGTAGGCGAAGAAAAAAGCGAGTGGTTTGATCGCATGACCCGCCTGCAAACAGTCCGGCTTCGCCCTCTGGATTCCGAAAAGATGAGCCTCTTTTCTCGGCCCGAAATGGTGTTTTTGTTTGAGTGGCTGACCTTCTCTGAATTTGACGGGGATTTTGAAAAGCTGGGCCAACGCTTTGACCCACCCTTTTCGGCAAAAGAGGTTCAATCCGCCCTGAAGGCCCTGCAGAATATGGGCCTCCTAGTTCTGGACCGCAAAGGCGTGCTGCGCACTTGCGACAATGCCATTACCTCTGGGCAAGATGTTCAATCCCAGGATTTAGTGCGGTTCCACCAGCGCACCATGGCCCTTGCGCGTCGCTCCCTATCCAAGGTTACCCAGAAAGAACGCGACTTGAGCGTCCTTACCCTGGGCCTCTCCGAAGACGGATTTATCCAGGTAAAAAATGAGCTGGCCAATTTCCGCCGGCGCCTGGTGGCCCTGGCTTTGCAAGAAACATCCCCTTCGCGCCTTTTTCAATTAAATTTTCATGTATTCCCGGTGACTCGTGAAAAGACCTAGCCCATTTATTCTTTTTGCCATTTGCACTAGCCTGCTCGGGGCTTGTGGGTTTTCCTCCCATTCCGAATCTCCTGTCGAAGGGGGCAACCCCGCCCTGGCCACCACCACATTCCATGTTCGCGTCGCAGACAGGGACAGCAGTATTCTCCCTGGCGCCAAGGTTTACGTATGGGCTGGCCGGTCTGCCATTCCTTTGGATACAGCCCTCGCCGATGACCAGGGCTATGCAACGGTCCAGGTCCCTGTCGATTCCATGTGGTCCTTGGAAGCGCGAAGCGGGACCCAAAGCGGCCTTTCCCATTTTGCAGGCCTGGCCGAATCCTTGGATAGCTCCATGCTGAAGATTGGCCTCCCCACTTCGGTTTCCGGAACCTGGGAAGGCGGGGACTCCAAGCCCGCCTGGATTGGGATTCTGGGTTCACCCTATAGAAGTCAGGTAGATGGCTCGGGACAATTTATTCTGCAAAATATCCCCTTTGGCTTTCATCTTTTGGAACAATTTTCGGAAATTTCCGGAATTCGCATTCTTGCCTCCTTGGGATTGCAGGAACAAGCCTCCTTGAAAAACCTGATCCTTCGCTCCCCGGAAAATTCCATTCTTTTGGATGACTTCGACGACTTGGATACATCCAACATTTACACCCCCTTGAATGCCTTTTTTCCCGATGCGCACTGGTACTCCAATCCACCCAACTGGACGACCGATAGTTTACACACAACACTGGCATTAGGGATGCTGGAATTTCGCCAGGCCATATCCGTTGAAGTCTCGCCTTTCCAGGATACCGCCCAGCAAAAGGGTTGTCTTGGCTTGGCTCTGGGCAATGGCACCCAAGGCATGGCCGGCCTGGATTCCCTGACCTTCTGGGCGAAGGGTCCAGCCACACTTCGCCTGCGCTTTGTTGCCCCCGTATGGGGCTCCATGGAGCAAGAAATTATTTTGGATTCGAACTGGAAACATTTTTCCGTCAGCCCCAAAACTTCAGCGCTTTTGGGTGGGTTTGCAACCTCGGAAGAGGCCCTGGCTGCCACCGACCGTCTGGAATGGATTGTCCAGGATACCTCGCGGGTTCAGTTCTCCCTGGACGACATCCGCGCCTTTGGCTGGGCGCCTTGACCGCCCAAGCTTCCCATTGGGAAGATTTGCAGACAAACGCCCCAAACCCCTTTGCTTTCCGCTAAATTTATAGCAAACCATTCATCTTGAGGAAACCATGCTCAAAAAAATCCTTTTCCTGACCCTGCTTCTTTCCGCTGGAGCCCTTGCGCTCGCTCCTTCCAACCGCATCACACTACCCAATGGCAGGCAGGTTTTTGTTTCGGGAATGAACCTAGCCTGGATCAATTATGCCGCCGATGTGGGCGACGTGGCCCTCGATACCAACACCTTCAAATATGCGGTACAAGATATTCGGGATTCCGGTGGCAATGTCATCCGCGTCTGGCTGTCGACTAACGGCGCCAATGATCCGAAGTACGGGACCGACAGCCTTGTTTCGGGACTTGGCTCGCAGACCATCAACAATGTCAAAAGAATGTTGAACATTGCCGGCCGTAACGGGGTTTTGGTCATGCCCGTCCTGCTTAGCCACAACTTGATGGAGAGCCCCACGGCTCAGACCGGCCTTCCCTTGGCACAGAACACCAAGCTCCTGACTACCGACGCCGGAATCCAGGCGTACATCGACCACGCGGTCGTTCCCCTAGTGACCGCCATTGGACTCGACACCAACCTGATCTGCTGGGAAATCTTTAACGAGCCCGAAGGCATGGTGGCCAACATCGGCTGGACCGCCGGTGGCCGCGTGCAAAAAATCAATGTGCAAAAGGTTGTAAACCGTGTCACGGGAGCCATTCACCGCGCTGTTCCCGGAGTCTTGGTTTCCAATGGCGCACAAACTTTCAGCACCAGCTCAGACATTACAGGCAACAGCAACTGGTACAGTGACATCAACCTGAAGGCTGCGGGAGCGGACAACGATGGCACCCTGGACTTCTACATGGTCCACTACTACCCTTGGAATGGCGCGTCCTACTCGCCTTTCACCTACCCGCTTTCCCATTGGAACCTGGATAAACCCGTGGTGATCGGTGAATTCCCTGCCGCGAGCTGGAGCTCGGCCAACGCCAATCAGCCCGGTGGTTACCACCCCATTTATGATGCCGCCAATATCGACACCTTATTTACCAACCTGTACAATGGTGGCTACGCAGGCGCACTTTCCTGGTGCTACATGGGCGACACCTACGACCCTTGGCTAGGCAGCTTCAACACTTCGGCAAAAGCTATGAAAACATTGTACACTACACATTCCGACGCCATCAAAATCAAAGATGTGACACGCGCCCAGACCACCGGCAACGGAGTTCTGCAAGTCACCTATCAAAATTCCGACAACTCGGTCTGGTCTTCCCTTAAGAAAGACACCACAGCGAATCTTTCCAACAATACCACAATCTCCGTGGATGTGTTGATTCCCAAGGCTTCGGTGGGTTCTTTCAAATTCCACTGGGTCCTCAAGACGGGAAGCGGTTTTGAGTGGGACGTTTCCGACACTTATTGCTCCCCTGCCGCAGATAGCTCCTGGTCCACCTGCACCGCGAACCTTGCCAGCATGTACTTCTGGTCCACTCCGAGCAAAAAGGCAGACCTCACCCAAGTCAAATCCATCTACCTGCACTTTAGCACCAACAACAGCTTCAATGGCAAAATCTGGTTTGACAACATCAAGCTGGACAACACCCCGCTCTACGGATTTGACAATGGGAAAACCGTGTTTGCCGTAGACGCCTACAGCGCCATTGAGGCCAGCAAGGTGACGGGCTTGGAAGTCATTTACCCCGCAGGCTCCACCACCAGCCTCGAGCCCCTAAGCCGAAAGGATTCCGGTTACCGCCTGACCTACCTGAAGAACGGAATCCAGCTTTCCTTTGCGAAAGAAGGCGTCCGGACTATTGAAGTCCGCAATCTGTTGGGCCAAAAGGTTGCCTCGGTAAAATCCTCCGCCGCCCAGCTGACGATTCCCCTGAAGACAAAGGGTCTTGCTTTGGTGCGAGTGATTGGGGAATAGCGCCCAGTCTTTTGCCCAGTCTTGCAATTTTTCTTGCAAAGCATTTTTTTTGAAGGACTCCTAATCGCGTAATTCCTTTATAAATTCAAGATAAGGAAAAGGTTCATTCTTTTTCTGTCTTGCAATTTTTCGGAATTTATGGGATTGGGGTTTCATGATTTCTGTTTTTCAATTTTTGGATTATCGAGCATTCCTGCTTGCGCACTTTGAAGAGCGCAAAGCGGAGAGTTCTTGGTATTCCTTTAAGATTATGGGGGACTCCGTTGGCCTGGACCAGAGCCAGGTTTTCCGCATTTTGCAAGGCCAGCTACATGTTTCCAAGGCGGCCTTGCCCCGCTTCCTCACCTACCTGAATTTTCAAGGCCCGGCGGCGGAGTATTTTACCCTGCTGGTCGCATTTGGTCGGGCACGCAAGGATGCGGAGGCGCGCACCCTTTTTGCCGAAATCCTCTCCCTGCGGGGTTCCCGCTCCAGCACACTCGAAGATGGGCAGCTGAATCTTTACAGCGAATGGCACCATTCCGTGGTACGCGCCCTGCTGGGCGCTCTGTCCATCACGGACAATTACCAATTGCTCGGACAGAGCCTTTCGCCCCCAATCACCGCAAGCCAGGCCAAAAAATCCGTGGAGCTATTGCGCCGCCTAAAGCTGGTGGAGCGCGACAATAATGGGGTTTGGAAGCTGACCGATAAAAACATCACCACCGGCTCAACCTACCAATCGCTTATTGTGCGCCAATATCAGGCCCACTCCTTGCGACTCGCCGAAGAAAGCCTGGACAGGCATCCCAAAGAGCTTCGCGACATCAACGTGATCAATATGGCCGTCGACGCCCAGGCATTCCAGGACTGCGTGGCCATTCTCAAGCACGCCCGAAGCCAAATTCGCGACCGCATTGAAAAGGTCAACAACCCCGACCGCATCCTGAGGCTCGCCAGTGCGCTGTTCCCCGTGGCCATGACGGGCAAGGTGGAGCAACCATGAAGCTCGCCCTGCCACTTAATTGTTTCGCCATGCTTATGATTATGGCATGCGGGAACCCGAGCGATCCGAATGCCAAAGGTGGCGTTTGGGATGAAACGGAAAATGGCGTCGCCATCCTGGTGATTGATCCACAGGGGAATCCAGTCCCCAACGCCAGGGTTCGCATTGTACCTGAACAGACCTGGGCCAGGGACATTCTATCTGACAGAAATCCAGTGGCCGACAGCGCCCTAACCGATTCGCACGGACAAGCACTGGTGCACACCAGCTCCTGGCCCTCCAACCTTGAGGTCGAAAGCACCCTGGGCATGATTCGAGAATCTCTCTCCTCCCCAGATAGTGCGCGTCGCGTGACCCCAAAGTCACCGGGCACACTGGATGGGGTTCTTTTAGCGGAAAGCAAGCCCTGGCCTGACTCCATGCACATCGCGGGCTCATCCTTTGTTGCCAAGGTGCAAAGCGATGGATCCTTCCATTTTGCAAAACTGCCCACCAGTGACTACATGCTCCTCAGCGTAATTGCAGACAAACTCCACATTGTCGCCACCACCAATCTCGATACTAGTGCAAATTTACTCATGGACTCGCTACGAATTGAAGACAAGGATAGTGTATTATTGGATGACTTTGAAGATCAAATCGATGCCAATCGCTTCCATGCCCTGAGCGGTTCCGGCTGGTGGTACATGAGCTCGGACAGCAACAGTCAAATCATTCCATCAAATCCGCGCGCGGCGTTTGTTGCGAGCACCGAAAGTTTCCAACAAGGCCAAAGCTTTCATGTGCGTTTTGCCATCGACTCCTCGGTTGCAGGAAAATTCGCCCTATGTGGATTTGATTTGGGAGAATCCCGCCTGACTCACCCATCTACCGCCTCCTATGATCTAAGTGGCGTTGACAGCATTTCGTTCTGGGCCAAGGGCAAGGGTTCTATGCAACTCCAGATGAACGGACTCCTTCCCCTGACCAGTCAAATCGCCCAGATCAGCGTGGCATTTTCCTTAGATAGCATTTGGACTCGCCATGTCATCAGGCCTGCACAAATGAAACCATTGCGGGGCACGACTACTTGGCAGGAATTGGCTCCCTATACCAACTCGTTCAATTGGATGAGTACCGGCGAAGCAGATTTTTGGCTGGATCAGATCCAGCTCCACGGCATTTCAGATTCGGAACTTTACTCCACACTGCTAAGGAAATAACCATGAAAACAACATCCCTTGTGCCAGCCGCCTGCGCGGTTGGCATCTTTGCCTGTGCTGCGTTTGCAGCGCCAGTCAGCCTAAGCATCGATGCGGCGGTCTCCGCCAAAGCGATCAGTCCGTATCTTTACGGCAAGAACGGAGGCCTGGTTCCCAAAGGAAATCCCACCAGCGCCGATACCATCCAGCGTTACAAGGATGCCGGGTTCAAAATGCTTCGCCTGAACGATGGCAACAATGGCACCAAATACAATTGGGAAAAACGCCTTAGTTCACACCCGGACTGGTACAACAATGTTTACGCCAATGAAGATGATTGGGATCTACGGGCGAATGATTTGGCCACCAGCCTTCCCGGTGTGCAAGGACTTTTTGGATTGTCCATGCTGGGTTGGGTAGCCAACAATACGGCTCACAATTTCAATGACGGGCTTTACAACAATTACACCTGGACCACAGATGCGAATAGCGACTGGGCGGGAACCCCTGCAATCACGGCTGCAGGCCAAAAGCCTACTGGGGCTACTGACCCTCTTTTGTATTTAGAGAAGCGCACTGCGGATCAAACCCTGGGTATTGTCGATCACTTTTTTGGCACCCAGACGGGTCAGCTTGGTCTAGATTCCAGTCAATTCCTGTACTGGAACATGGACAATGAACCCGACATGTGGGAGCTCACCCACAGTGATGTCATGCCTGACACCATGAGTGCCGAAGAATTCGTGCAAATCTATGTGGACATGGCCGTTAAGGCGCGCAATAAGTTCCCTAACATCAAACTGGTTGGCCCGGTAACCACTAATGAATGGATGTGGTACCAGTGGCACAGTGCACTAGTCCCTTATGGTGGCGCTAGCTATTCCTTTATGGAGTTCTTTATCAAGCGAATCGGCGAAGAACAAGCCCGCACGGGCAAGCGCCTGCTCGATGTTGTTGATTACCACTTTTATCCAGAATACAATGCCGCCAGCGACAAGGCCAACATTCTTCAGCTGCATCGCGTTTGGTTCGACACAGCCTACGCGTATCCAAAGGCCAATGGGCTCCAGAAAGCGTTCCCAGGAACATCCAAGGAGTTTATTTTCCAGCGCACCCGCAATTGGCTCACCACTTATCTGGGCGCAAACCACGGAGTGACCTTGGGCATGACCGAGTGTGGAGGCATTGGCGGGGCCAGCGCTGATGCCTCTGTTATCGCAGCCTGGTATGCTTCGCAAATGGGCGAATTCGGAAGCGCAGGCGATGTAGAAATCTTCACCCCTTGGACTCAATACCCAGGCATGTTCGAAGCGGTCCACTTGTTCACGCGCTACGCTAAATCCACCAGCCTGCCCTCCAAGGCCGACGCAACGAACCTGGTTTCTGCCTATCCTTCCCTGAATGCAGCAAAAGATTCCATGACCGTTATCTTGGTCAACCGGAATTTGACTAGCGACCAGGCCATCACCGTAAACCTCGCTGGCTTTGTCCAAGGCGGCACCTGGGCTCCAACATTTGACCTAGCAAACCTCTCCGGTGAGACCTTCAGATCCGAAGCAGTAAACGGCATCTACAAGAACGCTGTTGACGTGGCAAACGGTTCCTTTACCATAACCGTTCCTAAGGTTTCCGTGACTGCAGTGGTTTTAAGCACCGCAAATCCTGGCACCAAGCCCACATTCGTCGCGCGTATTTTGCCCTCTTCCAGTTCTTCGACCACTTCCAGCTCCTCGGGCGCCACGTTGACAACGACCCTGGTTTGGGACTATACCCTCGGTGCACAAGTCAAGCAGCCCAGCGGTACTGCGGGTGGATGGTGGTATAACTTCGCCGATCCACTGAGCACCATCAGCGCCATCAGCGCACCGACCATCACCACGGACAAGGGACTGCATGTTGTGTTCACTGGCGTCCAGGATGCCACGCAGAACTACAACTACGCGGGCCTCGGATTCAATTGGGGAACGACAGCTGTCGGAGCCGCTTTGAGCACGGTGAACCTAAGTACATACAGCCAAATTTGTGTGGAATACAAATCCAACGTTGCCCTCAAAGCCGGGATTGGCCAGACCTCTGCCACAGATGCCACCAAAGCCACCAACTACATGACCGCCACCGAGGTTTTGCCAATAGCCACCAGCGCAACCACCAAGTGCCTCTCCTGGAGCGACTTCCCTGCCGGGGCAGCTCTCAACCTCACCAAGCAGAGCGCGTTCCAGGTTCAGGCTGGAGCTACCGCGGACTTTACTATTTACAAGATTTCCCTGGTTCCAAAAACGATCACCAATCTCGCAGATCGACAGGATGGCGCTTTCGGGACGCAATTCATGGCAAAAGTAGTCGGATCCCAATTGCAACTTGACTTGCCCGGCTCCGGCCCCTCAGAGGTTCGCATCGTCGACCTCCAAGGTCACCTGGTTCAGTCCTGGTCCTTGAAGTCCACGGCAGGCACCCAAACCCTGAGCCTCGACAAGCTCCGGCCAGGGCGCTACATGGTTCAAGTCCCTCAACTGGGCGCAAAGTCGATACTTCTCATCAAGTAATACCCCCCACACCCATAAGAGGGCTGGCAGCAATGCCGGCCCTCTTTCTATATTGTGGGAATGAACACCATACACAATGCCATTATTTTCCTGAACAACTACTTGTGGGGTCCGCCCATGCTCATCTTGCTGATGGGTACCCACCTGTTCTTTACCGTTCGCCTGCGCTTTATTCAGCGCTACATTCCCCTAGGAATCAAGCTGTCCGTGACTCGCGAAAAGGACGCTCCCGGCGATGTCAGCCCATTTGGCGCTCTCACCACGGCCCTTGCAGCCACGGTCGGCACAGGGAATATTGTCGGCGTGGCCACAGCGGTCGCGCTCGGTGGTCCGGGAGCCGTGCTTTGGATGTGGCTCACCGGCGTTTTTGGGATTTCAACAAAATATGCGGAAGGCCTCCTGGCGGTTAAATACCGTGTGCGCACCAGCGACGGCACCATGCTGGGTGGCCCCATGTATGCTTTGGAAAGGGGGCTGGGCTGGAAGCCTCTGGCCATTTTCTTTGCCATTGCGGCATCCGTTGCCGCCTTTGGTATTGGCAATATGGTCCAGGCGAATTCTGTAGCAGGCCTAGTCAAGACCACATTCAACATTGAACCTTTATGGACGGGGCTTGTGCTTGCTGCGCTTACTGGCGTGGTGATTCTTGGCGGTGTCAAATGGATTGCCCGCACCTGCGAGGGCTTGGTTCCCTTTATGGTCATCGCCTATTCCCTGGGATGTTTGATCATCCTTGCCATGAATTTTGATTTCGTTTTTCCGGCCATCAAAGAAATCTTGCGCTCGGCTTTTAGCGCCCGCGCCGCCGGCGGAGGTTTTGTGGGGGCTTCTATTCTAATGGCAGCCCGCTACGGCATCGCCCGGGGCCTGTTCTCTAATGAATCTGGACTTGGTTCCGCACCTATTGTGGCTGCGGCCGCCCAATCCCGCAACCCGGTCCGACAGGCCTTGGTTTCTTCCACCGGAACCTTCTGGGACACGGTCGTGGTTTGTGCGCTGACGGGACTGGTCGTGGTGAGCACCATGCTTAAAAACGGGGGCCTTGCCGACCTCAAGGGCGCGGCCCTGACTCATGCCGTGTTTGCGCAAATTCCAGTCATCGGCCCCATTGTGCTCACCGTAGGACTCCTTACTTTTGTGTACTCGACCATTCTGGGTTGGTCCTACTACGGCGAACGGGCCATCGAATACTTGGTGGGCAAACGGGGCATCCTTCCCTACCGCGTTCTCTGGACTATTGCGGTGGCAGTTGGCTCCGTAGCCACTCTTCCCATGGTCTGGGATGGTGCAGATGCCGCCAATGCCCTCATGGCGATTCCCAACATCATTGCGGTGCTGGCCCTTTCGCCGATCATTGTGCGCGAAACCAAGCATTATCTCTGGGATGGCAACATCGAAGAAAAATCCAAGGACGAGCCCCTTTAAATGTCCCGCTCCGTCGATTGCCACTTTGATGCACATTGCCATATTTTCGACATCCACTATCTGATTCGCGAAATCGGACACATGCTCCGCGATGCCGTCGACGGAGATTACCCGCACCATAAACCCACAGGCGATCTCGACTTTCCCGAAAGCCCCACAGCAAGCATTTCGGGCCTCCTCCATTGGATTTCGGAATTGGTCGACGCATCCCATGGCGGAGAAGAAGAAAACCTTGACATGGTTGCGGCGGCAGGAGCCAAGGCTCACGGAGACGAGCTTCCCATAAAAGTCATCCCGCTGATGATGGACGTTTACTTTATGCTGGCCGAGCCCGTGCTCCAGGGGGAATTCGCACCAATCCGTAAGCGCAAAAAAGACCGACTCCGTCAATGGCTCACCGTCCGCGACGCGCAAGTCGACAAAAAGATTGCCGCCCTCCTACGCAAAAAAAACACGAAGTCTTCCGAAATTTCCCGCATCCTCTCCCTGATCAAACCCCGCCTGCTCGATACCTTTCTGGATGCAATGCTTTCTTTGCTACGGAAAAGTCCACCCTACTTTGACTCGCGGGGATTCCGTTTTGAATTGGAGCAGATGCGCACACTTTCTCTAAAACGCCCGGGCAGCATTTACCCCTTCCTTGCCGTGGATCCACGTCGCACCGGCCTGATTGACAGCATTATCAAAGCAGGTCAGCTGGTGGGCAAGGGAAAACCCTTTGCGGGCATTAAGCTTTACCCGCGCTTGGGTTACCACCCCCAATGTGCCGATTTGATGCCGCTCTATCGTTGGTGCGAGAAGCACAAAATCCCCATCGTCAGCCACTGCGACCAAATTGGATTTCCACCTCCCGAACTGGAAAAGATTCTGCACATTGACCAAGGTGACTTCGGGAATCCGATTCACTTTGAAAAAGTCTTGACTGATTTTCCCGATTTGATTATTGACTTCGCCCACTTTGGCATGTCCAACCCCACATGGGCGAACCAAATTTCTACCTATATGGGGAAGTATCCGAATGTATATTCCGACCTTGCCTGCTACACCACAAGCGGTGTCGTGGATGAGTTCTACCAGACCCAATGGCACAAACCAAAAGTCGCGGAGCGGACTTTGTTTGGAACGGATTTCGATGTCATGTATTTTGTAACCCCAGGCATCACTCTGGATATTTATTATCGGAATTTCATGACTACGAAGGCCTTCTCCCCTGAGGAGATTCAAGCCCTCACCTGCCACAATCCCAAGCGATTTCTAGGGATTGAATAGATGATGGATTTGCTCCCGGACCGGATTTCCCGGGGCATACGGGTAAAAAAGTCTTGCCTTCAGCCAATATTCATGGTAGATTAAGCGTATGACTGGTGATGTAATTTCTCAAGACCAAATCGATCAATTGATGCACCTCAACGAGTTTATCGGCTCGAAAAAAGGTGCTACCCGTCAATTGATCCGCGAAATGCGCAGTGCCATTCTCGACTCGGGCAAACTTTCCGTGGACGAATGGAAGAACCTGCGCAAGGGTCTCCGAGAAATCGAAGAACTGCTTCCGGTGATGGACATGATCATCACATTAAAGGAACGGCACGAGTCGGACTTAGATTCCTAGGCCGAGCCCGACTGCGAAACGCCGCTCATGTTGGCGACTATCCGCATAGCCTCCGGGATAACCCTCGAAATACTGCCCAAACAAGGCGATCTCGCGCCTTGCAGTTTGTATGTAACGCACATAGCCCGTGGCCACAGAAACACTCCAGACCCGGGCAATGATGGGATAATCCACCGTCCGCTTTTCGATGCCGGTGATACCCCAAAAGTTAACCGCTGTTTTCACCCGGTCCGCACCCTCACCCAGGACACGCGCAAATCCGGAGACAAAAAGACCATTTTTCTCATCCATATTCCAGCGCCCTTCCATGGCAAGACTGGCTCCGCCACCCAAAGAGGACTGCAGATTCCGGGCTTCCGGGGTATTGCGCGAATAGAAGTAAAATTGAGACCGCGCATCCACAAACCATTGCAAAGGGCCTTGTGACTCAAAAAGAATGCCACTCTCCAAAGCATTCAGGTGGACATTGCGATACACCCCGTCCCAAATTTCATGCGTAGGTGATTCTCCATCCACGAACATTCCGGCAGTGGCGTGCCCACTTTCATGAAAATAGGCTACGGGAATCCTGATCCGATACCCCTGACTTCTCAGAAGGGTCCAATCGGACTCAGCCCGCAGGAACCCCCTCCATTGGTGATTGGGAAGCACTTCCTGACTGAATTCTTTTTGGTTACGAGCCTCGATAAACCCGGCCATCCAGAAGCGCTCCACCCCAAGGCGATCACCCACCCGAAGCCAAGGAACCCCCGAATACTCATACCCCGTCTGGGGTTTATCCAAATGGGCCCAAGGGATTTGGGGCAGGTCCAGGGAATCACCTGCGACCGTAATTCGGGCACAAAACAAAACGCAAAGAAGGGGCAAGAGTCTGGCAAGTCTGGAGTTCCACATAATCCTCCAAGATAGAGAGTTGGGAAGCTCCGGGCAAGGGGCAATTTTGAGTGGATGAATATGCCTCGCAACCGCCCCGCCCCCAGATTCCCGTCTCTCACTGGTCGCGAGAATGACGCCTGCAACTCCCCCCAACCGAGGCGGTCAGCCGAGATGTCCGAATCACTTTTCACTTCGGAACTTAATAGTGACCGTTCCGCTTTAGCGGACTACGGGAACTTATACACTGTGTGTATTACACTTTCCACTTTCCAGTTTTCACTTTTCACTTTTCTCTCCGGAACTTGTACCCTCCCTCCGTTCCCGTTTTTGCTACACTATACTCATGATTATTGAAATTCCTTTCCGTTGCCCAGGCCCCTTGGATCAAACTGACTTTTCTATAGCCACCATTGGCGAGCCGACTTTGGACTCGCCCATCCGCGGGCAAAGGTTCATTTCTCCGGACCACCGGGTTTCGCTTTTTACCGACATGCGGGAAATCAAGGAGTGGATTTCCAAAGACCAGGATCCACCTTCCCTAGAGCGGGCAGGCCCTCGCGAAAAGATTTTCCATGACCCAGCCTGGACCCGGGTCGGCATTGTCACCTGTGGCGGCCTCTGCCCTGGCCTGAACAATGTGATCAAAGGGCTAGTGCAAGTTCTTTGGTTCGACTATGGCGTGAAGAACATCTTTGGAATTCCCTATGGCTATCGTGGCCTCAACCCAAGTTTCAGCCACCCCCCCGAAATTTTAACCCCCGACCTAGTGGATTCCATTCACGATGACGGCGGAACTATTCTCGGAAGCTCCCGAGGCAATCAGGACCCCAAAACGATGGTGGACACATTGATGCGTCTAAACATCAACATTGTGTTTGCCGTGGGTGGCGACGGAACTTTGCGTGGCGCCCACGACCTGGCGGAAGAGATCAAAAAGCGCAATCAAAGGATTTCCATTATCGGAATTCCCAAAACCATTGACAACGATCTGAATTTGGTGGACCGGACCTTTGGATTTGAATCATCGGTATATAGCGCAGCCGAAGTCATTACCAACGCCCATGTGGAAGCGAAGGGCGCTTTCAATGGACTGAGCATTGTCAAGCTGATGGGGCGCGATTCTGGATTCATCGCCGCCTACGCGAGCCTCGCCAATACCGTGGTGAACATTTGCCTGGTGCCCGAACAGCCTTTTGTGCTCGAAGGGAACGGAGGATTGCTCAAGGCCCTCGAACGGCGTTTTGCCAAGGGTAAAACCCATGCTGTGCTTGTGGTGGCCGAAGGTGCAGGACAAAATCTTTTTGAAGGCGTCACCGAGCAAAAAGATGCCAGCGGAAATATTTTGCACCACGACATCGGCGACTTCCTGGTTGCCCACATCAAGGATTACTTCAAAAAAATCAACGTAGAAATGAGCGTCAAATATTTTGACCCCAGCTACATCATCCGCTCGGGACCTGCCCGGGGAACCGACGCGATCTTCTGCTATCAGCTCGCCGAAAATGCGGTACATGCTGGCATGGCGGGGAAAACCGACATGGTAGTCGGATCCTGGTTCGGACAGTTCACGCACGTTCCCATTACCCTCGCCACCTGCGAGCGCAAAAAAATCGATGTGACCGGACCGCTCTGGAACGCAGTGCTAAGCGCCACGCGCCAAGCCGATTATTTCAAGAGCGAAAAATAGCCGTCTCAAAGAAGCATCGACATCCCCAGCGCGGAGCGCTTACACAGCGCCCAAAAGAGGTAATTTTTTTTGCTTTTGCCCTGGGTTTACCCCAAGAGCCAGCGACCGATGTTCCGCGTGGCCTTGTCGAATTCCACACCGACCTTCACCACGGTGCGACCGTCGGCTTGGTAGGGGACGCAGTAGCCCTTAGCGTCGATCTGTGCTAACGCCTCTTCAGCAGTTCCATTCAGCTTGAACTCGAAGACGAAAATATGGTCTGGCGTCCAAACTACCGCATCGGCGCGACCCTTGGCGGACTTGACTTCGGAGCGGATGTGTTGGCCGAGAAGACTAAAGATTAGGTAAAACACCACCTGGTAATGGCGTTCGGTCTTGGCGTTGAGGTCGTAGGGGAATGCTTCGAAGAAAGGGATCATCCGTGTCAAGAAGGCTTCGACATTGCCAGCGCGGAGCTCTTGCGAGAATTTGCCGATGTGGAACCCGCCACGACCCTTGGGAATACCTGTATAGAAAGGCATGGTGAAATTCAGGAACCCGTTGCGCACCTCTTCATTGGGGAACCCGAGCGTGTACATGGACACTTCCGGGTCGTAACTTTTGATGGTGAGGTAGCCGCTCTGGTATATGACCGGCAGGGGCAAGTCGAGATCGGCCTTGTAGTCGGCGAAATCGGATGCGCCCATTTCAACACCGTCGATTTCACGCAAATCGGTATCGGTCTTTTTGAGCAACTCGACGAGGAAGGTCGGGGTGCCGGTCTGGAACCAGAAATCCTTGAATTCCTTGGCGCGCAACAAGTTCAGGGTGCTGAAAGGGTTATATACTCCCGGTCCATCCTGATGAAATTTGTAGCCATTGTACATGCTGCGCACTTTGTCCAGGCAATCCGATGGATTCATTTTTTGCTGAACTGCCAATGCTTCGAGCTCGGGTGCAAAGTTTGCAAGTAATTCCTGTTCCGTGATGCCACACAAAGCAGCAGAGTCGCGATCGATGGAAAGATCCGTAGGCTGATTCAAATCGCTGAAAACGCTCACCTGGCCGAATTTGGTGACACCGGTAATGAAGGCAAACTTGAGCCAGGCGTCGGCGCTTTTGAGTACGCCATAAAAAGCTTTGAGAGTGTTTTTGTATTCCTTGAGTAACTCCGGATTTTCGAGTACACCCAAAAGGGGTTTGTCGTATTCATCAACCAGCACCACGACGCGACGACCCGTTTGAATGTAGGCACGTTCGATGACGCCGATAAATCGTTCCGCCATGCTCCTACCTGCATGTCCTCCAGGAAACTTGCTTTCCCAGGCTTCTAAATGCCGATTCAGGATCGATTGAAGCGCACCGACAGACTCGTACTTCTCGGCGTTCAAATCCAGCCGCAACACTGGGTACTCGAGCCAGTCGCTTTCGAGTTTCTCGATGGCAAGGCCGGTAAAAAGCTCTTTGCGCCCGTCAAAATACGCACCGAGCGTAGAGAGCAGAAGGCTTTTGCCAAAGCGGCGCGGGCGCGAAAGGAAGTAGATGCGACCTTCGGACACGAGTTTATAGACAAGAGCGGTTTTGTCCACATAGAGGTAGCCATCCTCGCGCATGGAGGGGAAGTCTTGGATGCCGATAGGGAGTTTACGAAGGGCCATAAGGAGAATATAGGAAATGAGGGGCAGAAGCTATTTTGCACGCAATCGACCAGCCATAGGCATTCAAACGAAAACTGAATGTATTTAACTTGCCCGAAACTGGCATCGCAGAATATTGCTGAATGGTTCGGCGATGCTCCACAAAGTGGCCAAGCTATGCATAGCTGTCAGTAGGCTCAATGAGCGACTGGCAACATATCGGCCCTGCCGGGCATGCTGTCTGAAAAACAAGAAAGGGCCCCCGCAAAGGAGCCCTTTCTTGTAAAAACAAAAAGAATTTATTTCTTCTTGGTCTTCTTGGCGGTAGCCTTGAGAGCTGCACCGGCCTTGAAGGAAACGGTCTTGGTGGCCTTGATTTTGATTTCTTCGCCGGTCTTAGGATTGCGGCCCTTGCGAGCGGAGCGATCCTTGACCTGGAAGGTGCCAAAGCCGATCAATTGGACAACTGCGTCCTTCTTGAGGCCTTCTTCGATTGCTGCGATCACAGCGTTGACTGCGCGTTCTGCAGCTGCCTTGGTCTCGAGGCCGGCTTCTTTATTGGCGAGGACTTGAGCGACTAGATCTTGCTTGTTCATGTTGAACTCCTTAGGGTGGGTGGTTGTGATTTGGATCGATGAATCTATACTAGATATTTATTTCTGATTTTACAAGAGGAATTTTTCACTTAATCAGGAAAATCCATTGGGAGAGTAGGATCTTAAGAATCAAGATAATCTTCTAGGGGATAGAATCATTCAGAAATACGGCGTTATCCCCTTGATTTATATGGCTTTAACGACTATTTGAGCGTGTACCCTGCTGCCGGACGGTATTCTTTGTAACCCGCAAAGTCAATGTCAAAAAAGAGTTGTCCCTTGATGGGACCTGGTCGGGTTGGGTACTCGACCTCGAAACCATAGAGCAAACTGCCAAAGGGACCGACCCCGGCATCCCCGGTTTCGGTATAGGCGACTTTTTGTCCACCTGGCCCACGCAGTCGCTCCAAGTATGCCTTGGCCCCTTCCATTCCATCCGCCTTGATGGGGTTCGTTTGTGTGCCAAGGGGCCCAGAACCTTGGTTATCATTGGCCTTACGCTTGGTGTCGTCCAACTGATATGTGGTGGCTTGGTCAAGCCCGGTTTGCGCATCCAGATCGGACTTCTTTGCAGGACCCGAGCTTGCACAGGCAAGTAACCCCAGCGCAAACGCCGTAACAAAGGCAAAACGGAGCATGGATGTGATTTTCATAGATGATGTCCTTTAGAATGATTGTGTAGGGCTTGCGCAACCAATAGCTGATCGCGCAACATTCGGGTGAGGGGCATGGCGAAGCCGAAAGACTCTGCCCGTGCAAGCGGTTGTGAATATATCGCGTCAATTTCCATGGGGTTCCCCCGGTCAAAATCAAGACGCATGCTGGGCAGGTATGGCGTCATGCGTAATGTGTCGGCGAGCATTTTCTCGACGAAGCCCGCAGGAACGGGAGTGTGGCAAGCGTGGCTTGCCTGCTTGACTTCGTTCATTAATGCTGTTGCTAGGGCGAGCCCTGCGGGGTGTTGCATGATTTGAGTCGTCGTGCAACGCAGGATGACGCAAAGGCCATTGAAGGGAATGTTCCAAACCAATTTTTGCCAGCGGGCCTCTGCCAAGTTGTCCGTGATGGTGGCGTCGATTCCTGCGAGGCGAAAGGCTTCTGCGATCCGCGATAACAATTCCAGGGAATGGGGAGGATTGGATTCCAAGCTTCCTAAGCGCATGCCGCCATAATCCAAATGGGAAATATGACCCGGCCCGACTTTGTTGGAACAAAGAAAGCATAGCCCGCCAAAGACCGGAATGGGGTGCACCCACTGGGCAAGCTCTTCTTCGATGCCCAAGCCATTTTGCAATACCAGGACTGCACCTCCCGGCTTGACTTTATGTGCAATCTGGTCGCGCAAAAGGTGGTTTTCTGTGCTTTTTAGGCAGACGCACAGAACATCGCAGGGGGGCAGGTTTTCGATATGGGACCAGGCATGGGGAGCTGCAATGGAGAAGTCGCCCTCGATGCTGTCGACGCGGAGGCCGTGGTTTTTTACATGGGCATAGTCATTATGAAAAACAAAGTGGGTTTCAAACCCCGCATGGTGCAAGCGGGCTCCATAATAGCCACCCAGAGCACCCGCGCCAATGATTCCAAAGGATAAAGCCATGCTATTAGGGCTTATGATGGGCGAGCAATCGCTGGTAATAGGCGAGAGCCAAGCAAGTAAAGGGAATCGCTACGATCAGTCCAAACATGCCTAGGAGCTTACCCCAGATAGAAAGCGAAAGAAGAATCATCACCGGAGAGAGGCCACTGAAATTACCAAGAATCCGGGGAACCAATATGAGGTCCTGAATAATCTGCGCCACAATATATACCAGCAGCACAAATCCAATCACCTGCCAAAAGGGCACTCCGTGATCCACGGACTGAAGCAGGGCAAGGCTTGCCGCGAATGGGAGACTCGCCAATTGCAAATAGGGAACCATGGTCATCAAGCCCACACTGAGCCCAAAAACAATCCCGAGAGGAAGTCCAATGAGACTGAAACCGATCGCAAAAATTACTCCCAGACAAAGGGATACCAAGGCCTGCGCACGAAAATACCCGCTCATATAGAAATCAAATTTGCCTAAAAAAGAAAAGACTTCTTCCCGATAGGTAACGGGAATCAGGTTAGAAAGGTCGGTGCGCAAGCGGTCGAAATCCAGGAGCATAAAAAAGAGATAAATGAACACCATGGTTAATCCGAGGAGCCATAACAATCCTTTGAGGGTTCCGGAGACAATCGAAAATGCACCTGGCGCAATATGGGACAAGGCGGTACTGATGGTTTGTACGGTATTTTCACTTTGCAACAAGGTGAGGATCCGGTCGGCTTCCAATTGGCTTTTGAACCAGGTCCATAATGCAGGCGGAATATGGCTTTCGATCGTAGAGGAGAAGCTCGCATCGGTAATGGCCCGCTGAATCAGGACGGCCGCATGGGCAATCTGAGTTTTAATCGGCGCAAGGAGGAAGAGCGAAGCCACCACCACAAGGACCAGGCAAAGGACAAGGGTGACCATCACAGCTACGGGCCGGGAATGGGTGCGCGTTTGAATGCGCTGCACCAAGGGGTTGAGCATATAGGCTACCAGAAATGCGACTCCAAAAGGAATTAAAACATCGGCAAGAATTGCGACCAGCCAGATGAGTCCTCCGACCACGCCAATTTTTAGCAAAAGCCGGAATATCCGGTCCAAAGACCATGGTTCATTTGGATGCATTGGGGTCCTTCTTTTGGGATCGCCGGAATTCCACCGGAGTGATTTCGAAGTGCTCTTTGAAAACCCGATTGAAATGCGACACGTTTCCAAAACCAACTTTGTACGCAATTTCGGTCACCTGCAAATCGGTCTCCGACAAGGCCCGATTGGCTTCAGAGAGGCGCAGATCCGTCAGGTGGCCTTTGAAGGTGGTGCCCACTTCTTCCTTGAGGATGGCGGAAAGGCGGTTGCGGTTGACACCCGTTTCGCGACAAACGCGATCAAGATCGAGCTCGGAGTCGGCGTAATTTTTTCCGATGTATTCCAAAATTCGCTTGGCATCTTCGGTGCGATGGGAGCTGAGCGGGATTTTTTCGGCGGCTCCGATGGCACTTTCGCGACGGGCCGCAATTTGTGCCTCGCGATCGGTGCGCAGGCGTTCACGTTCAAGCCAAGTGAGCAATCCGAAGGCTCCTAGCAAAAGAAAGGCGATCCCGGCCAGGACGTAGGCTAAGGAACGGTTTTCACCGATGAATACAATCTCTTCGATTTCAATGGTATCGGAAATTCCCACGGCAGCCAAAGAGCCACTTTGGATATCAAAATGGGCTGCGCGGTCCAGAGTACGGGAGGAATAGTCCGGCTTGATTTTATTAATGGCGTACCACCATTCCGGAATGGAAAAGTCCACAATGGAAATACTTTTGTTCACCCAGCCTCGCTCCATGGAAGTACCCTGGACCAGAGTTCGCTGGGTGCGTGGATTCTCGGACCGGGTGATGGCCGGATCATTGGTGAGAATTTGAAACCGAATGTCTTGGGAATTGGTGCTCCGCAGCTTAATTCGCACAGAATCAAAGCCTTCC
Source organism: uncultured Fibrobacterota bacterium (assembly GCA_903876665.1). Lineage (GTDB taxonomy): Bacteria > Fibrobacterota > Fibrobacteria > Fibrobacterales > Fibrobacteraceae > CAIRAY01. The sequence goes on along the minus strand of CAIRAY010000093.1, from coordinate 43,469 downwards.
AAATTCAAATAGCTGGTTACCTTTCCGGTGGCAGAGTCCTGCGTGGTCAGGTCAAAGCCCATTCCCACATAGGGGTACTGGAATCCTGATGCGAGTTTGTATGTAAACATCATGCGACCGTTCTGAATCCAAGCGCGACCTTGGGAGGTTCCTTGGTCTGCACTGTCGGTGTAACTGTAGAAGCGTAAACTGGATTCATCGGCAAGGGGAAAAATCCGAACCTCCCGGTAATGGAAAATACCCCAGGCCACCAGAAGCAGGACAAGACAGGTCACGAGGCTGATCGGAATCAGCTTTCCCTTCATGAAGCCACTCTGCGCTTGTGGGGATTGACGCCCAGGGCAAAGATCATCAGGACAAATAAATATCCGAGAAATATTGCCAGGTTTCGACTGTTGGTTCCTGTGAGGGTCAAGGACCGCACTTCGAATTCCAACGGAACACCTCGAGGTGCCTTGGAGGATGGCTGGATATTGAGGCGAAGAACCTGTTCGAAATGCCTGCTATCCAAATTTTTGGATACGCCCGTTTGTGTGTACCACCAATCGGGCACATAAAAATGCTCTGCAGCAATGGCGAGTTTTTGCCATTGATTGGAAACGGGGACCTCCTTGACCACTTGCCGGTAGGTGGAGGGATCACCCGCTTTCGAATAATCCGGATCGTAGGTCAGCAGCTTCAGCTCCAGTTCGGGAATTCCGCTGGCGCGCACTTCAAGATACAGAGTATCCATAAAATCCCAGTTCTGATCCAAATCCCAGCCGAACCCGGCCCAGACATCTTTTTTGGATGCAGGGGCAAAGGTGGTTTTACAGAGAATGGTAGAACCAACCTGGGCCAAGGCAACGCGGGACTGACCTTCGGAACTGGAGTCTGCATAGGTCTGCAGGGATTTGCTGAATTCCGTCGAGGGCGCAATTGAAATGACCTTGCGGGGCGAAGGCGCCTTGGAATACACAAAGAACCCAATCAGGGCTAGGACCAGAAGAAAAAGATATTTGGTTATGGCGGATTTCATAGCAAGTGATAAAATAGATTTATACCGACATGCTTTAGGAGGCATAATGATGAAATTGGCAAAGTTATGCCTCGCATTGCTCGCAACAGGTGCCATGGCGGCCACTAATCTGGTGGTAAACGGGGATTTTGAAGCGGCGGCACCATCGGGTTGGGCCCTTTACGTCAATTCCGCCACCGGCGCGACGGGTGCTGCAACCGTTGCCTACAACGGAAGCACGGTCCATGGCGGAGTTAAGGCAGCCCAAGTCAATGTGACTGCCTCCTCAACGGAAAATTGGCATGTCCAAATCCAGGTACCCGCCTTCACCACAGTTTCCAACAAGCTATACCGCTTAAGCTACTGGGCCAAGGGCCCCGGGCCGATTCATGTGGGCATAAGCAACGCGGCCTACGCCTATTTGACCGGATTTACCCACAGCCTTAGCAGCTCCTGGGCCAAATATACCGGGACTTTCGTAGGGGACGGCACCTTGCGCCGCATGGGGTTCTATTTGGCAAGCACCGCCGGCGCATATTCATTTGACGATGTCGTGATTGAAGAAATTGCCACCATCGATCCCAACTGGTACGCGAGTGCTGAGGCCCGGATTGAAGCCAACCGCAAGGGAAATTTCGGCCTGCAACTCCTGAACGCCTCCGGGAATCCCGTTTCGGGTTCCGCCATTACGGTCAAGCTTCTCCAACACGAGTTTGCCTTGGGAACCGCACTGAACTTCCAGAACAACGCCGATGACGCGTGGTACAAGCAGATGGTGGCCAAATATTTTTGGGCCGGCGTTACCGAGAATGCCTTCAAGTGGCCTAGCTTCGAGCCAAGCTCCGGAAACATTGATACCGCGGGCATCAACAATTACCTGAACTGGACCGAGGCTCAAGGATTTGGACTGATGCGGGGGCATGCGCTGGAATGGGGGATTGAAAAATACAGTTACGAAACCCATTGGCCAAGGCTTGGCACCCGTACGGAATATATGTCCGCCCTGAAGAACCGCATCCAGCGGGATCTGACTTATTTCAAAGGGCGCTTTAAGCAATACGATGTGTGGAACGAGGTGTTCCACGAGCCAGCGATTTTTGACAAATTTGGTTGGGATTTGCTGGATTCAGCCTTGTGTTGGGCGCGCGCCACAGACCCCACAGCCAAACTTTATCTGAATGAATATTCGGTGGTGGAAGGTGGTGAGACTGACCGCTACATCGATATTGTACAAGGCTTGCAGGCGCGCAACGTGCCTTTGGATGGGATCGGCGTGCAAGGGCATTTCTTTGACCAGACGATCGACCCGGCTCTGATCGGAATGCGGCTCGATATGCTGGCCACGTTGGGTTTACCCATCATGATCACCGAGTTCGACCTTGGCGGAATGTCCACCGGGCTAACCTTGACGCCCCAGGCACAAGCGGTGGCCGTGGCTAAATTCATGCGCACCGCTTACTCCCACCCCTCCGTGGCAGGCATTATTCTCTGGGGATTCTGGGATAGCCGGCATTGGATTCCCAACGGAGGAATCATCGAAGAGGACAAAACGGCCAAGCCTGCGGCAGATTCCCTGTGGCACCTGTGGCGCGAAGTGTGGACCACCAACTCAACGGGAACAACTCCAGCCAATGGCGCCTTTGGGTTCCGGGGCTTTCCCGGAAAATACGAGGTCATCGTGGGTTCGGGAACTTCGCTGGTTCGTGACACGCTGGTATTTGGTGCCACAAATCCTGTCTGGACGATTAAGGCCGGGAGCGCACCTGTTCCTGTGCAAAGGTCGACGGCATTGTCAGCAAGTTCTTTTGTGCGTATTTTTGACATCAAAGGACGCACACTCTTACCTGGGATAGAAAAAATCAACCGGCAGTAGGTTTCCCATGCTTGCATTTTTGAGTGACTTCGGATTGCAGGACTCCTACGCGGGGGAATTGCATGCAGTAGCTGCTCGGCTGGCTCCCTCCCTGGCGCGCATGGATTTGAGCCACGGCGTTCCTCCGGGAAATGTCCTGGTGGGAGCCTGGATGCTGGCCAGTGCGTGGCAGCAGTTGCCTGATGAATGTGTTGTGTGTGCAATCGTTGACCCGGATGCCGGAAGCGGGCGCAAATTTTTGGTCGCCAAACAGGGGAAGCGAATTCTCCTTTGCCCCGACAATGGCTTGGCATCCCTGCTGCGACGGGTGGTGGGGCCCGATGCCCTGCAAATATTTTTCGCAAGTCTTCCCAACCGGGGTGAGGTCTGCGCGCCCTTTGAAGGCCGCGACATCATGGTACCCCTGGCTTGCGAGCTCGCGCTTGGACGTGGCGAGGAACACCTGAGGAAAACAAATCATGCGGTATGGCTACCTGAGGCCGAGCCCATTGTAGGACGGACAATCCATTCTCCCAACCAGGGTCCCTTTTTTGAAATTTCCGAATTGAATTTGAAAATTCCAGTCCTTCACGCGGATCGTTTTGGCAACCTGATCCTGGACTTGTACCGGTCCGAATGTTCCTTAATGAATATCCACATTGAAGCCCCCAAAATATCCATCCACGGAATCAGCAAAACCTACTCCGATGTGGCCCTCGGGGGGTATGTGGCCTACTGGGGAAGCTCGGGATTTTTGGAAGTGGCCCGTCGTGGCGGGTCAGCCTTGGCCTCACTTTTTTGATTTTCTACGAAACTGATTGCCTGGGATCGGGAAGAGTATAAATTCCCTTCATGCAAACTCGAACATTCCTACGCCCTGTCCTGGTCGGATTCCTTTTGGCCCTTCCTTTGCTGAGCTGCTCCTCCCGCAAAGTAGTGGTGGAACGGGAAGCAGCCCAAAGGACTCGTGCCGAAGGTTTCGAGGAACAGTTTGATGCGAACGGAGTCCTTATTTTTGACAAAGCCAATGGCGCGCGGGCTTATTCCATGAACTGCGCCGGTTGCCACGGGGACGATGGACGGAAAATCCATTTTACGGACAGCACCTCTTTGCAGGGCCTGGGGCAAAGCTCCACCAACAATGTTCGACGCTTTTGGCAGATTATCAATTTCGGGGACGCCGAACGGGGAATGAAGGCCTTCGAGAAAGAGGCGTCGTTCCATGACCTGCTGGATATTACGGGATTTGCGCAGACGCTGAACTAGCGGACTCGGCCAAGCTGCTTGCTGGTCACCGTGCACTGGGTGTAAAAACGGATGTCTTCGGTTTGGATGTAGGTCGCGACATCGACCTCTGGGTTGTTCCAAAGCCAAAAGGGAGATCGCTTCTTGTTTTCCAGTTCTTCAATGCGGGAAAATTTCTTTTTAAAGGGCGGACCAAAAGTGAGCTCCAATTGCTCGGACATATAGCGCGCAGCTTCGATGACCTTAGCCAGACGGTCGCGCTCAATGAATCCAGTGCGGAGTTCGTAGCTGTAAAAAAGCCCCGAGCGGTTGAATTTGAGGGTCACTTTGACCAGAAGGTCGCCGAGATGATATTGAGGAATCACCACAGAATTGGACTGAACCTCGGGCGATTCGCCCATTTTGAAGGCAGCCTCGACCACCTCATTCTGCTTGAGCCCAAAGGGGATTTCCTCAAAGCCCTTTGGCTCCACTGCGGAGACCGCAGTTACAAAAAAGGCGAGAATGAGAAGCAGTCTGGTCATGGCCCTATCTGGATAAACGATGGTATTCTAATATGGAATATAGAATTATTGCGGAGGGGTTGGGGAGGGATTGCTTTTTGGGGCGTTGGGGAGGGGTATCCTTGCCGTTTCCTATATTAGGGTAATGTCGAGCATATTTGGAAAACTCTTTTGCGTATCCACCTGGGGCGAAAGCCATGGGACGGGTATTGGGGCCGTTGTTGATGGTTGCCCTGCAGGCCTCCCCCTTTCCGAGGCAGATATCCAGCCCGACCTGGACCGTAGGCGCCCGGGCCAAAGCGCCCTGACCACCCCCCGCAAGGAATCCGACCGGGTAACCATCCTTTCTGGAGTCTTTGAAGGGAAAACCACGGGGACGCCCATCGCCTTAATGATCCCCAACGAAGACCAACGCTCCCACGATTATTCCGACATGCAATCCTGGTACAGGCCTTCCCATGCGGATTTGACCTATGATCTGAAGTACGGATTTCGCGACTTCCGGGGTGGCGGCCGCAGTTCCGTCCGCGAATCCGCAGCGCGAGTGGCCGCCGGAGCGATTGCCAAAAAAATCCTTTTGCAGGCCTGTGGCACCGAAATTCTTTCCTGGGTTTCTTCGGTCCACGAGGTGGATTCCCAGGTAGACGCCTCCACCGTGACATTTGCCTCCATCGAAGCCTCGCCCGTGCGTTGCCCCGATCCCGAAGCCTCTCTCCTTATGGAACAAACGATCCTGGCCGCCAAACACGACCAGGATTCTGTGGGCGGAGTTGTTACCCTCTTGGTGCGCACCCCCCCGGTAGCCATCGGCGAGCCCGTATTTGATCGGGTGAATTCCAATCTGGCCCGGGCCATGCTTTCCATCCCGGCCTGCAAGGGCTTTGAGCTGGGCTCGGGATTTGCCGGCACGCGCTTGCGTGGTTCCCAGCACAACGACTCCATATTCTTTGAAGGTGGCGCGTACCACACCCGCACCAATCGCGCGGGCGGAACCCTGGGTGGAATCACCAACGGGGAAGACATTATTTGTCGCGTTGCCTTCAAGCCCACGGCGACCATCAGCCAGGCTCAAGAAACCGCTTCCCGGGAAGGGGAGAATGGGACCCTCTCCGCCAAAGGGCGTCACGACCCTTGCGTGGTTCCGCGGGCAACGGTAATCGCCGAAGCCATGGCTGCGCTGGTTCTCGTGGACCTGTTCCTGGAACAGCGCGCCCGGACTGGCATGTTTGGAAAATGACATCCGAAAATAAATGGCGAGGCCTGGCCCTGATCTTCGGATCGGCGGTGGCCTTCAGCGGAATGGCCATTGTCATCCGCCTGGCTCAGACCGTTAATCCTTGGCATTTGGCCTTTACTCGTTTTTTGACCGGAGCCCTGTTGGTCTTAATCTTAATGCGGGCGGGAGTTTTTCAGGTGCGCTTCAACAACGTGCCTTGGTTGCTTGCGCGGGGCGGAATTGGAGTCATTGCTACAGCTTTGTACTTCTGGACCATCTATAAAATTGGAATCGGAGTCAGTTCCTTTTTGCAGTATAGCTACCCCATATTTGCCACCATATTTGCGGTGTTCATTCTGGACCAACGCATGAGCCGCTTCCGCTGGATGGCATTGGCCTTTGCAGTAGTGGGTCTGGGACTGCTTTTGCAACCAAAACTAGCCCAAGGGGCTGGAACGGATTTTGGCATTTGGGAAGCGGCGGGATTGCTAGGGGCCGTGGCAGCAGGGTTCGCGGTCACCGCCATTGGGAAATTGCACCGCACGGACAACACCCCTTCCATTTTCCTGGTCTTTAGTTTGTCGGGAGTCATTTGTATGTTCCCTTTTGTCATCTATTATCCAATTTCTTCCTACGGAATGTTGGAGTGGGGGTATTTGGGTGCGGTAGGACTTTTGGGAACGGCTGGCCAAATGCTGATGACTCAAGGCTACCGGTTTTTGAATGTTTCCAGCGCCTCCACCTTGGGATTGCTCTCGCCAGTTCTCAACGCTTTTGTCGCCATGTTTTTCATGCACGAGGCTTTGCCTCCGGTGAGTTTGCTAGGTGGAATGGTTATTTTGGTGAGCTGTGCCTTGGCATTGCGGTGACTAGGAAGGAAATGCCAACATACCTTTTGGGGTAGATTGTATATTTTGCCACCCATTTAATGAAACCTCTCGGGAACCCTATGCAATCCAAAGACAACCGACCTTTTGTCTTCTATGCCATCCTGGCCATAATTGCCAACTTGGTTTGCACTCTGGCCTCCCCCTATGACGGAGACCAGGGGTATTGGTTTGGCTGGGTCACCTATTTAAAAGACTTTGGATTTCAGGGATTCTCAGGGAATTACCCACCGTTCTATGTAGAATGGCTCTGGGTTGTGGGAAAGATATATTCTTGGACCGGGATGCCGCTCGCCAAGGATTACACCCTCAAATTTCTGGTTCTTTGGCCAGTATTCTTTTCCCATCTGATCCTTTTGCGACTGGTCTGGAGCGAGGTGAAACGTCGCCCCTGGACTCAGGAACGGCAAGGCTGGATTTTGGGTCTTTGCGCACTGAATCCCGCATTATTGCTGGATGGCCCGGTATGGGGCCAGGTCGATATCGTCCCGGCAGTATTTGCTGTTTTAGCGATTGCAGGCCTAGCCCGGCGTTCCGCCCTGACTCTCTGGAGCCCCGCATTTCTTGTTCTTGCCCTATTATGCAAATTCCAGATGATTGCCATTTTACCCGTGTATGCAGGGTTAGCGCTATATCGCTGGAGATGGTTGCTCCGAGCGTTGCCGATTGGCATAGCGGTTGGCGCCTTAATTGTTCTGCCCTGGATTCTTTTCGATTCGGTTTCCGGCCTAATAGACAAGGCATATCTAAATAATACATCCATGTACCCTTATGCGACCTACAATGCCGCCAATATCTGGATGTCCCTTGTAGGCAATGTAGCCCCTGACAACCAATTGCTATTTCAAGGAACAAAGGAAGCCACCGAAACCTGGCAATTCATCCTAACCCCCAAGGGACTTGGGATGGTGGCGTTTTCGCTGTTCTCGCTTTTTACTTTTTGGAAATCTTGGAGAGTGCGTAAGCCCCGTCAAGCATGGAAATGGTCGGCTCTGATTTTATTCGCCTTTTTCATTCTCTTGCCAGGCATGCATGAGCGGTACCTTCTCCCCGCAGTTCCTTTCGTTGTTCTCGCTTGGGCAACGGACATTCGGCGGGGTTTCCTTTTTTTGGTGATTACCCTGGTATGCGCACTGAATATCGCTCAGGTCAATGGACTCAATGGTGAGTGGCTTTGGATGCCATTATCCCTTTTCGGAGTCGTTGTCTTTTTTCTAATGGTCGGAAAAGAAGTGCTGGGGGGCGGATTTTTGCGCCGGATTCGCCAGGCATTTGTAGCTCTTCCTGCTCCAATATGGCTTCCAGAAGGGATTCTGATTCTTTCTCTGAGCGGCATGCTTATTTATCAGGCCATTCCTCCCCCATCTTTCGAGCTTAACTTGGGCGAAAACCAACTGTTGCTGACTTCGATTCCTCCCTTGAATATGCAACCGGAATCTAGGAAGTTCAATATCAACCGTTCCTATGACAATCAGCCTCTTCAGGTAAATGGGAGAGTGTTTAAAGATGGCATCGGAACCCACGCACCCTCTTCCTTCTCATTTCCTCTGCCCATGAATTCTGATAGTTTGTATGTAATGATAGGCATTGACGACGAGGCCAAGCAGGGAAAAGTTGAATTTATCATTTGGGTCGATGGCGTGCAAAAGTGGACGAGCGAACCCGCGAATGGCGGGGAAGAATACCAGCTCGCCATGGTTTCTGTCGCACACGGAAGAATCCTCACCCTAGAAACGAGAACCCTGGGACCCGACTCCTATGATCATGCCGACTGGCTGCAGCCCGTGATCATCCTCGACAAAACAGTCCGAAAACTGGATTCAAGCTTAAGGAATCCAACCCTTTCTTCGCAGGATTACAAACAACCCGCAATGAACTCTTCGGTCGATGGAAATCCTCTCTCGGTCAACGGAAAAATGTGGGACCTGGGCTGGGGTGCGCATGCTAATTCTCGCATGGAATTCAGCATACCCGACACGGCAAAATCTTTCGCGGTGAATTTTGGAATTGACGATGAATCTCCGGGTGGTGAAGTGCAATTCCGCATCGAACTGGACGGCGTGCAGGCCTGGAAAAGCGACACCATTCGCCATGGATCACCTACCGGGTTTACCCGGATTCCATTACAGGGTGAAGGCAAGTTAGCGCTGGTGATCGATGGCCTCGGATCCATAAATTATGACCACGCTGACTGGCTTGAGCCTCAATTCCAGGCACAAGAATAGAGCCTAGCGAACCCTTAGTTCTGCATGTTTCGGGGAATGACTGCGCTGAATCTTGGAAACTGTTCGATGTGGAAAACGGCGGGATCGAAGTATTGGACCTCATTGCTATTTACCACATACACCGCCTGCTCGGAAGGATTAATGACCAGATCACGCATGGATGCGTACCGATATTTTTCGGAGTATGGTCGAAGGGTTTTCCCCTCCACTTGGTTGGTAACGCCCTGAAAATATTGCGCATCGATTCCATGATGGAACAGAGTCAAAATTTCACTGACATTTTTTGATCCCTCGTACTGGCTGTTCACGGTAACATAGATGGATTCAAAGGGCTTATCTTCGACATAGTTCAATGCCTTTCCAAAATCTTCGAAATAGTATTCCCCAATTTGGTCTGCGTAATCTCCAAAATAGTGCGAGGAGAACTGAACCAATAAAATGGCATAAAGGACCGCGATCAAATATTTGCTGCAACGGAACCAACGTATGGTTTGGTAAATGCCCAAGCCCCCCAGAATGATCATCACATAGAAAATGATGTTGATTCGGTTCACATTCACAGATGCAACCACTAATCCGGCCCAAATGCCAGTAAGGAATCCGAACATCAGAATCGAATAGGCGAATTGTTTTTGCTTGTTTGCAGAGGTCATGATTTCTTTTATGGACCACAACAAGCCCACCCAAACAAAGGGCATGGAACAGAGATAGATCGTTCCGTAGTTATCCAGGGCATTCCAGGGAAGATCAGGGCGTTGCAAAAAGACCACATTCAAAAGCGACTGAACATTGATTAACAGCTGACTCCAAAAATCATCGGCAAAAAATAGCAGGTCTTTGGAACGGACGCTGTTTTCAAAAAATGCCGCAGTGAAGAAGGGCGTCTGAACAGTTGAAAGCTTTAACGTGTTAATCACCATGACGAGCCAAACGGGCCAGGAGAGTCCAATGTATACTGCACTGGCAATCAATAGCTGCCTCCAGGACGCCATTCGCTTGAAAAGAAGAAGAACGAGCGTCGCAAGCAGAAAAAGTGGAATGGTTACAAAGGCGATGCCATAGCTGTACATGCATAGCGCAAAGAAAATCATGGATGCATATAAATACCCAGGGCTCCGATTCATCCGATTCAGTAAAAACAGACCGATGAGGAGCATGTGAGGAAACATATTGCAATCCAGGGCCCAACGACTTTGCATAATATGCCAAGGGTTAATGGCCGCAAAAAACAACAAAACCAAAGCCGCACGCCGTCCAGCCAAATCCTTGATCAGAAAAAACAACGCAACTAATCCAAGTAAACTGGCAAACAGCATGGGCAGCCGGGCGGTGATCGCAGTAAGGCCAAAGACCTTTATGAACGGAACCATGGCATAGGAGAGCAACACGCTCATCTGGCCATAGCCCCATGCGGTAAATTGAACGGGGAATTTCATGCCAAAGCGATCAGTCCCGTAGTCCGAAAGTGCCTTGGCATCCACCGCGGCCATGGCGCCATCTTGATTGAATCCAGCAGGCACACCTCCGAATTGGTAAACCCGTAGCCCGGTAGCGACAAGAATGGCAACGGTAAATAAGACCCAATACAGGCGAGGATGCGCCCCCTCGGGCCTAGCCATCGAACTAACCCATTGAATCGCCCGCTGGGTGCGACTCCCTTGGGGTAGCGCCCATTTCTCCAATTGCGCAGGAGTCAAAGCAAAGCGAATTGCAACTGCAAGAAAAATCAGCAGTGCAACGAAACAAAAAGAGAAAAGATTAAACAGTTCCATTTTGAATTATCCCTCACGGACGATGGAGTTGGATGAAGTTGGATTTCGAGCTACAACGCGGTGAATCAAATAACGCGGACGCCCTTTCACTTCCTCGTAAATTTTTTCCAGATAAATGCCAATGACCCCAACACTTAACAATAACAACCCTCCGACAATGAGTTGGAGGGAAATTACCGTGGTGAATCCGTCTGCAGCAATTCCCATGAATTTCATGTACAAAGTCCATCCCAAAAGGAGAACAAAAAGAAACAGGAACGCGCAGCCTATGGTTGCGGAGAGGTAAAGGGGGGCGGCAGAGAAAGAGGTGATGGCGCTGAGACCTAGGCGCGCAAGTCGAAAGAATGACCACTTGGTGGATCCATTTTCACGCGGAGCGACGACAAAACTTACCTGGGCCCGGGAAAATCCAATCCATGTGGACATTCCCCGAAAAAAGGTGGACCGTTCGGGGAGGGACTTCCAAGCCTCTACAGCCACACGGTCGAGCAGGCGGAAATCCGAGGCGTTTTCAAGGTTGATTCCAGATGTCTTTTTGAGAAGCTGATAAAATATCTTTGCGCTTAGTTTGTATGAAATGGATTCGCGACCCCGATGCTTCTTGATTCCTTCGACCACCTCAACGCCATCATCCTTCCAAAGCCGGTACATTTCGGGGATGATTTCGGGGGGGTGCTGCAAATCGGAGTCCATACAAAGGCAACAGGCCCCCTTGGCATGATCGAGGCCAGCACAGAGAGCCGCTTCTTTTCCAAAATTCCGACTCAACTTTACCGAGAGAATATTGTCACTGCCCTTGGCAAGCTTTAACAATTCATCCCAGGAGTGATCCCGGGATCCATCGTCCACCAGGACAAATTCGTGAGGAATATTTGCTTGAACCAGGGTTTTGCTGATTTGTTGAATGGCGTGGGCGATTCCCTCGCCTTCGTTATAGACAGGGATAACTACAGAAAGCAATTGATTCATGGACTGCATCGTTTTCTTGAATTGTAAATCAGGTAATTGAAAATTAGATAATTCCAAGAAGCAACAAGCCCTTGCAAAATCAGCTTTGCAATTTTGATGTTCAAGCCAAAGTCGCGAGCGAGGACGGAAATCAGAGCGCTACTGACTGCGGTGTTGATGATCACCAGCAGGATCGTTTTGGCCAGCTGGGGATACGGGTTTCCTGTGGACCGAAAAGACCAAAAGCGATGCAGGAAAAAACTGAAAAGGAAGCCGCAGAGAAGCGAAGCGGCATTTGCCAGTTGCTCCGGATAAAAAGGGGAAGTCCCACTCGTCGCAAAGTTGACCATGGTCAGGAGATGCAAAACCACAACAAACACCACAAAATCGACTACCGCTGCGGAGCCTCCGACGAATAGGTAACGCACCAGTTTATCGCGATGACGAAGGGAATTCATTGCAGAGACCTAGCTGTGGGTTTTTGCACTCGAAGTAGCGATACAACGCGATACCCTTGCACACCCCAAATACCTTACAAGAAACATCTTTAAAAAAATGCTTCAATACCTGTTCAATTTCATCGGCCGTATTGACATGTTCATGCTTCATCAATATCCCGTAATCCAGTCCGTGCTTCAGCTTGAACTCTAGCCCTGTGGTCAATTTCCAGCCTAGAGTCCATAGAAACGTCCCTTCATTGGGGATGCTTGCTCGAAATACGCCGTTTGGGTTCAACAGGAGTCCGGCTTTCGCAATAACTTCGGGCAGGTTACATACATGTTCCAGAACCGCCACGGATGTGATACGGTCGTAACCGGGGCTACAGGGGATTTCGGAAATGTCAGCAAATACGTTTCGAATCCGACTGAGGCTTGGGGAATCACGGAACAGATCCCTAAACGGCTCTACGATGTCATAGGTAATCAAATTCGGTTCGTACTTTAACTGGTTGAGAGTTCCAGCACCGAGTTCGAGTGTAACTTTGTATGCATCATTTGGAGAGCCGACATCGCTGGCCACCTTGCGGTGAAGCCATTCTTCCATGCGCTGCGCCAAGGAAGCCGCAGTGGTGCTGCCATTGCGGTTGGATTTGTACTGGCTAGAATAAATCGCCTGAATCGCCGCAGGGAGTGGTGGCCTTTGCTTGGGGAAATTTTTAAACATGAAAAGCCTTTATGACAGAATGATTGAATAATACGGAAACCTTAAGCCTTGCCGTATTCCTTCAATTGATTCCACAAAAAGTCCGTATTGATATCGCGGAATCCGGTCTCGTTCACCAGCTCACGCAAGCGGTGCGCAATATGGAACAGGTCGGGGCACTTTTGACGACGGTCATTGGAATCATAAGTCGTGAGGGCATTAATCCACCCACAAATTTCGGCACCCCATTTGGGATGGGCAAAGCGGTTCACGCGACCATCGCGCAAGTGGTTCAGGTAACGATCCGTAATGCGATAATTATCCTCAAGAAATATTTGCATGGACTGAGGAAACAAGTTGTAGCCAGTCAAATACTCATGCATAATGACGCCAAAAGAGAAATAATCCACCATGGCACCCAATGTTTCTCCGCCTTGAACCGCCTGCTCTGGAGCGGAATAGCCAGGGCTCATCTGGCCACCGTATTCCGTCACGCTTTCGCGGATCTTGGCCTGGGCGAAACCAAAGTCGCAGATCAGAATCTTATGGTTATTGTGGTGCGCTTCGTCTTGACTCAGCAAAAGATTTTTGGGTTTGAGATCCTTGTGCACCACTTCATAGTAATGGAGCTGGCTAATGCTGTTGGCTAGGTACGCAAGCTTGGCCATGCGCCCAATCAGCTCGGTCTCATCGATGTCGGTGCGGAAGGTTTTGTCGAGAGGAACGCCCTTGATGTATTCCATTTTGAGGAAGGGGTAACGACCAGCCTGGCCCCCGCCAAAGCTCTGCACTACGCCTTCGATGTTGGTGGCGCGCACCAGGTTGTTAATGCGGATTTCGTCTTGGAAAGCCGCAAGAATCATATTGAGGCGATGATGGCGGCCTTTGCCCGCAGGAGCCCAGTACTTGCAGATTTTGACCACGATTTCGCGCGATGGAGTGCGGGCCTCGCCGGTAGTCCGCTCGATCCAGTTGCTGGCCAAAAACACATCGTTGGTGCCGACCATGTTGAGCCTGCGGCCAAGCTTGATGCGTTCGATGGAATCGTGTTGCAGAAAGGTTGGATTGCGATCAATCCAATATTGGTATTCCATTTGGGAGCAATGTTCCCGGAGGGTCAACCTACGGGAAAAACGATCAAACATTTCAGACAGTAAGGTTCTAAGCAAAAAATCCCCTCATGGGTTACTGAATGCTCCCAAAGGAGTGGCCCAACACTTCGTTGCGCCCTTCCACCGTGGGCGCAATACGCTCCATTTCGGTAATCAGCCATTGGAAGGCATCGTCCACCGAGTCGCTGAAATGGAACAGCTTCATGTCGGCTTCGTCAATCATGCCCGTTTCAATCAGCTGCTCCCAGTTGATTAGTCTCTTCCAATACTCGGTCCCGAAAATGAGGACGGGCATCTTGTCGATTTTGCCGGTCTGCATGAGGGTCAGGGTTTCAAAGAGCTCGTCCAGGGTGCCCCAGCCGCCAGGGAATCCGACCAGGCAGCGCGCCTTGAAGAGGAACCAGAATTTGCGGATGAAGAAGTAGCGGAATTGGAAATTCAGCTCGGGACTGATATACGGATTGGGGTGTTGTTCAAAAGGGAGTTGGATGTTGAGCCCGATGTTGGGACTCTTGGCATCGAAGGCACCACGATTGCCGGCTTCCATAATGCCTGGACCACCCCCGGTACAGACGGAATAGCGCTCCGGGCGCGCCTTGCCCCAGACACTAAGCCTGCGGGCTAGTTCCCTCGAGTCCTCGTAGTAGCGACAAAGTGGCTCGAGTTTAGCTAGACGAGCAAGCTTGGGTGCGTCTTCGGCACGCATGGGGTTGAGCGATGCACGCATTTCATTCAACACATCATGGGGCAGAATACGTGCCGAACCGAAGAACACCATGGTATGGTAGACTTTGGCCCGTTCGAAATTCACATCGGGAGCGATGAATTCGGAAAGGATGCGGACCTGCCGCCCTTGGGCCGAGTTCAGAAATTCTTTATTTTCGTGGGCCAGGAGAGGCGACGATGTCATCGGTTCATGCATGGTGAATATCCTCTAGTTTCTCAAGTGTACTTGAGTTTAACATAGATTATATCACTTCTCCGCGGATATCTCAAGCTGGATTACATCTTCAGACAAGTCCGCGAAGCGCTCCTGAAAGAACTCCTTGGCATCTAGAAGGGCCTGGTTGTACAGGATGGGCGCAATGGTCTTGAAGGATTCTTCAAATATTTCTTCCGCCTCGAATTTTCCGATGCTGACCCCATGCTCCTCCTCCAAATATTTCTGAAGGCGGTCCGAAAACAGGTTTTTGGCCACCAGAATTGCGGATTGGGTCTTTTTGCTCTTTTGCATCTCGCAAAGTTAGCCAAATGAAAAAACCTCGTTAAGATTTTCGACCCAGGTGCCGATACTCTGAATAGGGGAAGTTATTGCCACGGCAAGTTTTGCCTGCTAGGCAGGTTTTGCCGGGTGACCGGGAGCAAATTTTGCCCGTGGCCCTAGGAAGGCGGGTCGCTCATGCGAAACAGTGCACTAGACCAACGTTTGCGAGGGAGTGACGCAGATGAACCCTTATGGCATGGAATTCGCAAAGCAGTCTTTAGAAGGACTGTCTATGCTTGCAAAACTGACCATATTCGACCACACGAGCATCCCGGTAGCCGCCAAAGGGCTGGACGCTGGTACTCTGCGTGGTAAGGCAATTGCCGATAATTTGGCCAATGTGACTACCCCTGGGTTCCAGCGCATCGAAGTCAATTTTGAAGAACAGCTTCGCAAGGCTCTCGATAAGAAACAAGTGGCCGGCGACCGTACCGATCCCAACCACATCCGTTTAGGACGACCTGAATTGGATATGCTCAAGCCTTTTGCCTACCGTCCCGAAGACCCCACCAAGCCGGGCGAAGTGAACAATGTCGATATTGATATGGAAATGTCCAAACTGGCTGAAAACCAGCTCGCATATAGCTTTGATGCGCGCTTTATTCGCAGTCAGTTGGAAAAAATTACTTCTGCGGGAAAGGTCACTTAAGACCTAAGGAATGATTATGCCTCTTGTTGGATTTTTTACCGGTTTAGACATCAGCGCCTCGGGCTTACGGGCTCAGCGCATTCGCCAGAACGTCATCTCTTCGAACCTGGCCAATGCCGAAACTACCCGCACCGCCGAAGGTGGCCCTTACCGCCGTCAACGAGTCCAGCTCGAAGCGGATCCAGTTGAATTTGACCAGTTCCTGGTGAAGGAACAAGATAAAATCGGTGGACGCAAAACCCAGAACGGACACATGAACATTCCCCAGCCCGAGTGGCCTCTAGCCCAGGAAAACATTGGCTCGGGCGTCAAGGTTGCCGGAATCGTGAAGGATGACGCGCCCCTGCGCATGGTCTACGACCCCAGCCACCCCGACGCCGACGAAAAAGGTTATGTGGCCATGCCCAATGTAAATGTGATTGAAGAAATGGTTGACATGATCACAGCGTCCCGCGCTTATGAAGCCAATGTGACCGCATTCAACTCCACCAAAGCCATGCTCACCAAGGCACTGGAGCTCTAATATGGATCCCGTCGCACTGCAACAATTCATGAAACTTCGCGAAAGCGCCCAAGCCCGGATGCAGACACCTGCGGCTGCCGCTCCAGCCAAGTCTACCCAGGTTTCGGATTGGCAGGCTCTGCTTGAATCCAAACGCCGGGAAATGGGAATTGCACCCCAGCAGCAGACCGCCCCCGCCAAAGCCGTGGCCAGTCAAACGATGGCACCCAAGTTTGCCCAAGGAGACTACCAGTCCCGGGCGGAATCCCTACGGGCCCAAGCCGCTACCGGCATGCCCATCCGAAAAATCGGAAATTTGATCGACATGCGCGCCTAAGTTCGAGGATAAGAATATGAATGAACTAGAAATGATTAAAGGCCTAATTCCCCAAGGACCCACGGAGCTTGATCCCAAGATATCCTCTCCCGGGAAAGCGGGCGCTCCCAAATTCGACGACATGCTCAAGGGTTTCATGACCGATGTCAATCAAATGCAAAAGACCGCTGACACTTCGATCCAGAAGATGGTCGCCGGCGAAGTCAAGGACGTCCACCAGGTCATGCTCGCCGTAGAAGAAGCCAAGGTCGCCTTCAACCTGATGCTCGAAATCCGCAACAAAACCATGGATGCCTACAGCGAATTGATCCGGATGAGAAGCTAAGGAGAAGTGGAAAGTGAACAGCCAGATTCTCTGCACGACACCCTAGTGGAAAACGGAAAATTGCGGGCAAATTTCCCTGAAAGAGAATACATTTCGCAATTTTCCACTTAATAGTGACCGTTCCGCCCAGGCGGAATACGGGAACTTATACACCCCTGTGTATTCCACTAGCCAACCGATCCGCAACCCGGGCTGTTCACTTTCCACTTGTACCTCCCTTCTTTCGGCACAAATTTCGCTACTCTTAACTTGTTGATTTTAAACAAGATATGGCATTTCATCGCAAATGTGACTATCTTAATGCGGAGAGTCGAAACTTATGTCAGAATTTTTTAAACAACTACTCACACAGTTCCGCGATATTTGGGTTCGTTTCAATCCTTTGCAGAAGGGATTGATCGTTGCGGTCCTTGGCATTACCTTCATTGCGCTGGTCGTGGTGATTTCCATTCAAGGGTTTGGCGGAGGCGATTCTGGCAAA
Organism: uncultured Fibrobacterota bacterium; assembly: GCA_903876665.1. Lineage (GTDB taxonomy): Bacteria > Fibrobacterota > Fibrobacteria > Fibrobacterales > Fibrobacteraceae > CAIRAY01. Next base: position 26,011 of record CAIRAY010000093.1, on the reverse strand, counting down.
GCCACTTTGTTTGCAAACCTGGAACTCAGCGATGCTGCCGAAATCACCGGATTCCTCAAGGAAGGCAAGTTCGAGTATGAGCTCGACAACGATGGCCGATCCATTCTCGTAGCCAAGGAATCGATTCATGAAATTCGCATGAACCTTGCACGCGCAGGCCTTCCACGGGAACAAGGCAAGGGCTACGAGTTGTTCGACAAAAGCCAATTGGGCATGACCGACTTTACCCAGAACCTCAATTACCGGCGTGCGGTCGAAACCGAACTCATGCGCTCCATCGAAACCTTTCGCGAAATCGAGGGTGCCCGCGTGCATATCAGCATTCCCAAACAAACCATCTTCATGGAAAAGAAAGAGGAAGCGACCGCTTCGGTAATATTGAAATTACGTCCCGGCCAAGACCTTAAGGAACGCCAGATCAAAGGAATCCAGCACCTGGTGGCCAGCGCGGTAGAAGGCTTGCGTGCCCGCCAAGTCACCATTCTTGACGATCATGGAAGCATGCTCACCCGTGGCTTTGCCGACAATGTGGTTGCCGAAGCCACCGATCACAACCAGGAACTCAAGCGTGGCGTCGAAGCCAACATGGAAGCCCAGATCATGATGATTCTGGACGGCGTAGTCGGTCCCAATAAATCCCGCGTCAAAGTTAGTGCCGAACTCGACTTCGACCAGATCAACAAAACCGTCGAAACCTACGATCCTTCCAAAAAAGTCGTGCGCTCCGAACAACGCGACGACGGCAGCAAGACCAACAGCCCAATCGTGGGCAACGAGACCAAGGAAGGCTCGATAACCAACTACGAAATCAACCGGACCATGTCGCAAATTGTCTCGAGTCCAGGCACCACCAAACGCCTCACTGTGTCCGTGGCCGTCGATGGCTCCTACGAAAAGGGTTCCGATGGCAAAAAGATTTTCAAGCCACGCTCCCCCGATGAAATTCAAGTTCTAAACCAGCTTGTGCGTAATGCGGTTGGCTTCTCCACCGAGCGCAACGACGACGTCTTCGTTGCTTCCGTGCAGTTTGACCGCTCCGACGTGGAAGACGAAATGCAGGCTTTGGAAGGAATGGAGCAACGCGAAGTCTACGAAACCTGGGCATTACGTGGAACTATTGTCCTGATTCTTTTGCTGGCCTTCGTGTTCCTGCGCAAGGTCGCGGTGGGCATGATCGAAGCCATGAATCCGCCCGTGCCCAAATTTGCCGGAATCAACCTGGAAGATGAAAAGCAGGAAGTTCCCGAGCGGGTCAAGCGCCATAACGAGCTTCTGCAAAAGCTAGAGGATTACACCGTTTCCAATCCTCTGGTCGTCGCGGAATTGCTACGCTCCTGGCTAGCCCAGGGTGAAGAAAAGAAACCTGCCAAGAGTGGTAAATAGTAGATGGCCAAACAATTCTATAAGGGCGGTGGTGATTCGGGAGCAGCTCCCGGTGCCCCCATGTTCGACATTCCCGGACCCAAGAAGGCCGCCATTCTGATGGTGGCGCTCGGTGCGGAAGCCAGTGCCAACATCTTCAAGAACCTGACCGAAAACGAAATTGAAATGCTCACGGCCCAGATCGCCCGCCTCGAGGGTGTCACTCCCGAAATGCGTGAATATGTTCTTACTGAGTTCCAGAGCCTTTCCATGGCCAAAGAATTCGTGACACATGGTGGAATCGAATACGCCCAGGAAGTTCTGGAAGCATCCATGGGTCCTCGTAAAGCCCGCGAAATCCTGGAAAAAGTCACCAGCACCATTCGCACCACGGGTTTCAACATGCTTGACAATGTGGAAACCAGTCAGCTGATCGGATTTTTGCAAAAGGAACATCCGCAGACGGTTGCCCTTTTGCTTGCGCACATGAAGTCGGACAAAGCCGCTGCAACCCTTTCGGCGCTAAGCCCCGAAATGCAGGTGGAAGTCGCCACGCGCATCGCCACCATGGAATCCATTTCACCGGATGTCCTGGTCCAGGTGGAACAACAACTTTCGCAGGTCATGAAGAGCTTCTTCTCGGGCGATACCGCCGAAGTCGGCGGCGTCAAGTCCGTGGCCGAAATGCTCAACATGGTCGACCGCAGCGCCGAAAAGAATATTTTGGGAACCCTCGAACGGGACGATCCCGAGCTCGCCACAGAAATCAAGAGTCTCATGTTCGTGTTCGAAGATATGCTCCTGCTCGACGACAAGTCGATCCAGAAAGTTCTCAAGGAAGTCGATTCCAAGGAGCTTTCGCTTGCGCTCAAGGGGGCCAACGAACAGGTGCAGAACAAGTTCTTCACGAACATGTCCTCGCGCGCTTCGGAAATCATCAAGGAAGAAATCTCCTTCATGGGACCCAAGCGCCTGCGCGAAGTGGAAGAAGCCCAGCAGAAGATTGTGGACATTGTCCGTCGTCTCGAATCCGAAAACGAAATCATTATTTCGGGTCGTGGTGGCGAAGACGATGTGATCGTGTAAGCGAGGCTTTATATGGCTCCAGGGAAAGACCAGCAATCCTCCATGTTCCAGGCTCTTACCCAGGAGTCCGAGGGCAAAGTGGCGCTCAAAGGCATTGTCCGCAGCGGGGCCGCTGCCCAGAATCTGCAACGGCTTCCTCTGGATTCTTTTGACCTTCCCGAATTCAAAGTTCCCGGGCGCGAAATCCAGAAAGCCAAAGACGAAAACCTGGTTCGCATTCAAGTTCTGGAACGGGAAATTTCGGAGAGCAAACGGACACTTGAAGCCAGCAAAGCCGAGGCCAAGCGCACGACTGAATCCGCTGCGGTCAAAGCCCGCGAAGAAGGCCTGGTGGCCGGTCGCAAAGAAGGCGAAAGCAAAGCCACCAAAGAATTTGCCACCCAAGTCGCCGCACTGCAGGCCGAAGTTGCGAAATCCATCCAAAACATCAACGCCGCCTACGGAGAACGGGTCCGCAATATTCAGTCGGAATCGTTGGAACTGGCTCTGGGAATCGCCAAAAAACTTTTCAGCATCGAAGCCGAAACCCATCCGGAACGCATTGCGATCGTTCTTAACGAAGCCTTCTCCCATTTGGGGCAGGCCGAATCCGTGGTTTTGCATTTGCACCCTTTGGATGTCAAGTATGCGGAAGAATCCCAGTCCGTTTGGCAGCCTTTGAACACCTCCTTGAAATCTGTGCGCCTAGAATCGGACGAGCGCGTGGACCGTGGTGGCTGCTGGATTGAATCCACGGGCGGAGGAACGGTTGACCTGCGTACCCAAGTCGTGCTGGATCGTATCGAGACTATGGTCCGGACTGCAATTGGCCAGGCGTTGTCGGATGCGGAGAAGGTGTGAACCTTGCAAACTCCATTCTGCAGAAGCTAGTCCCCCAACGCATTCCATTATTGCGCGGGCGTGTCGCTAAAATTATTGGCCTCACCATTGAATGCGAAGGTCCCACGGCAAGCGTCGGTGAGCTCTGCCGGATTATGTCCGGAAACCATGAAATTTGCAAAGCCGAGGTGGTCGGATTCCGCGAACAAAGAACGCTTGTGATGCCCTTGGGACCCTTGGAAGGAATTCGCCCCGGCATGGAGGTCATCGCTGATGGTGCCACCCTGGTCGCTCCCGTGGGATGGGGAATTTTGGGTCGGGTGCTCGATGGCTTGGGAAACCCCATTGACCAGCTGGGTCCCCTTGATTTTGAAGGGCATCGCAGCATCTACGCGAACCCGCCCGGAGCGCTTGAACGCAAACGCATCGTGAAGCCCATGTTTACGGGAATCCGCGCGGTGGACTCATTCTTAACCATTGGACAGGGCCAGCGTCTGGGAATTTTTGCAGGCTCCGGCGTGGGCAAAAGCGTTACCATGGGAATGATCGCGCGAAACTGCTTGGCCAAAGTGAATGTGATCGCTTTGATCGGGGAACGCGGACGCGAGGTGCGGGAATTTGTGGAAAAAGACTTGGGTCCCGAGGGTCTCAAAAAATCCATCGTCATTGTGGCAACCTCCGACCAGCCGGCGCTCATTCGCATCAAGGCAAGCCTTTTAGCCACGACCATTGCCGAATATTTCCGCGACCAAGGCGAAGAGGTGATGCTTCTGCTGGATTCCGCCACACGCTTGGCCATGGCCCAGCGCGAAATCGGGCTGGCCATCGGCGAGCCACCCGCAACCAAGGGCTACACGCCTTCCGTTTTCGCCTTCCTGCCCAAGTTGCTGGAACGGGCCGGATCAGGAACCAAGGGTTCCATAACCGGGCTCTACACGGTTCTGGTCGAAGGCGACGACATGGACGACCCCATCGCCGACACGGCCCGCTCCATTCTGGATGGCCATATTGTGCTTTCGCGGGCCCTCGCCCACCGCAACCATTACCCCGCCATCGATGTGCTGGCAAGCATCAGCCGTTGCCGCCCCGATGTAACCACGCCCGAATTCCGCGCCATCACCGGCCCCCTTTTGACTTCTATGGCGAGCTATCGCAAAAACGAAGACCTGATCAACATTGGTGCCTATGTCAAGGGCTCCGACCCCGAGGTCGACACGGCCATTAAGCGCCGCGAACCCATGCAAAAATTCCTGCAACAGGCCGTGGATGAAAAGTCCGACCCGCCCAAGCTGGAAACGGTTCTACGCGGTATATTAACGGTCGTATAATTTACCGTGATACAATCCAAAAGTACTCCGCACATAGTATTTATGGATTGTCATGCCCGGCAGTCTGTCATGCCGCATAATTAGGAATGGCTAATCAAACTGCAGCATCAGCGCGATTTCAAACCGTAGGGTATGGATGGAATTCGTTTCGCCATCGTTGGTTTTGGATCGATTGTATCGATATTCCAGGAACGCGCTTCCGGTAGCCATCTTGTTGAACTGGTAACCCGCATTGGGGCGGATGTAGTATTCCCACGTGGCCGTAGGAGTCCGTTCAGTTTCGTCGGAGACCTCCACAAACAGCGGATTGTACACCAATTGGCAGTTTTCACCCTTGTCGTCGCAGGCGATCTTTCCGTTTACCGAACCTGCAGAGGCATTGTTCTGAATTGGACTGTAATCCGGGACCACTGCCCGCTCACGGTAACGAATGGTTTCGTAGGTGAGGCCGGTATTCAATTTCAGATTGATGTTGTTTTTGAGACGGAAGTACCACTTGAAAAGCTGGAATCCTCGCGCGGTCTTCAGATCGTAACCAATGGAAAGCTCATCCCCAATTTTGGTCCCCCAGCTCTGGTTGGAATCGGTGTGCATCCAAGGAACATCGATAAACAGCGAGCTATCCAGGGTGCTGTGGGTCGTGGTATCTGGCCAGCCGGGGTATGGCACCACCTGGATTTTTGGACGGCGCAAGGAATGGGATAAATTCAGATTGATGTCGTTATCGATGTGGACGTTCTTTTTTGTGAGAGTTTGGATGCTCACCAAGGGCGAAAATCCCCATTCGGTCTTCCATTCGTCTTCCGCATTCTGGAACGGAGTGACCGAGCGTGTAAAGGTGTAATCCGTGCGATGGTTGAGGGCAAAAGAGCTGAAATAACTCTTCAACAGGTTCAAACGGCTCGCAAAATTGGGAATCGTTACGCCCACGCCTGCCTTGGGCCAGGTGGTGGTGGTGTCCAGGTAAAGGGGCGTCTCCCGCTTCTGGGTAAACTCTTCGGACCAAAACAGGTCACCCGTAATAGCGACATCCCAGATGGGCAAGGTTAGATTTGACCCCAAGGAAGCATTGCGCTTGACGGCATGCGTAAATGCACCTTGATACACCAAAGTATCTACATGCCGGTTGCGGTATTCAGCGAATTGTTCGTAATCGTCGCGATTAAGATTCATGTCACCAGTCACGAGGTCCCAGAAATTGCGCACGCTCTTGCCATCGCCAATGCCTAGTCCGTAGAGGTAATATTGTGCCGGAGTGACCTTCTGTCGTTCGCGCAATTGGTATAAGGTAAAGTCTTCGCCCTTGGTGCCCACATCTACCGACCAGTTTGTGCGTAATTCTTGTAGCTTCCACTTGTTCAGGAATTCGGTAACCTTATTTTTGGATCCCCAGCCAAAGAGATCCACTAGCTTCACCGTAGGAATCACTTCGAAGCGGTTGGTCTGCTCAATGCTCCAGAAGTTTTTCTTCAAAGTCTCCGGATCCAGCAGGCTAAAGGGAGTCGGGATGGTCTTGTTCTGCTGGAACGTGCTTCCGAAAGTGAAGCGCGTGGGCAAAAATGGGATGACCATGGGATTGAAGTTGAGCTTGAAATCCTGGGTGCGGGAGCGTTCGTTGCGGAGCACACCAAAGCGACGACCGTAGGAACAGTCGCCCACATCAACAATAGTATCCCGTTGAATCCAGGTGGTATCCAAATTATAGGTGGAGGAGTCGAGCTCATTCAAGGTCTGACCGTCACGGGCCACCTTGTATTCCACCGCAACGGAATCCTTGCTTTTGGCAATGACCAGCTCGCAGTCATTGGTGTCATAGTCAAATACGACCTTTCTGGCAAATAATCCATTTTCGCTGCCCGGGTCAAAGAAATTATCGCGGGTGAAGGATTGCCGGTCATGGCCACGGTTCATATCGCGTTCGACTCCGAGGGAATAGGCGGCAGTCAAGAAGGGGAGAATATTCCACCGCATATCAATTTTGTGTTTCAAGTCGACACCAAAAATCTGGGTAGGATCCGCCAGTGGTGCGACATAGTTTGGATCGAGTTCCTGCCCCAGCGACTTGCTGTAGAGGAAATCGGCAAGGGTAACGTCCATGGTCTGGGGCCAGGGCTCAAAAACCAGCGAAGGAAAGGCTTTGAAGGGAGTGAGGTTAAAGGGCTTGTAAGAGCCCAACTTGTATTTCAGGGAAGCGCCGTAGGTGTAGGACGAATCGGCGCTGGTGGCCGAGTGGGACTGGGTTTCACTGTAGCGGAAATTGAATTCGGGCCGTTCCAGGAAGGCCTGGGTTGCCCAATCCATCCACAGATTTTCATCTTCCGTATGCTCTTTGGCGTAGCCAATGCTCAAGCTCTTGGTGCGAGAGAAATTCTGAAAACCTTTGGACTTCTGGTTGTCCCGAAGATACTGCTCCGCAGAGTCCAATCCATCGCGAAGGTCCCGAGACAACAGGGTATCCATGGGACCAGCCAAATCGTCCTGGGTGACATTGAACGAGTGGGTCGATATTTCCTTCAGGTCATCCTTGCTGAGCCGCTCATCGCTCTGGGGTTTCAAATAAGGGCGAAGAACCGACGCATCATAACTCAGGGAGAGTGGCATGTGCAACATCCACTCGTCCTTGAAGAATTTATTGATATTGAGCGAGTAGTTGGCCTTGGCCTCCAGGCTCGCATTGGATTCAGCCAGCGTGGGCTTGGGGGACTTGCCTTCGCTTTTGAGGGTGGCAAAGGCACCATCGCGATAATTCAACTCACCGGAAAGGGTCATGAGGTCGGCAAAGTCCATTTGCGCGCGCAAACGAGCCGCTACGCCCCATTCATTGCTCATGCCGGAAAGCCGCAGATCGTTCACCCAGAGCGAACCGGAACGGGCAAGCGAGTCCTGGGCAATCACCACAAAGCGAACCCAGTTCACGCGCCCAATGGATGGGTTCCCCACAATGCCGACCCGCTCGTTGCGTTCAAACTTGGTGGACGAAGGAATGGAAACATATTTGGGCAAATCGCGTGGACCTCTGCCTTTTTTCAAATCCACGAATTTACTCAGATCCAGGACAAAGCGGTTGTCGTCCCAATTCTGCTCATGGCAATTCTGAATGGTAAGCCTCTCTGCGGTACATTCCGCGCTATTCATCAGGCGGGGCGTATAGGACCATTCGTAATAATTCGTCGAACCCTCGGGGCCACCCAGACCAAGCTGGACCGCGAAGCGCACGGGGATGGAATCGGTGGCACTGCGGATGGCGTCGCTCTTGTAGAGGATTTCCAGTTGGATCTTTTGGTATTGAGTCAAGTCCTTTTCTTCACCATCGAAAAACCGCGTGGCACTGACAGCCTGGTTTTTGTGCAGACCACCAAAATCCATGACCAGACTTTGTTCTTTGAGCGCAGCGCTAGTCTGGGCATCGCGCTCGGTGACGGTTTTTTCGCTCTTGAAATAGGTGCCGGCATCATCGCGATTATTGAGGACACGAACGCGCAAATAATTGGTGTCCTGCTTGACAACTGTGCCCGGCACGGTAACTTGCACTGGCATTCCATCCACGATGACGGTCTGGGTTGGGCCATCGACCACGACACCATATTGGTTGCCGGTGGAATCCGCAGTCCATTGATTGCCTACGATGCGCAAATCGAGAATCTGGGATTGACCTTCCACCACGCCATGCTTGAGCCTTCCGTACCAGATGCGGGTCATGGGCGTTTGGCCAAGAATCTCTTGCCAGGAAGTGCCATCACCGGAAACAATGGTGTCGTATTCCGAAAGCGGGATGCGCCAGCGGCGCCAGCCGTTCTTCAGCTCTTCAAAATCATTGAGGTCGGTAGATTCTAAATTGATGCGATAGCGCACAAAGCGGTTATCGACTTCGAGGGAACGGTTGTCGTTCAAATCTTCCGTGTCGTAGGGGCGTTCATTGGGGCCGTTGTTTCCTTCGGTACCGTTGATATGCACATCGGGATCTGTATCATTTTCCTGCAAGGAAAAATTATCCTGGGCCAGGTCAGGGTTCGCGCCGGTTTTCACCGTGTCCGCAATGCATCCCGGCACACGGCAATTCCAATCCACCCGAACTTCGCTTGCCGTGGAGGTCGATGTCCCGTCTCCCACGCCGTCTATACCGTTGTCGTCGTTGGCCTTTGCGGTCCAAGGATCGGCCTCGGTATTGATCTCCCGGTTGGGTTCCATCCCGCCTACAGGAACATCTTCACTGATCGCACCCAGGTCCACAAAAAGATTGCCCACGTTGCCACGGGCCACCACTTCCAGATAACGGAAATCGCTTAAATCCTGATTGTAAGTTCCGTTGGCGCGCATGACGCCACCCCAGGAATTTCCTTCCAGATTGTCGTTGGGACGCAAGGTGAATTTGAGGATCGGCAGTTCGCGGGAGTCCACTTCCGTATTCCCGACCGCAGTATAGACATTGCGATAGCGCTCGCTCTGGTTGGAATGCCAAATGAATTCACCTTTGTGCTTGAAATCCAAAAGCGGGATATAGGTGGAAGGATCATCGATGGTGCCACCCGGTGGTGAGGCAGGGTACCAGAAGGTCCGGTAGGTGGAATACTGGATGGAGCGCAGGCTGTTTTCAAAATCGTCCAGCAATGCGGTTTTGTTGGCGGAGGTGTTGGCATTGTGGTAACTGGCCGCGACTTCTCCTTCGACGGTCCATTGGGAGCGGGCCTTGGTGTCAATGAAAGGAAGGGCATTGGTGAAACGGTCCATCCAACGGGCGGAATCCTGCAAAGTCAAGTTTGCGCCAAGCAGTACGCTGGAATAGGGTTCTCCACCAAAGCGAGGTTGTTCCTGGGTGGTGCTCTGGCTCTTGTACAGCGCAGTCAAGCCAAAGAGGGATTTGTCGCTTAAGCTCTTGATGGGATATTCTGCGCGACCTCCCAACAAAAGCTTGTTGTCAATTTGGAACAGTGGTTCACATTCGTAGGTGACTTCGATTTCGTTATTGGGATTGAGGGCTTTTTCGCTCAACAATTCAATTTGCCCCAGCTCGTAGTTCACGGAATAATCGACATTGGCCACCAGCTTGTCCGATTTGATTTTCAGGGTTTCGGAACCCGGGGCAATGTCTATGCAGTTTCCCGAATTGACCGAATAGGATGAACCTGCATCGCGGATGCTCATAAAGGACGAGCGAAGCTTTCCCACGGTATAAAAACTGTACTGAGGAGCATATTGGCTGGAGGTGAGACTTGCGACCGGCAAGGTGTAGAGATTTTTGATCGTGGCAGAGGAATCCACAGCCCGCAGGGGTTCCAGGCAGTTTTCTGATGCTCGCTGAATCGCCAAAGCCTGGGTGGCATTGTTGTATTTGACATACCAGGACGCCGGCAGACAGGGGAGCCACATTTCACCAGAGTATTTGGAACCCTCTTTGGGGAAAATGGCGTCATCAGTCACTTTGGCGCTTCCCGAGGCACTATCCAGCACTCCAAGAGTTTTCAGATAATCGACAGCGTTGAGTGTTTGATTCTTCATGCGTAGCACAAAGCCGGTGGCGTTTTCTTGGGAAAGGCCCACGTTATAGACATTACGAAGCATTAACTTTTCAATGCCCAGATGAGGTTTGGTTTGGCCGTCTGTCTGGACCAGGACAGCCTTTTGGCCGGAGCGTAATCCCCCGGCTCCCTGATGGGTTGGGGCATTGTTCCAGGCCGCGACAATCAGGGTATTGCGGCTTCCGTTCTTGATCACCACCGTTCCCGTATTCTGGTTCCAGGACCAATCTTCGGCGCTCATTTTTACCAACATGAGACTTGTGATCCCAAGTCCACTTTGATTGTCGTTGGCATCGTAATACAGCGCATCCACATCTTTAATTGCATCCAGAACCTCGGCCCGGGGACGGGTATACAGTTCAAGACCCACTGGCATGGTGATTGGGCGGGTGGATCCTTGGATGGCAGAGGCAATGAAATCGGCGCGGTACTTTTGGGTCAGGAAGTAGTATTTGTAGGGCACAAACTGACGATCCTCAATTTTGCCTTCTGCAGACTGCTCGCTGGAGCGCATCTTGTATTTTTCGGTGGAGCCTCCGTCCTGGGAAGCAATGGCGGTCAAATTCCAGTCGCCCACCTTGAAGTCGGCTTTGACACCGAACAGACCGGTATGAGTCTCGGAATATCCGGTTAGCTCCGTGCCTTTGAGGGAGAGGGAGGTGGACCCCAACTCCACCCGTTGCAGAATGAAGTCCTCGAATTCCCCGGGGGTCGCTTCGGCATAAACCACTTTCAACTGATTGCGAACGCCCAGGCCGCTTTCGGTATTATTGATCTCGACGGTAATGTTTCGCCCAATCTTTCCTTTGACCAGGAAGCTCGGTTCATAGCTCAAGTTGGGAGAAGGCCACAAGGATTTTTGCGTACTTCCGGGTGCATCATCGTAAGTTCCAATTCCGGTGAACTTGATGTTCATTGTCCCTTGAAGTTGTAGCTTGGGCTTGTCCAGGCCAAGGTCCTTCATCCAGGCAGGCATATTTACCGGAATGGAAATATCAAACAGGGAGCCTTCCTGGGATTCGGACCCGCCATCCTTTTGCCCAATTAGGGAATTGAGCCACAGCCTGCGGAACCCAATGTCGAACATGTCAAAAGTGTAGGAGGTCAGCTCCTGATAGTAAGCGGTCCACATGTTGGTGGTGTCGCGGGATAGGGTGTTGTAGTAAAGGGCATGGATGCGGACTTCGCGGCTTTCGAAATCTACCTCGTGGCGATTGAGCAAATTCCGCTCAGGCATTTTGAGATATCCCCAGGCCGGGTGTTGCCCAATTCCCCCTTTGGGGAGAAGGCCCTGCAAGGGATGGGTGCTGGGAGGAGTGGGGATGTATTCCAGGCTGGACCCAGACGCATTTGAGGGTACGACCGCAGGTGATGACTGCGCGTGGGCACTCATCACCAAAGCCAGCAGAGCGGGGAGCAATCCTGTCGCGTGCCTTAAATACTTTCGGAACATGATTTTTCTGGCATTCAAGTCTTACAAAATACCGATTCAACTTAGAAAAGTCCATAGGAATATGGGTAATTTCGCAAGGCAAACGCATTAAAGAAATCCAAGGCCTTTTGGGTGGCTGTGTTTTCTTTGTCGTCCCGGTTATCATGGCCGGAACGGCCGAGTGGCCACTTAGGGCTTTGCCCTTAGTGGAGCACTATCCACTGTGTGGACCATCACCGCACCACGCCCGAACAATGCAGCAACAAGCACCGGCGATGCCCGTGCCGTGCATGACACTTTAATACCATCTTTTTTGCGCTTGCCCGGTTGTCATGGCCGGAAGGGCCGATGTGCTGCCAGTTACGGTTACTGGCAGCTATGCAAAGCTTGGCCACTTAGGGCTTTGCCCTTAGTGGAGCACTATCCACTGTGTGGACCATCACCGCACCACGCCCGAACAATGCAGCAACAAGCACCGGCGATGCCCGTGCCGGGCATGACACTTTAATACCATCTTTTTTGCGCTTTATGCGTTTGCCCTGGGTAATTTCGGAATCCGGCCATGGGAAGCTACATTTTCCAAATGGATCGAAATAGACGCCGACGGTTTGGGCAAAATTTTCTGGATGATGCGATGGCCTACGCCATTGCCTCGGACCTGCCCGTTCAAAAGGCACAGCACCTGCTGGAGATTGGGCCCGGGCACGGAGCCCTGACTCGCCACTTGGTTGGTCGCTCGGCAAGCATTACCGCAGTGGAAATCGATCCCGAATGCGCCCAAAAGGTGGAATCCCAGTTTGCCAAAAACGGCATCACGGTAATCAACCAGGATTTTATGCATTTCGACCTGGATTCATTTTTGGACCGCCACCCTGGCCTATGGGTCGCGGGGAACCTTCCCTACAATGTCGCCACCGCCATTCTGGTGCGCCTGGTGGAATCCATGCCCAGGCTCGAAGGAATCATGGCCATGGTCCAGTACGAGGTGGCGCTTAGGCTTTGCGCAAAACCAGGATCGAGCGACTACGGATCCCTCTCCGTGCTGGTCTCGTCGAATTGCAACGCAACCCTGCTGCGCAAAGTCGGCCCCGAGCATTTCACCCCCAAGCCCAATGTGGATTCCGCCACGGTGCTGTTGACGCCCCGGACTCCTCCCCTGGCCGTCCCTCCGGGGTTTTTTGAATTCGTGCAATCCTGTTTCAAGCACAAGCGCAAGCGACTCTCCAATTCTTTGGAAGGCCGCTGGAGCAAAGCCCAGGTGGCAACAGCCGTCGCAGACCTTGGTCGCTCCGAGCACTCCCGCGCCGAGGAATTTTCTCCCGAAGATTTTTTAATGCTGTTTGACCATTTGCACAACATCTCGGAGGAACCTTGATTCCCCTACCCCAAGGTCCCATCAAGTGGCTGGCAAGCCCCATGGTCGTTCTTTTGTCGATTCTGGTGTTGGTGCAGCTTGCCACATTCGTTCCCGCAATTTATGCGCAAAAAAACTATCAGGCCGAAATCCAGAAATTCAAAGTCCTCTGGAATACCGGCCGATCCATGATTCTAAGCAAACAAGGCGTTGATCCCAACAAGGCTGAAGAAGAAATCCGGCGCCAGGCCCACTTGAAGGAGTATGTGGGCAAAAGCTTCTTCTACAATGTGTGGCTGGTGCCCATGTGGGCAGGGCCCTTGGCCTTTTTTGCCAATTGGCTGCTTTCACCAGGATGGATTTCGCTTTTGCTTTCGCTTTGGGTCTTGCTCTATGCGGGCTTATGGCTAGAGAAGTCATGGTCCCGGCAAAAACCCTTTGCAGGAGTCATCGCCCTTTCGGTGATGGGGTCCTTCCTGTATTATCTGTGGGTAACTGTTCTATGGGATGTCCATGCGGAAATCCCCTATTGTGGCGTGGGCTTGGCTTCTGCGGTGGCGGTGGGAATCCTCGCCCACATTCACCGGGATCCCATTCCCTTCCAAGGCTGGTGGTTAAAGCCTCGGCAAATTCAAGTGCACCCCCTCATTTTCGCGGGAATCTGGATTGTGCTGGATTTTGTGGTGCAAGTCTTCGTCAACCCCCTCAACTATGGCTGGGTTTTTGTTCTGGACCTAGGTGCTTTGGGGCTCGGCTGGGCACTCGCTCCCAAAATCCCCCTCCTCGCCCCCGTAAAAGCCACAATTCCCCTTCGCACCATGGACCCCTTACAACAAACGCGTAAGTATTTGCAGGAAGGCTGGCGCTTGGCCGAATTGCTGGAGCTCGATGCCGCGCTCGGGCAAATTGAACGGGGAATGCAAGGGTTGCTCGCATACTCAAAGCCCGATCCACAAATGGTGGAAGGCGTCCTGGAGAAGCTGCTGAACAACAACTATTGTTTGCCTGTAGGCCCGGAACTCTGGTACCAGTGGGGAGTGCGGATGAGCGAACTCGGATTTTTCAAATCCGCAATCGCCTGCCTGGAAAAATGCGCCCAGACCCCCGGAACTCCGTCGTCACTTGCGCGACCAGCCGTTGTGCAGGCCACCGAATTGAGGATACAAACAAGCAACAATCCTGGGGTAGCCAGACCATGGTTGGAGCGCGTGGTGAAATCCGGCGCTGACGACCTGATTGGCCGTCGCGCAGCCAAACTTCTGACTACGATCCAGTAGTCAGAAACGCTGGCCTGTTAATCCCACATTTCGTGCTTGCGACGCTTGGCGATCAAGGCCCGGATGGAATCGAGCAATCCCTTGTCTTCGCTGAGGTCTTCGGCAAGGGCGGGCATGCGCCAGGTCCAATTGTGAGGCCCAACCGTTCCAGGGATATTGATGCGGTCCCGCTCGGGATCACGGTCTGCAAATTTGGCCGACAGGGAGAGGAAGTCCTGCAGAGGGGGAATGACCAGAAGGGAATTGCCCAAGAACTGGTGGGAGAGCACGGTGGTGGCCGCAGCAGGAGTGAGTTTGGCGGGTGCATTTCCCGGTGCGCACAAATATTTCCAGAAAAGTTCCCGGTCAAAATCGGCTTCGTTCCAAAGTCCTGCCAGAGTGGAGGAATCATGACAACTGGTGGTCGCGACAGAGAGTCGAGGATAATCATTGACCGCAATGTATGGTTGCCCTTCGGCCTTCCAATTGCGGGTCCAGCGCTCGATGCGCAGGCTTAAAATCCCCAGCTCCCGCAAAACGGAAGGCACGCATTCCGGGACCACTCCCAAGTCTTCGGCACACACCAGCATGTCGGTTTCTTCCGCCATGATTTTCAGTAGCTTGAGGCCATTGTCGCGCCAGAGCTGTTCTTGGGATTGTTCGTTTTCTTCCATGATTCCGCGTATGGCCTGTTGCTCATTTTCGGGAAGGGTAAAGAACACCGGCGCGCTGTACCAATACCAGAAGGGCCAGTAATTCTGCCCGTCCGCACTCGGCAGGAACACTCGGTTCCAATACACCTTGAGCATGGCATCCTTGATGCTTTGCGACTCGGGAAGATTGACAATCGTTTGTTCGCAACAAAATTTGTCGCGCAGGCGGAAGCGCCCGCCACCAATGGATTCAAAGTAGGTCGAGGCAATACGGTCCGTGTCGGTGGTGAAAAGCCCGCTCAAATAGTCGCGACCGAAATTGGGATGCATGAGGTATTGAAGGGTGCCTTCCTGGATGCCCGCGAGGGCAAGTCGCTTTCGCGAAATGGGGTGCGCCGGGTTGAAGTGCCCCATGATTCCCGTAACTTCGTTGCTGGGCACCGTCCAGATGCGGAAAAAACCCAGCACGTGATCGATGCGATAGGCATGGTAGAATTTTGCGGCCTGGCTTAGACGCCTGCGCCACCAGCCAAAGTCGTCCTTTTCAAGTGCATCCCAATGATAGGTGGGAAATCCCCAATTTTGACCGGAATAGCTGAACATGTCGGGAGGAGCGCCAGCACGGCTTTCAATATTGAAGAACTTCCGGTCCGCCCATACATCGGCACTGTCTTCATTGATGAGGATGGGAACGTCGCCCTTGAGCTTGATCCCCTTGGCGTCCAGAGCCACAATGGCCGTGCACAATTGTTGCTCACAAATGTATTGCATCCAAGCTTCAAAGAGGACGTCGTCCCCGTTTTTGGACCAGAGGGATTTGATCGTGCTCGGTTTGGGGTCGGAATGATCCTTCCAGCTACGCCAGCCCGATTCGCCATTCTTGTTCTTCAACAGACAATACACGGCATAGGGCTTGACCCAGGAATTTTCTTCGATCCAGGCCAACAGCTCGGCGTCCTTCTGCAAATTTGGCTTTTGGACATCAAATATCTTGCGCAAAATTTTTCGCTTGAAGCGAACCACCTCGAAAAAAGCCACCTGGGGGGCCGAATCGAATTGAAGCTTGGCCTTCTGGATTTCGCCCATGAAGCCATCGGCCCCATATACTTCCTGGACCCGGATGTAGGCGGGGTTCAGGGCAAAGGCGCTGCGCGCGCTGTAGGGAGAGGATTCTTCGCCCGTGTCATTAATGGGCAAAAGCTGAATCAGATCAAATCCTGCCTGGTGCGAAAATTCGCCAAATGGGATCAGGTCCAAAAAATCGCCGATGCCAATGCTATGCCTGGAGCGGAGGGAGAATACTGGCACCGCAATGCCTGTCTGAAAAGTCGAGATGGTTCCGTATCGCATGGATCGAAAATACACTTCAATCGCGATATTTCCAAGAAATCGCCAAAAATAGTGGCTCGAGGCGCTCTGTTCATCATTATTAGCAAAAGGCATTTTCATCCCCCGCCATCTTGTCATCCCCCGCCGGGGGGATCACCGCACCGTGCCTGCAAACCAACAATACCAATGGTCTAGCGAGTTTCGATAATAGTTTTTGGACCGCAGTGTGCTTATCCCAGGCGTTCCGCGAGCTCGGTAAAGGGGAAAAGCTTATGGTATTCCATGAGTCCGCAAAGCGCATTGGATTCGATGCGAAGCCCGGATTCCACGAAGACCGCAATCGGATTGAGGCCACCGATCACCAGGATTCCGCAACAGCCCTCGTGTACCGGCATATTGAGCAGGGGCGTATTGGGCATGCCGATCTCAAGGAATGCACCCAATCCCACTTTGCGAACTTTGTGTGCAACGCTCTCCACTAAGCTATGGCTTTCGGAAGGCACTTCGCGAAATCCAATTCCGATCCGGCCATTTCCATCACGGATCGCACCTAGGTAATTGGTCATGCCGCTGTTGATGAAGAGCTTCAACGGGTCGACACTGGTGGCATCGTAGGCAATCAATTCCTTGACCCGCTTGGACTTTCCATTTTCCACATCTAAAAGGCCACAGAACAAGGAACGAACGGGAACCCCATGCTTGAGCAGGATTCCGCTGAGAGTAATGGAACAGACCGTACAAAGGCCAATATGCCCCTTGGGAACGACCACCGAACCCAGGGATTCCCCTTCGCGCAACAGTCCCACCAAAGTCCCCATGGCATAGCCCTTGGCAAATACTTGACACATCGTATCTAAATGCAAGCACATCAAGTCATGGGGAATTAGACTTAAATTCACTACCACCGTTCCATTGCGGGTAGCCAAATCAAAATCCATCAAATACATCATGCGCTCCACATGCGAGGACATGTAGCCGATGCGATCCATGATCCTCTCGCCTCCCAGCTCGTCCCGGCCTGCAGGAGTAATTTGATGGCCCCGCCTGCCTTGGGAGGCGCTTAATCCATCCACCTCCATGTCTTCCAGGTACAACCGGACCGTCCGCTCACTCAGATCCAATCCCATGGACTGCAGGGTTGCCGCAATCTGATGGCTGTGCAAAGGGAGGATCGCCTCGTGCAAAACCTCGAGAATACCCAGGCGGTTCTTTTTTTTTCGTTCGTCGATCGACATAATTTCTCGGTAGTTTTTCCGATAATATACCCATTCACAAGCCAAGAACGGCAATATTTCCAAGTAATGGTAGTTTTTCCTTTGGAGAGGGAAAATTATCGGCAATCCTTGTTCCCTATTCCTTTAAAACACGTTATTCCCGATTTTGAAAGGGAGAATATTCGTTGTACATTCTCAACTCTAACGGCAATCCATTGCCATTAAAAACAAAAACACAAGGAGTCTGCATGTTCGAATGGCCGAAACAAAATGACGCACTGGGAACAGTCAACCGTGGAAACCCCTGCGAGTCCGGGCTTTGCACGCTTTGCCGTGCGGACTGCAAAGGCAAATGCGAAACCTGGATGTCCTCCCTGGTCGGCCGCAAATTGCTCTACCCACGGGATTTCGGCATGATCACATCGGGATCGGCAAACACCTTCTCCGTCGGCGCAGGCTATCATTCCTTGCGCATTCAGGGCTACGCCTTTGGTTCCACCGGGGTTCCCGCCGGCATCACCGCTGATGCCGATGGATGCATTTTCCCCAATGTGAGCACCGAAGTCCAATTTGGCGGTGCCATCACCACCAAATGCCGCGTTCCCATCATGACGGGCGCACTGGGCTCGACCATGATCGCCGCCAAGTATTGGTCTTCCTTTGCCGCGGGCGCTGCGCTTGCAGGCATTCCGATCGTGATCGGGGAAAACGTGGTGGGCATCGATAAAAAAGCCACCTTTGCCAATGGCAAAGTGACTAGCGCACCAGAGCTTGACCGTCGCATCGAAATTTTCAAGCGCTACTACGATGGCTATGGCGCGATCATTGTACAAATGAACGTGGAAGACACCCGCAACGGCGTGGCCGAATACATTTTGGGCAAATACGGCGACGATGTGGTGCTCGAACTCAAGTGGGGCCAGGGTGCCAAAGACATTGGTGGCGAAATCCAGGTCTCCGATATCGACTATGCCAAGTTCCTCCAGGGACGTGGCTATGTGGTGGATCCCAATCCATCCGACCCCCTCGTGGAAGCCTCGTTCCGCGCAGGCGCCATCCGCTCCTTCGCACGTCACAGCCGCCTGGGCGCACCGGACATCCATAGCGCAGCCGCAGTCAAAGAAGACTTCCTCAAAGCTATCCAGTATTTGCGGAAAATTGGCTTCAAGCGCATTTCGCTCAAAACCGGTGCCTACGGAATGGAAGCCCTCGCGCTCTCAATCCGTTGCGCCTCCGAAGGTGCCTTGGATCTTTTGACCATTGACGGCGCTGGTGGTGGCACGGGCATGAGCCCATGGAATATGATGGAACATTGGGGCGTCCCGTCCCTGACTTTGCATTCCAAAGCTTACGAATACTGCAAAATTCTGAGCGACCGTGGCCTGCGCGTTCCTGCGATTTCTTTCGGTGGCGGCTTTGCCCGCGAAGACCATGTCTTCAAGGCTCTTGCTTTGGGCGCACCATTCACCAAGCTGATCTGCATGGGCCGCGCACCCATGATCCCCGGCTACCTGGGAAGCAATATCCAAGGCGTCCTGCAACCCGAAAAGCGTGCAGAAGTCAACGGCAACTGGGATGCACTGCCCTCTAGCGTAACCTGCTTCGGTGAAACACCCGAAGCCATTTTCTCATCCTGGGAAAATGTGAAGTCACGCGTGGGCGCGGACGAAATGAAGAACATTCCGTGGGGCGCGGTCGCCATGACCGCCTGGGTAGACAAGCTCGCCTGCGGTCTTCAACAGTTTATGGCCGGCGCACGCAAGTTCCGCCTGGCTGACATCGAGCGCGCGGACCTCATGGCCGCAAACCCAGAAACCTCAGCATTGACCGGCCTTCCCACCTGCGCGACCGCGCTCGACGGAAAAGCCATCGATGTGCTGAAAGCATAACCCAAAAGAACTCCATACATCACAAGGGCGCCCTGAAAAGGGCGCCTTTTTCGATGGCAAACTTATGCCAGGGGATTGGGTTCGTGTGGCGTCAGATCCTGCACCCACAAGGGAAGCACAGCAACTTCTTTTCCGTCAACGCGAAGGATCATCTGGTATTTTCCCTCGTGTTCTACCCGCAATCTCTGCAAGTTAAGCACCAGGTTGATGGCATGGGAATCCAATTCGGGAGGCATGCTGGGGACGCCGATTTTGCTTTCCAGCGGAGGCAACAGAGGGGCCCCGCGCAGGTCTTCGAACAAAAGGGACAAGGAATGCTCCCCCGCGTCTTCCCGGTCCCACCGGATGCGAAAGGCCGTGGCGCACTGGGGCATGACCATGGGCAGTTCGCCCCCAATCCGGTCAAAAGCTCCCAGAATATTCAACTTGCCACCTTGGTCCGTGGCGGCATCGCAAATTGCGGCAATTTCAACTCTCATGGTAAAACTCCAATGGCCACGGCTTGCGGGGCGGTGATGGGGACTTGGCGAAGCATGGGAAACTCGGTGGAGCCGGCAACCCGCAAGGACATGACCCCGGAGCGGTAGAGCTCCAAAGCAAAATCATACGCGCCCGAAGGGGAAATCCCTACCTGCAAAAAAGGCATCCGGTTTTTGGTCAAGGGAAGGATTCCAATCCGGTCCCACGCCCCGCTGTTCAAAAAATAGAGCACCAGGGAGTCGCCATCCATTCCCACCGTGGGGAACGCACCGATGGCCTGCTGTCCGCCAATCTGGGCCAACTGGTCGCCCTTAGCCCACCAGACCCAAACCGTATCTGAACCATCCGCAATTACCAGGGAGTCTCCGGCGACGCTTGCCACAGGCTCCTGATGCGCAGATTTGGTCGTGTCGCCACAGCCCACCAGACCGCCCAAAAAGATGCTTAAGGCAAAGAGGGTCATCCCTTTCCACATTGCGAAATTGTGTCCCATTCTGTTGTCCTTGGGTTGAATACGACGAAAGCCCGCTGGTTGCGGGCTTTCGTATGCGGAAAAGAGGACTTGAACCTCCACGAGATTGCTCTCACTAGAACCTGAATCTAGCGTGTCTACCATTCCACCATTTCCGCATGGAATCAGGTCAGCCAAATCTTGCAAAAAGGGGCAGTTCTGTCAAGTGACTCCTGCCCGCATGCAAAACAAGCCAAGGAATACTTATTCCTCTTCTTCTTCGTCCTCAGTAGCGACTGGAGCAGGTGCGGGAGCTTCTTCGGGCTCCACCGCCTTGACCTTCTTGGATTTTTTCGCTGGGGCCGAACCGCCTGCATTAAACCAAAGGGTCAGGCCAGCGTTTCCAACGACATCGCCCTTGAAGCCTTTATTGGTGTCCACATCCTTGGCCAATCCGTATTTGATACCAAAACCTGTGTGGATCGAAAGCATGGGGTGGATTTTAAGATCTAGGCGCATGGGGATTTCGATAGCAAGGGGAGCCTTGGGCTCAGCCACACCAGGAACAACCACCGCTGGGGCGACATAGCAGTTGTTCAAGTAGGTATAGTCGCCACCCTTACAAGTTGAATAATCAATTCCCAAACCTACGTAGGCAAGCAATGGACCAGATTCAATAAGTTGATAAAAAGCCCGCGGCGCGATGGCAATTGCCGTAGTGCTATTCGCTTCCAAATCCACAATCAGCTGATACAACATGTTTCCGCTGGTATAGTTGAGGCTGATGCCCTGAACCCCTGCAAGGGAGTGATCATATCCAACACCCATGCCCTCTGCGTTTGCGCCTGCTACGAGGAGGGCGCCCAGGGCAATAATCTTCTTAAAACGGTTCATGTTGTTCTCCAAATGAAGTGAATGAGCGAAATATATGTTTTCCCACCCTCCTGTCCAAAACAATTCCATTCAAATCAATTTTTGTCTCTGTCATACCCATCTCCTGTAAATATCCCGCCCATTTGCGCCTTGGTCCGATCCCGCCTGACTTTTGGCCCACATTCTTCTATCATATCGGTATGAAGAATCATCTGAGCCAAAGCACCAGCCCTTACCTGCTCCAGCATGCAGAAAACCCGGTGGACTGGCACCCCTGGGGAGCCGAGGCATTCCGGCAAGCCCGCGAATCCAATCAATTGGTGATTGTATCCATCGGGTATTCGACCTGCCATTGGTGCCATGTGATGGCACACGAAGTCTTCGAAGACCCCCATGTAGCCGAAATGCAAAACAAGGGATTTGTGTCCATCAAGGTAGACCGCGAGGAGCGTCCCGATGTGGACAACGCCTACATGCAAGCCTGCCGCATCCTTACCGGACAAGGGGGCTGGCCCCTCAATGTCTTTTGCCTCCCGGACGGACGTCCGATCCACGCCGTCACGTACTTGCCCAAGGAATCCTGGATATCTTTACTCGGAAACCTAAAATTGCTTTGGCTCGACACACCCGAACGGATCGAAAACCAAGCCCAGGCATTGGTGGAAGCCGTGCAGGGACTTTCGGACCCCGAGCATTTTGCAACCCTGGATGCGGATTCCCTGAACCCGACCCGGCCCGTCACCAGCATTCTGCGCGAGACCTGGTCCCGCATTGCGCCCCAAATCGACATGGAACTCGGCGGTACCCTGGGCGCTCCAAAATTCCCCCTGCCCACGGCCTTGGATGCGCTCCAGGACATTGCCCGCCTCGACACTTCAGAGGACTGGCGCAAAGCCATGCAAACGCATGTGGAGACGACTTTGGATGCCATGGCCATGGGAGGAATCCACGATCAGATTGGGGGTGGATTCTTTCGCTATTCCACCGATGCCCAGTGGCACATTCCCCATTTTGAAAAAATGCTCTATGACAACGCCCAGCTCTTGAGTTTGTATGCAAAGGCTTATGCCCATCAACCCAAGCCCTTGTGGAAACAGGTGATTCGCGCCACCATTGCCTGGAGCCAAAATGCCCTGCGCAACCCACAGGGCCTCTGGTTTTCCGCATTGGACGCCGATAGTCCAGGAGGCGAAGGGGCCACCTATGCCTGGACCCAGAATCAAGTCATGGAAGCGCTGGCCCAGGCGGACCTGCTCGAGTCCTTAGGCGACAAAGGTACAGAGGAATTTCTTTCTTTCTACGACATCAGTCATAAGGGCAATTGGGAAAATGGCACCAGCATTCCCCGAATTCCCCAGCGCCAACTCAAAGCCACCTCGGTGGATAAATTTACCACACAACTCCATAAATTTTCTGAAGCCCGGCAGGCCTTGCTTCATGCCCGCAATCAACGCCCCCAGCCGGCCACCGACCACAAAGTTATTCTGGAATGGAACGCTCTGATGGCCAAAGCCTACCTGGATGCGGGTCGTTCTCTAGACGACGCCAAGCTGCTTTCCCAAGGCCTCGATACTTTAGATGCAATTTTCCTGCACTTGAAATCCGCTGAAGGTTCCTTTTCCCATAGCGTCGTCTTTGAAAATGGAACTCCCACCGCGGGCCCCCAAGCCTTCCTCGCGGACCTCGCTCAATTGGCGGAAGCCTGCCATGCCGCCTTCGAAGTCACTCTGCAAGTGTCCTGGCTGGATCGCGCCGAAACCATCCTCATTGACATCATGAATCATCATGGCGACACCCAGACCGCGTTTTTTCGCACCACCAGCACCTTGGGGGAATCTCTTTTTGCCTCTCCCCTGGAGCTCCAGGACGACGTCACCCCGGCGGCCAATTCCACCATCGCCCGCAACCTGCACCGCATCGGAACCCTACGCGAATACCCCTTATGGACCAGCCACGCGGCCTCCATGATCGCAGCCATGCGCGACCAGGCCACGGGCGAACCTCTCTTCCACGCCAATTGGTTGCGCAATTGGCTTGCTTTGGTGACACCTGTGATCACCATCCGGCTGGGCGGGCCCGAGGCGACCCGCTGGTCCAGAATCATTTGGAGTCAATTCCCCAGCGTGATCATCGGGAAAACGGAAGCTACGAGCCCGGTTAGTGTGGCAGAGATTTGCGCCCAGAACCGCTGTCTGGCCCCGGTATTTGATTTGCGGAGCGTGCTGGAGACGGTGGGGAAAATATTTACAGATTTCAAGTAGAACCGGAAATCTGTAAATAATTAGAATGGAAGTTGCCTGGATACGGAAACTTATACACAACATGGTGTTCGTGTATAGTGACCTGTTAATCCTGCTTACACCTCACAGCCATTAGCATCGCCCTGTCATTGGAATTGGTGATAACCGAGGGATAGTTCTTGCCCATATACCAGGAGGAAGCTTCGGCACTGTCGGTGGTCGTGGCGCTCCACCAGTAGCCGTAACCGCCAAGGCCATAATCAGCTCCCAATTCTTTATACCCGCCCGGAACAAAGGCCAAGCCGAATTGGTCGAGCCCATTTCCCTGGTCCGCCCAGAGCGTGTCCGCCTTGAGGCGCTCGCCAGCATTGGCAAGACCACCGGCGACATTCACAAGACTAAGCCATTCGGAATCTACAGGAAGGTGCCACCCTGATGGGCAAGCCGTTTGGGCTTCTGTCCATGTGTACAAGGAGCCGAATGTATTGCAGTTTTCTGCCACACCACCATAGCAGACTGCCATATGGGTTGTGTCCATCAGGGACCTTGCCATCCATGTGCCCACGCCAGCAATGTCAACAGTAGGATAGCTAGTGCCACCCATGGTTAGCGTTCCTGAAGAGAGCGCCGGCAGACTCAACGAAGATGACGAGCCCGAGACGACACTTGAGCTCACCGTGATGGATGATCCACCCGAAGAAGCTCCCACACTGCTCGAAGACACCTGTGTATCGACCGAGGAGGACATTGCGACTTCTCGCTCAGGCAGATTCGGTAAATTTTGGTTTCCGCAGGCAACTAGACTTAAAGCGACACATCCTGCAAGAGCCTTTAAACATTGAGACATATTGAAATGATTCAGCATAGTTCCTCCTAGAATTTTAACTGGGTTTTGACGCCGGCAGCCTGAGGCGCAATTAGGGCCTGCAACGAGAGACCGTGCCACTGCTGCAAGACTATTCCACCGACGCCACAGAAAATGGCGCTACCGATCATCCAGTTGCGCAGAGTGCGGCGCTCATTGGCCAATGAGCGCTGAGAATTGTAACGATCTTTGTCCGCTTGCTGAGCAGCAACCGAAGTAGCCTGAAGGTAATCTATCGAAGCATTAATGGCGCGATGGGTCGCACGATCTGCACCCACATCAAATGCCACCGCAGCTATGGCAAAACCAGCGGCTGTGACGAAAAGACCATCACCCACCCAGAACCAACGTTTATCGGTAGCCGGCCAGAGAGAGCTTTTCGCGGGAGTGGTCAAGGAGTCCTTTGAGACTATTGCGGGAGTAGCTATCATGGGCGCTACTGATGAATCCTTGATGGCAACCGCGGGACTGGCCTTCACTTGGTCCAAAGGTGAATCTGTAGTGACCGTTGTGGGCGTTGCAATCCCGGGTGCGGCCAATGTGTCCTGGTTGGCTACAATAGGACTTGTCATCGTAGGCTCTGCTGATGAATCCTGGATGACCGTTGATGGATCCGCCATCACGGGCGTGGCCAATGAATCATTGTTCGCCAATGCAGGACCGGCCATGGCTATGCCGAGCATTAAGGCCATTAGGGAGTGTTTCCAGATTGTGTTCATGTTAACGGTCCTTGTTTAGAATAGAAATGGTTTGGTTGTTGTAGTTCACCCAGAAGCGGCCAAAACCTAAACGGGGCTGAACTGAATGGAACTCACTTTGGGTTTCAAGGCTTTGCCAAATAAGCGATCCGCTCGCGTTCACAATTCGGAGCAAACCTGGGCGCCCGCTGATCCACAGTGTCTGGTTTTGCCAGAGGATTGATGGCTGTATCTTGGTTAAGCTGTATTGCAAGCCAGTGAGCCCTGCCACAACTTGTACCAGCAGCTGTCTAATCACGGTTACCGAATCCGTTTTCAACTGTACCTGAAGGATGATGTCGGCGGTACCGAATGGGTAGTTTTGCCTGGAGAACAGGGTATCTCCCTTCAGGGTAAAGTCGGCGGTGCGGTTCATGAGCCGATAGCTAATCGCACCTTGGGCATCGCTCGAAAGAATACCCACTTGGGTACCTGTGGGAGAATTACCGGGCAAATCAAATCCCTGCACCAGAAGAACCGGAGCGACCCGCTTCACCACGTGAACAAGAATCGTATTTATCACCGTGTCTATTCCATCGGTTACCTGGACAGGAATTTCCCATAGGGTATCCCCACCGGTGATATTCTGCTTCACATAGAGAGTGTCACCACGCAATCCAAAATCAGCGCCATATCCCATCAGGCGAAGATGCAGGACATTGCCATTACCTCCCTGCGCATTCATGGATCCTACCACGTAATCTGTTCCAACATTGGACGGAATGGAGAATGCCCTATTCCCACACATGATCGGAGGATTGTTTACAGTCCACTGAGCCGTTGACGTGAGATCACCTGCAGGCATGGTAGCAGGCACTGCAGGAGACCAACCCGTAAAGGTATAGCCACTACGAGTCGGGGCTACTGGAGCAGAGACCGCAGAACCAAAGTCCTGAGTCATTGCGGTAACGGCACTGCCGCCTGCGCTTGCAAAGGTTAGCGTGTACTGATTGACAGTCCACTGAGCCGTTGACGTGAGATCACCTGCAGGCATGGTTGCTGGCACTGCAGGGGACCAACCCGCAAAGGTATAGCCACTACGCGTTGGAGCAACTGGAGCAGAGACCGCAGAACCAAAGTCCTGAGTCATTGCAGTAACGGCACTGCCGCCTGCGCTTGCAAAGGTT
>CAIRAY010000092.1 GCA_903876665.1 uncultured Fibrobacterota bacterium | reverse complement strand
GATGGTGTCTCCGCTGGGCAGCACGCGCCACTGCAGGAGTCCGTCCTTGTCGTAGGACTTGAGGTCCGCACCATTGCTTCCAAAGGCCGTGGGTGCCTGGTAGAGGGTATCCCGGTCATGGTCGTCATAGGCAAAACCATGAGTGCTTTGGCTGGGCAAAGTCAAACGGGCGATGTTTCCCATGGGGTCGTACCCAAAGGAATATTCGGTGGTGCCTCGCAGGGTGGTCTGGCGCACTCTTCCCAATATATCATAACCCAGGCCATGGCGGGTGCCCTGGGCATCGGTCATTTGGGTCAGCTTTCCCGAAACATCGTACTCAAAGGCCGTGGATGCCGTGCGGGTGAATCCTGCCGAATCATAATTCTGTCGCAGGGTATGAATCTGTCCATAAGGGGTATACTGCATGCGGAGCGGATATTGCCCGGGAATGCTATCTACAAGCACGCGCATGGAGGAATCCAGGGTCTGGAAGCGCATCCGCGACTCGGGGCTGGTGGAGGTGCGGGAATAGGTGGAGAGGTCCGTGGCGGAACTCCACAGCTTGCCATTGGCGGTGGTCTGGTCCGTGATGGTGAAATAGTCCGCGTAGTTCAATTTTTCCCGATTCAGGATCCGAGAGCTTGTGATCACCTGCCCGCTCGGGTAAATCAGAGAATCAGCGGAGGAATAGGCGCCACCACCGATGGCGACAGGCACTGGACTTGACCAGGAAATTTGCCGCATGCCGTCGCTTGTGGTGAGCAGACTCCTACCTGAGATGGTGTTTTCGGTGCTTCGGGTGGTATCATCAGATTCCGAAATGAAGAGTCGCGTAACGGTGCCGTCACCGGACCTGATCTTCACATACTTGCGGATGCGGCCCTCGGGGCTTTGCACCACGGTGGTTGCGGAATTTCCATTCAGAATGCTGGAGAGGATCTTGCCCTTGCCCAGCACGTCACCGTCATAAACAAGCTCGCCCGCAGAATTGTAGGACACCGAGTCACTGCGTCCATTGGGTTGCGTAAAGGAAATAATCCGATTCAGGGAATCGTAGCGCATGGAATACATGCCGCCCATGGGGTCAACCACGCTGTCGATGTGGCCGGTGATCGGATTGAAGCGCACTCGGGTTGAATTGCCAGAAGGCGGAGTGATCGTCCACAGTCCCCGAGAAGAGTCCATGGAGAAGGCCGTGGTACGGGCAGAGTCTGCACCATTATAGGAGATAATCGAGGTCAGTGTTCCTTGAGGATCCCACTGGTAATTGCGGATCAACTTATGACTCAGGGGGTCCACAACCGCATGGAGGCGGTATTTTGAATCGTAACCATAGGCGAGGCCATCATCTCCAAACTGGTACTGGTAGGCCCCCAGGGTATCGGTGGGCATCCGGTCCGTCAAGGAAAGCATGGGTCCCCAGTTGGCAAAGACCAACCGGCCATCGGGATAGGCTGCGAAGGGGTAGCCTTCAATTCGGAGGCCATAGGCATCAACGCTTCGACTAGGCAACAAGGTGTCTTTAGGGGTCTCTATGTTAATGTTTTCGTTACCTCCTCCGGCAACATGGGTCACAAATCCACCCGACAGACGGTAGAGGCCAGTACGGTTTCCCGACTGATCATAGAAATAGATTCCACCCGGGGTTGAAACCAAATTGGATTGATAACCCTCAATGGCCACGGACCTTGATGGCGCGGAACCATGAATTGGCATGACCTGGGTGCCGCCACCTGCAAGGGTATCCACCATTCCGCCCGGATGCATGCGCAAAATAAACCAATGGTTGCTCGGAAAGGATTCTGCCATCACCAAAAAGGTGCCTGCACCTTCCGCTACAAAATGCCTGGCCTGCAAGGAAGTGGGGAGCCTAGCTTCTACGGTTGCCTTATCATTTTCATCGAGTCGAAGAATATCGAAGTGATCCATATTCCAGAACATGACAAAGAGGTTACCCAGTGGATCAATCGAAATCTTTTGGATCCAACCATAAGGATTTCCGTCAGGACTTGCAACCGGGATTTCATGAAAGTGCCCGTCGGTTCCCGCCTTCATGATATACGGTGGCTTTTGTTTGATTCTTCCGTAAAATCCCCCATCATTGAAATAGATTTCTCCTTTTGGAGAAACCTCGAACTCATAGTCCCACGGGTTAAAAATTTTGTTGGTGGAGATCATCGAATCACCATCGACAACATCGGTGACATCAGGATACCTTCCACCACGAACGACCACGGTATCGTTGCCGTCTGGGCGAATACGCACAATGGATGGGTAAATGTTGGAGCCGACACTTGCAGGGGCATGCAAGTAACCATAGGCCCAAAGTGAACCATCTGGAGTGGTGCGGACGGCTTCCATGTTCCCACCTTGGACATAGCTCATATATTGCCACGTCTCATTCCAATCTGGCCGGAGTATGTATTGTATTTGGCTCTGCACTGGGAAGATGCTGAAGCTTTGCCCGGAGGGTTTGGATGGAGAGGCACTGGATTTTGTCCCTGGATTCCAAGCCCGCATCCCTTCCAGGCTCCAGCCCGAAAACCCCAAGGGCTGGGAAGGCATCGCACTTAGAACCTTTGACATGGTGACCATAGCCTCAACCTGGGCTCCGCTCACGATGTGCGAAATGACCCGGGAATTTTGGGATGCCAATTCTCCAAAGGACCTTGCGTTGCCGCCTTCGCCAAGATAAACTTCATCGTAGTAATAGGCAACCGATGCCTCAACCTGGATCGACCCTCCAATAAGGTTTCCGAAGGCATCCTTGCCGTCCCAGTCAATGTGTACGGTGTCGGGGACGTTGGATAATTGGAAGTCCCTAAAATATGAAACACCCATGATCGACCAGGCCACGCGCACGCGCCTCAGAAAGCTCGGCAGGGGCCGAGTATCCTTGACGCGCACCACCATCAGGCTTGTGCGCCCGTAACCTTCGGTATTCATGCTCTGATGCCGGAGAGAAAATGGGGCGCCTGCAACGGGAACAACTTCTTCAATACTGCGATTTTCAATCCCGATAATGCATCCCTTTTCAATGCAATCCTCATCCGGTGGAGTGGTGTCATCATTTTTTTGCTCTTCCGAACTTGAAGATCGGCCTGGGCTGGATGAGCTAGCCGCTGTCGAGGATCCACCCGAATTGGAGGAACCCGTCGTAGTTGAGGATTCCCCATCCCCTTCTGGCGGAGGTGGCCCTATGCCTCCTTCTGGCGCTCCCCTGGTCGGATTAAAGTCATACGCCGTAAAATGGCTCAAGGGCATTCTCCACAGGGTTTTCCCAACCGAGTATTGCTTCAATAGCTCAATCCGCTCCGCCTCCGTGATCCCGGCATTCGCAAGCTCCAGGTCGCTCTCGCCAATGCCGTCACCGGTGAGGTCCAGATTCGCCTTGCCATCCGTGCCCGCAAGGACTTGAACCACAATGCCGTTCTGGCTCGCCACCCACTTGGATTTGGCGCGGTCGTACCAGCCACTGGGCACCGCGATGCCCACGGGGAATTCCAGGAAATTGTCAACATACACAGGCACGGCCTGGGAGAACTGAATGGATGAGGCCTGGGCCGCTTCGTCTGCGGTAAATTCTGCGGCATAAGTGTACGCAGTCAGCGGAGGCAGGTCACCGGGCATGGCCTTATGGCCATTTGAGCCTACGGTGAATTCCGTGGTGCGCAGGGTGAGATGATCCACCGCAAGGGTATTGCCGTCGGCATAGGTCAGGGTTGCCTGGGTGCCCGGCAGGACAAGGATGCGCGCCTCACGAGTGCCCACGCCAAAACCATCGTCGGTGACGGTGCTATGAGCCACCTGCACAACTTGGGATGCGGCACCAAATTCCACCCGGGTAGCAATCGCATCTTGCGCAGTCAGCACCAAATCATCCATGGCTACCCAGGAATCCCACTGGGATTTGACGATCCGCTGGACAGGCAAAAATCCCTTCATGGAATACGCAAGCGCAGTTGCCCCGCCACCGTTCAGGGTAAACACATAATAGCCCGTCGAATCCGTGGTGGTGTAACCCAGTCCCTTCTGGTCCGTGGATTGAACAAGCACTCCAGCCATAGGAATTCCGTGAATGTCCAGCACTCGTCCACGCACAAAGGCTACGCGCTTCTCGCTCAGGGCACCTGTGGCCATGGATTTCTGCACCGCGTGCTCGCCCTGGGTAAATGCCTGCAGGTAATGGTTCGAAGTGGTCAGTACCTGCAAATCCGGCTGGGGCACCACAGGCCCGGGAGCAAGGCCCAGAGAGGTGATGCGCAAGGAATCCTCGCCAATCAAAAGGTCATTGCGGACAGCGCGACGCACAATTACATTGTTGCCTTTGGCAAGTGATTCCAAGGTGTCAAAAGGCTGCAACACCCCATCTACCGTCCAATGGACTACCGTAGCAAGTCCACTGACCTCCGTGCCGGCGACCGGAGAAATGATTTGGACCCGGTTGGGATGGTCAACCACAATTTGATCCGAACCCACCCGGCCCCAGAGATCCGTGGCATTGCGGACAATCGTGTTTGTCCCCCAGGCGAGGCTAGCAAAGTCAGCCATGGGCTGTCCGTTCAAGGTCCAGACGATCGTGATCCGGGAGGAATCCGTGGTCGCTCCGGATAGGGGATACAGAATGTCCACTTGTGGTGGCGCAGGCAACAAGACGGATACAGGCATTACAGCCTTGACCGAAAACAGTCCATCCGAAAGGGAAAGCGAAATGCCATCCACCAGGCCTGCCCCCTGGCCCGAATGGCTGTAGGCGACCTGGCCCTGTTGCAAGGCTGCAAGGGAAAAGGAAGCGCCGGCGTGAAGGGCCGCATTGTTGAAGAATACAGTTCCCAAGGCTGGCGTGGCAAGCAGGGTAAAAATCAGGCGGTCGGCGGGCGTGTCAGAATCGGTAGCCACAATTTCGCCCGTTCCTAGAGTTGCAAAGCTCCCATAGCCCAAGGTGAGTCGGTTTGTCTTCAATACGGGGGGCTGGTTCAGTACCAGGCCTGGATCCTGCGCCCATTGCATTTTGGAATCCGACTCCACGATCACATTGCGTGCCACAATGCCACCCACCACGCTTGCGCGGGAGCATTGGCGCAGGTCCGCCAGGGGCGAAACAAAAGAGCCCAGAAGCACGGCATCATAGCCCAAACGGTTGGTTGCAGTACCCAAAGCGAATACCTGGAGACGGCGGGGCAGGCTGTCCCCCTGAAACAAAACTTTACTGCGGTCTCCGAATTCGAAGCCCCCCGTGATCCACAGGCGGATGGGCGCGGAACCCGCCGCCAGCTTGATCTTGGCATCGGGATTGAGGTACAGGCTGGTCAAGAAGTAATCACCGGAAGAAAGCACCGCCGTGCCTCCCGCCTTGACTTCCATGCGGGAGTAGATTCCCGGAGCAATGTTTGCCGTGGACCAGGCGCTTACTGTAGTTGGCAAAGAACCTGCCGTGAAGGCAAATCCATCGGAGGTTACGGGACAAGATGAAAATTCAGCAAAATTTTGAAGGGACTTACCCGCAATAATCGCACCGGTCCCCCGGGTAATGATTCCTCCGGCAGTCGCATCCAGGCCAATGCGGGCACGGTCGCGTAGGGTCAGATTTCCAAGCGCCATTACGCTGGAATCCATTTTGGAATCAAAGCCCAAAAGACCATTCTGGTTGGCGCGGACGGGCCCAAGCTTCACCGTGGAGCGATCACCCAGCGTCAGATTCAGCGAAGCCAGGTAGGCGAAGGACTGCCAGCAGGCAGGAAGTGCGGGCAGTGCCATGCCGGAGGAGCTGGACACGGCAAGGGAGGACGAGCCTGAACTGGGCAGGGTGGAACCGGACACCGGATTTCCGAATGAATCGAAGAGGGCGATTTGGGGAGCCGGACTTGGGGGGAAGGGACTCCAGTCAGTGTAATGCAGCCCAAACAGCACGCCGTTTCCCCAGCGCAGGGATTCGCCCGGCTGCAGAATGGTCTGGCCCTGGAAATCGATTTCAGCAAAATTTGTCGAAGGTCCGGTGGAAACGGTGATGGGAAGGGTTGATGGGTCCCAGATCTCGGCCTGGACTCCCTTGGAGCCTGCGCTCAAGAAATAATAGCGGAGCTTGAATAATTGTAAGGGTTCGAGGCCGTTGTTCTGTACGAACACCCTCGGCTTGCTCCAGACCGGATCAGACCCCGCTTCGTCGTGCGAAGTGAGGATTACCCCCGCAAACCCCATACCAACAGCCATCAAAAGAATGGATGCAATGTTTTTGAAAAGGGTCGAAGGGGACATTAGAGTTTCTTATCAAGTTCGATTGAGGGGGGAATCTAGCTTTTTAAACAAGAGTAAGGTCGTCTCCACGAAATCCCAAAACACTTGTGATTTTTGAGTCTATCCTTTATATATATTTCCTTTAGTACATGTCATTCCTGTAAGGGGGTTCTATATGCGTCTTGTTACTCTTATTTCTTTGTTGGCCGTCGCTGCCTTCGCTGAAAATTTCGGCGGTATTGGTGTGACGATTGAGTCTTCCAAGCTCGGCATTCAGCTGGTCAGCGTGATTCCAGGCTCGCCAGCTGAGGTTGCAGGCCTTGTCGCGGGTGACCAGGTTATTTCGGTCGACGGCAAATCCATTCAAGGTCTTCCACTCGACGCGGCCAAGGAATTGATTCGCGGCCAAGCAAATTCCCCGGTTCTCCTCGAAGTCGTCAAGGGCACTGATGGTGAAGTATGGGCTGGCTCCCTAGTCCGCCGTGGCCTTGAGGTTCAGACCGTCAATTCTCAGGATCTCAATTCCTGGTATGGCTCTGAAAGCGCCCTTTCCCCTCAAAAGGTTTGGGAGTACGCCGAGAACAAAAAGTCCGCAGGCTATGACCTCCATGGCGTGCTTCAATATGGTCGCTTGGTGGATGCCAATGGCGAGGCCGATGTAGCTACCCAGGACATCTCCACGATTTACATGGGCGCGACTCCTGCAATCCATTCTGCTCCCAAGCCCGTGATGAACAATTCCTCGATCGGCTTCCTCGGGTTTGATCGTCATTCCATCCAGATCAAACTGGAGAACTCGGGTGCCACCCGTATCAGCCTCATGGACCTCAAGGGTTCCCAAGTGGCTTCCTGGAACCGTGACGTCAGCGTGGGCGCTTTGACCCTTTCTTGGAACGGCGCGGCCCTTCCTGTGGGTTCCTATACCCTCAAGGCTTCCCAGGGTTCCGCTGCTTCGAGCTGGGAAGTCCAGCTCCGCTAAGCCATCCTTTCTCTCCCTTTGAAGCCCGGTCCCTGACCGGGCTTTTGTTTTTGCGTGGGGGCAATAACAAGGCTCCTTCGACTATTGAGTGGGTAACCTTGAAAAATTCAACCTTCTTGAAGGAGCCTACAGACAGTCCTAGCTTGCTAGGTTACTGTCTGTATCTTACACGCCACTGGTTTCTTCGAGAAATGAGTTTTTGCATGAATGGGATGGGGAAGCTAGTTGGATGCAGGGGATAGTCGAGGAACACGCGCTGAGATGTGGCGACCGGAGGTCGCATGGTGAGTGACGATCTATCCCAGCAGACAAGCTAGATTTTCCAGCCCTTCGGGATTATGGTGTACCCTCTCATTTCTCGAAGGAACCAAAAACTATAATTGATGCCTGATGCGATTGATTTTCACCATCATGGCTCTGGCGCTTGCTTCCTGGGCACAAAACCTGACCGCCATCCCGACCGTGGAGGCTGTGGTTCCCGACACGATGAATCTCGCAGATTCCATCGATACGGATTCATTGGACCTATTGACTGCAGACCGTGAAGGGCCCGACACGGTTGAATATTCCGCCATCGATCTCCAGTACGACTTTCCTACCCAGACCTTCAATTTGAATGACAAGGCCCTGATCAAATACCGGGGAGCCACCTTGAGTGGAGACACCATTTGGTTTGACCAGGGTAATCAGGTGTTGCAGGCGAGTGGTGATCCTGTCTTAAAGGATCCTAAAAATCCGCCATTGGCGGGTTATCGGATGAAATACAATATGAAGTCCCGGATTGGCCAGGTTTTTTATGGATCCAGTTTCCGAGACAACCAGCGGTTCAATGGGATGGACATTCGGCGCTTGCCCGATAGCCGGCTTCAACTTTCCCGGGGTGATTTTTCGACCTGCAATGATTCTACCCACCAGCATTACTTTTTTTACAGCCGACGCATGGTGGTCACTCCCAAAGAAAATATCGTGGCGGCGCCTGTGGTGCTGAACCTAGGTGGTGTGCCCGTGGCGGTGCTTCCCCTCCTGGTTTCTCCCCTCAAGAGCGGAAAGCGCTCGGGCCTTCTGGCTCCTAAGTTTGGTGGCGATCAGCAGCAGGGTTTTTACCTGACAAATCTTGGCTTTTATTGGGCGATTAGCGATTACATGGATGCCACCTTGGCTGGGGATGTAATTGAAGGGTCCCAGGCCCGCTTTGAAAAGAGCTCCACCAACGCCTCGTTCAACTACAAGAAGCTGTATGTGCTCGATGGGAACATTACCGCCCGGGCGTACTTGGAGGAGTTCAACTTCGGCAATTCGGGCTGGGATGTGAATTTTCGCCACAAACAGAATTTGCGGCCCGACGAAAAAAGCGTGCTGAGTGGCTCCGGCTCCTTTGTCTCCAGCAATGATTTGCGCAAAAATAATTCCTTGAATGACTCCGTGGTCCTTGCGCAGCAAGCCAATGCAAACATGACCTGGCTACGCACCTTTTCCAATGGACGCACCCTCTCGGTCCGCTTCCAGCAAGATCATAACTTGAACACCGACTCCGTGGTGCGCGAAATGCCCGATGTGAACTTCAATTCCAGTGGCCCCTTGCTTCCCTTCTTGGAGAGCGATGGCTCAGGGACTCCGGGATTTTTTGAGCGCTTCAACTACTCACTCCAGAATCACGCCAACTATTTGACCACCAAATTTCCTGACACACTGTCCAATCGGGATTCCTCCCGTAATTGGCTAGGCAATACCTTGAATTTAAAACTGGACTGGACGGGTCAATTATTCAAGGTTCTCAATGTCACTCCGAGTTACAGCTACACCGGTGACTGGAGTGCCTACTCCTACCTGACCCCTTTTGATTCTTTGAACCGCAGGCCAACCTGGAATTCCGATGTCTTGCAGGGACAGGCGGGTGATTATATTGGAAGACAATCCATGAGCATTGCCATGGACACCAAACTGTTTGGAATCTGGCGACCGGAGTGGGGTCGCTTCTTTGGAATTCGCCACACCATTACTCCGGGCGTTTCCTACACCTTCGCGCCCGAAGTAGATACCAATTACACAATGGTTCCCCATCCCAGGATGAGCCAAGCGAATTTTCAGTCGAAGTCGAAGACCGTGGGGTTCAGTCTGGGCAATGCCTTTGATCTCAAGTATTTGACGGCGCGGGATTCTGGGCGGGGCGATGGGTCGGCCAACTTGCGTCTCTTGAACGTATCCACCAGCACAGGCTATAATTTTGCCGCAGACTCCCTGCAATGGTCCTTGATCAGTTCCGCTTTTGGAATCCAGGTGATTCCTGAATACATCTTCAGCATCAACACCCAGCACAATGTTTACCATAGGTTTTCCTCGGAACCTAATCGTCAGCAGGTTCCTGAACTGACTTTCTGGAATTATGGGCTCAACAAGTCCTTTAATTGGACGGGAATGTTCAATGCGGGAATCCTTGGGGATTCTGCGGACGCACCGGACATGCTCAAGTGGAGCATCAGCGGGGACTACGGCTTCTCCTTTAGCTCCACCCGCGTTGGCGAAAATCTCTTCCGGGACGACATCGGCCACTCGGCCAACCTTTCGGCTTCTTTGGCGCCCACCCCGAAATGGACCATGCAGTACCAGACCCGCTATGATTTCACTCGTGGAGAATTCGCCAGTCACCAGTTCACCTTTAAGCGCGACCTGCATTGCTGGGACATGACCTTCACCTGGACCCCGCTGGGGACCTT
Source organism: uncultured Fibrobacterota bacterium (assembly GCA_903876665.1). Classification (GTDB taxonomy): domain Bacteria; phylum Fibrobacterota; class Fibrobacteria; order Fibrobacterales; family Fibrobacteraceae; genus CAIRAY01. Next base: position 9,977 of record CAIRAY010000092.1, on the reverse strand, counting down.
GCCGGGTTGGAGTTTTGTAATTCTGGTGCGAGAGCTTCCTGACATTAAGCTTCAGGCGGGCAGCACCAGCGCCAAATAATGGACCTGGACTTGGTGATCCAAACCAGAATTTCTAGTTTAAGTCCATGAAAGTAATCCTACCAGTTGCTGGAGTCGGTACGCGTCTCCGCCCCATGACTTTGCATTTGCCCAAGTGCCTGCTCCCCGTGGCGGGAAACACCATCATTGGACACATTCTGGATGCCATGGCAGCCTTGCCAGTCACGGAGTACATTTTTGTGACGGGGTATCAGGCTGAAAAGGTCGAAGAATACATTCACAGGCACTATGGCCATCTTAACTCCCGCTTTGTGCTCCAGGCAAATCCGCAGGGTTTGGGCGAAGCCATACACCTTTGTTCTCCTTGGCTAAATGATGATGAGCCCATCTTGATTGTCTTGGGTGACACGCTATTTGACGCGGATCTTCTTTCCCTTTCCCATTCTTCCACCAATGTGCTTTGCACCCGTTTGGTTCCCGACCCATCCCGTTTCGGTGTAGCGGTTACCTCGCCGGACGGCCGGATCACGCGATTGGTTGAAAAGCCACAAAATTTTATCTCGAATCAGGCTCTGGTGGGCATTTACTTCATTCAGGATGTTGGCGCACTCCGGCGGTCCCTCGATGAATTAATTGCCCACAACATGCGCACGCGTAACGAATTCCAGCTCACCGATGCCTTGCAGCTGATGATCGACGAAGGGGCTCCTTTCTACTCCGGCCAGATTCGCGGGTGGCTCGATTGCGGAAAGCCCGATGCGATGCTGGAGACCAATCGTTTGCTTTTGTCCCGGTCAAAGGCAGTGGTTCCCCGAAATTTCCCCGGATCGACCATCATTGAACCTTGCTATATCGCAGACGATGTGGAGATTGTCAATTCAATCATCGGGCCCAATGTCTCGCTTCATCAGGGGTGCAATTTGCGTAGCGTCATGCTGAGTGACAGCGTGGTTGCGGCCAAGTGCTTCCTGGAAAACTCCTCTTTGGAACGCTCGCTCTTGGGCGAATCCGTGATGGTGCGGCGTTTTCATGGTAGTTTGAATTTGGGCGATCACTCCGAAATCAATCCGGAAGACTGATGGACCTTGTACTTGCGAGTGCTTCCCCCCGTCGGCAGGCCATTCTGCAGCAACTGGGGTTTGAATTTTCTGTTCAAGCCTCCGATGCCAGCGAGGATTTGACCGGTATTCCCCCCCTGGATGCTCCGCGGCTTCTTGCCCAGCGGAAAGCCCTAGCGGTGAGCAAAATTCAACCTGGAAAACTGGTTTTGGGGTACGACACCCTGGTTTTTCGCAATTTGGCTCCCCTGGGCAAGCCTTCGAGCCCCGAAGACGCCTTCCACATGCTTTGGTCCCTCCGGAACCGAAAGCACCAGGTCATTACTGGATTTGCGGCCGCAAGGGACGGTGTTTTGCTGGAATCCGGGCAGGAATCTACCTGGGTCGTGTTCCGTCTATTTTCCAAACACGAACTGGATGACTATATTGCAGGTGGCGAGCCTTTTGATAAGGCCGGAGCCTATGGAATTCAGGGTCAAGGTGCCCGATTTGTGAAGGCCATTGAGGGTTGTTATTATAATGTTGTTGGACTTCCGGTGGCAAAGACCTTGGATGTTCTAAAAGGATTAGCGGAGACTTGATTGTATGTCAGAAAGAACCATGAGCGATAAAGCTGCTGAAGAAAAACTGGGCGAGTATCTCAAAAGGGCACGATTGGCGGCGGGCATTGAGCTGGCCGAATTGGCACGGGAAATTCGCATTACTCCCGACATGCTCGATCATTTGGAAAATGGGCGCTACGAAAAGCTTCCTGTCCAGGCCTATGTCCGTGGATACCTCAATACCATTTGTACCCGCCTGGAGCTGAACCGTTCCAAGGTCTTGGACTGGTACGCCGGGGAAGTGGGACGGACCTATGCCATGACCATTTCAACCGACCTCGGGATCGAACCCCCTGCAAAGGCCTCTGTGCAATCTGGATCTAATAAGGTTGTAATCGCCATCGGGGTTGGAATTCTGATGCTTTTTGTCTTGGTTTTGAACATCCGCAAGGGCGATGAGTCCTCTTCCGGAGAAGGGTACACTGCGGACTCCTTGGATTCCGTGGCGAAAGCGGATTCCATTGCCGCAACTCAGCTGGATTCGGGCGCAACGGATACCGTGGGCCTAGCTCCGGTCCTTCCCCCCGTGGACTCCTCCAAGGTTGTCGCACCGGATACGGCCAAGGTGGCCGATGCAGTTGCCGCAGTTGCGGGTGAAACGACCCTCAAGTTTGAATGCAATAAAGACAGCACTTGGATCCGAGTTAAAAAGGTCGGTGGACTCTCCTGGGCCAGAGTGGTGAGCAAGGGGGACAAACCCCGTTTCCTGAGCCATTCCGACACCATGAAGGTCAGCATTGGATCTCCTGAAAAGACGAGCCTTTCCATCAACGATGAAAAGGTGAAAATTCCCAGCAACTACTTCAAAGTCTATAACGGCAAAATTGTAGAGTAAGATTATGTGGACCTTTGTTCTCCTCTTATTCGGGTTTGTCATTGCAAGCGTAGCGTTGTCCGTGCTTGCTTTCTACCTGAATGAGTTTGAGAAAAAGGTGACTGAATTTTGCGAAATCGTGCGGGAGCGTTATCGTCCAAGTTTCCATCAGGACCTGGAACTAAAGGCCACGGACCAGATCGAGAAAATAGCCAAGGGATCCGTCAATGCGCAATAAAACCATTTCCCGAAATACCTCCGAAACTCAAATCACACTTGCGATCGACCTGGATCGTGCATCCCGGGGGAAAATTTCCACGGGTTCGGGTTTCTTGGACCACATGCTGGACCTTTTCCAGGTTCATGGAGGCCTAACCCTGGATGTGGAGTGCAAAGGCGACAACCATGTCGACATGCACCATTCCACCGAAGATATTGCCATTGTTCTGGGGCAGGCCATTGCCGATTGTCTGGGAGACAAGCAGGGGATTGAGCGCTACGGTTTTTATTATGTGCCCATGGATGAGGCTCTCGCCCGCATTGTTGTGGATTTTTCGGGTCGAATTGGATTTGTCTGGAATGTGAAACTCGAAAATGAGCGGATCGGAAACATGGAAACTGAGCTCTTCCGTCATTTTTTCAAATCACTCGCTGAGAATGCCCGCATGAATTTGCATGTGGAACTCCTTTATGGCGAGGACCACCACCACAGCCTGGAAGCCATATTCAAGGCCTTCGCCCGTTCTATGGCAATGGCCATCGGCCCGAGCCGTCGTGTGAGCGGAATTCCCAGCTCGAAAGGGACCCTGTAGGGTATAAATTACTCGGGTAGCCTTATTCCCAGGCTTCGCTTTATTGTCCTATTTGTAGATCACCAAGTCATCGACAGGGTAGCGCACCTTCTTTTCGTTGGCGTACTTGTCGAGCGGAGAGCGGACGCCCAGGGAGCAAGCGGCCACGGAATGCAAGTGCTTTTCTCCCAAATTCAGCACCTCATCAAATCCCGCCTTGGAAAAATTTTCGATCGGACAGGAATCAATACGAGCGGCTGCGCAGGCGGCAATAAAGCTTCCCAGGGCAATAAATGTTTGATTGTCCATCCACGTTTCCAGGGAGTCGGTAAAGGTTTCTGCCCAGTGATGTAGATTCTGGCTGTAGGCGTGCAGGTCGCTGATGGATTGATTGCGTACATAAGCCACATGCTCAATATGTTGGTCAATTAGCGCCGGCTCGAATTTGCTGGGTCGACAGAAAACCAGTAGATGGCTAGCCGATTCAATGTGGTGTTCCTTGTGTCCCACATGCAAACGACTGCAATGGGTAACGAGCTGTTTGCGCAGTTCCGGGTCGGTAACAACCACGAAGCGCCAGAGTTGCAAGCCCATGGTTGTGGGGGTGAGACGCAAAATTTCGAGCAAGGCGTACAGGATTTCCTTGTCGATTTTCTTGGTAGTGTCGTAGGATTTTGTGGCATAGCGCCACTGCATCGCATCGAGATGATTGAATAGGGCAGGTAGGGAAAACATGCCCTGATTTTATCAAACTATTTTAAAAAGGACACTACTTTTTCCAGCGGATAACGAACCTTGGCAAGGGATGCATATTTGTCCGATTCCAGGCGATAGCCGATGGGGCATGCAACAACTGCGGTGAGGTTGTCGTTTTCAAGTCCCAGAACCTCGTCGTATTTGGGCTTAGAGAATCCTTCCATGGGACAGGAATCAACGCCTGCCAAGGCACAGGCGGAAAGAAGATTTCCTAGAGCGATATAGAGCTGGTTGTCCATCCATTTTTCGGTAGGAAAAGAGGGATTTTGAGTCGCTTTATCCATATATTCTTTGAACGGAGCCAGACTCTCCACGGACTGGTTCCGGGTCGAAGCGGTTTGGTTCACAAAGGTTTCGATCATGGTGGGATCAAAGGATTTTGGACGGCAAAATACGATCAGATGGGATGCGTCAACCACTTGGGATTGGCTGTAGCTCGGTGCTAAAAGATTTGCCCGGATTTCGGGATTGGAAATGATTAGGAATTTCCAGAGCTGGAGTCCAAACGAGCTTGCGGTTAGGCGCAGGCATTCTAGCAAGCCATCCAGGACATCCTGAGGGATTTTTTTGCTGGGATCAAAGGACTTTGTGGCATAGCGCCAGCGGAGTGCGGCATTGTAGTTGTCAAGGTTTTTATTCATGACAGGAAATGTATCAAAAATCCAGAAGAAGCCTGGAAAAAAGTTGTTATTGATTCGGCAACTATAGATATCAACAAATCGAAGTCATGCCCAGCACGAGCATCACCGCACCGCGCCAGTCAAAGCCTTCACAATGCACCGGTGATGGGCGTTCCGGCCATGACAACCAAATTCACTTTGCCTATCCCAATACCAGCACCCTGTTAGTATTCATTGCATTTTTGAATGGGAAAGAATAGACTAATAGGTGATGCTTTTACAGGAAATAAAGGGCGCTTCCGGCCGAGAAGTTTGAAGACTACCTGGCGAATTTCGATTTCCAGAAATCTTTGGATACCGGCGCCAAGTAAACCACCTTCTGCAATAGTTATCTTCTCCTGGTGAACTCAACTCTTTCACTTCAGATATTGCTCCTTTTCGCGATGATCGCCGCAAACGGTTTTTTCGCGCTTGCAGAGATGGCGGTTGTTTCCGCCCGCTCGGCCTTGCTGGAACAAATGAAGTCTTCCGGGACTTGGGGTGCCCGCCGGGCGCTTTTAGTTGCCACAAATCCCAATGAATTCCTGTCCACGGTCCAAATTGGAATTACCCTGGTGGGGGTGCTGTCTGGAGCATACGCTGGTGCGGTTCTTGCAGATCCCCTAGGCCAGGTTCTTGAATCCGTACCACTGATCAAACCTTATGCTGCAAGTGCCTCCATCGCCATCGTAGTGGGCTCCATCTCATACCTATCTTTAATCTTGGGCGAATTGATTCCCAAAAGGATTGCCTTGCAGCATGCCGAGCGGATCGCCTGCCTCGCTGCGCCCCCCATGTTCTTGATTTCCCAGCTGTTCAAACCCATGGTTTGGATTCTGGATTTTTCGGGAGATGCACTGCTGAAACCTTTTGGGCTCCATGAGGCTCCCAACCGTCCGGTAACCGCCGAAGAGCTGCAGCATATGGCCAGGCAGGGGCACAAGGAAGGTGAAATTGAGAAGGGGGAGCTGGATTTGGTGGAGCGAGTCTTCTCCCTTTCGGATCGCCCGGTGCGCTCGGTGATGACTCCTCGGAACGCGGTGGAATGGCTGAGCCTGGACGCAGACCGGGAAGAGTTGCGGACCTTAGTGCTGCTGAGCCGGTTTTCCCGGTTCCCCGTGGCGCATTCCACGGTGGACCAGCCTCTGGGGGTGGTGAATGCCCGTGATCTCCTCTGCCAGCTCGTGGCGGGTGGGCCAGTTGACTTGCAGGCCATGATGAAGCCCCCCGTATACCTTCCCGATTCCCTGTCCGCAATGGCTGCAATCCAGCGCTTGCGGGGAGCGGACTGTGCGATGGCCATCGTGATCGACCAATATGGGGGTTTTCAGGGGATTGTCACCCTGGATGACTTGATGGGGATTTTGATGGATGCCCCGCTTTTGGTGGATTCTTCGGGTACTGAATTGGTGCAGCGTAAGGATGGTAGCTGGCTAGTGGATGGGATGGCAGACATTCATCAGTTGGAGGTGATTTTTGGTTGGACGCGCTTGCCCGGTGATTCCTCCACCAGCTATCACACCTTGGGCGGGATGGTGATGGCGGCACTCGGAAAAATCCCGGCAACTGGGGAAATTTTTGAATGGGAAGGATACCTTCTGGAAGTCCTAGATATGGACGGGAAGCGGGTGGACAAGGTGCTAGTCAACAAGATGGAGTCAGTCTCTATTTGAGTAACCTATTGAGTTTAAACGGGTTATGCAAAATGCAAAAGTTGGGGTGGGATTTCAGCGATCCCTTTCTAACTTTGATCCAATTTGTTCAGCCGCATAAGGATATAGGATGCCTAAAAGACTTGATATTAAAAAGATTTTGATCATTGGTAGCGGCCCCATTGTCATTGGTCAAGCGTGTGAATTTGACTACTCCGGAACCCAGGCCTGCAAGGCCCTCCGCGAAGAGGGATACAAGGTGATTCTGGTCAATTCCAATCCGGCCACCATCATGACGGATCCCGAGACTGCCGATGCGGTCTATATCGAGCCCATCACTCCCGAAATGGTCACCAAGATTATTGAGAAGGAGCGCCCCGACGCCCTGTTGCCGACCTTGGGCGGACAGACAGGCCTCAACTGCGCGCTGGCTCTGAACGAAATGGGCGTCCTTGCCAAATACAATGTCGAGATGATTGGCGCCAAAGTCGAAGCCATCCGCAAGGCCGAAAGCCGCGATGAATTCCGCACCGCCATGAATAACATCGGACTTGAAAGTGCAAAGTCTGAAGTTGCCCGCACCCTGGAACAGGCCAAAGCAGCTCTCAAAATCATTGGACTTCCTGCAGTGATCCGTCCAGCCTTCACCTTGGGTGGCGCGGGTGGTGGCTTTGCCCACTCCGAAGAAGAATTCCTCGAGATCGCCGAACGTGGCCTCACTCTTTCTCCCACATCCGAAATCTTGGTGGAAGAATCCATCGTGGGCTGGAAAGAATTTGAAATGGAAGTGATGCGCGACAAAAAAGACAATGTCGTGATCATTTGTTCCATTGAGAATTTAGATGCCATGGGCATTCATACCGGTGACTCCATCACGGTGGCTCCTGCGCAGACACTAACAGATAAAGAATATCAGGTTATGCGCAATGCGTCAATTGCGGTCATCCGCGAAATCGGCGTAGAAACGGGTGGATCCAATGTGCAGTTTGCCATCAACCCCGTTGATGGCCGCATGGTCATTATCGAAATGAACCCCCGCGTGTCGCGCTCCTCCGCACTTGCATCCAAGGCTACCGGGTTCCCCATTGCCAAGTTTGCCGCCAAGCTCGCGGTTGGGTACACGCTTGACGAATTACTCAACGACATCACCAAAGAAACGCCTGCTTGTTTCGAACCTTCCATCGACTATGTCGTCACCAAGATTCCCCGCTTCACTTTCGAAAAATTCCCTCAGGCCGAAAATGTCTTGGGCACTCAGATGAAGTCCGTGGGCGAAGCCATGGCCATTGGCCGGACCTTCAAGGAATCCCTGCAGAAGGCCGTGCGCTCCATGGAAAACGACCGTGCGGGCCTTGGTTCGGACGGGAAAAAAGTCATTGCCGAAGATGAAATCTTCAAAATCATTTCCAAAAATCGTCCTGCCGCAGACCGCCTATTCTATGTAAAGGCCGCCCTGGAATACGGCTGGTCGATTGAAAAACTTTACGAAGTTTCGGGTATCGATCCTTGGTTCCTCAATCACATTGCCGACTTGGTCCGCTTTGAAAAAGAAGAACTTAAAGGCAAAAAGCTCGAATCCATTTCTCCCGAAACTCTTCGGACCGCAAAGGAATGGGGCTATTCCGATGTGCAGCTCGGCTGGCTTACCGGCGCAGGCGAAAAGGCTGTGGAGAAGCACCGCAAAGCTCTCGGGATTGTCACGGTTTTCAAAACCGTAGATACCTGTGCCGCAGAATTTGAAGCCAAGACTCCTTACCATTATTCGACCTACGAAGAAGAGAACGAGTCCGTGCGCACCGACCGCAAAAAAGTCATCATTCTCGGTGGCGGCCCCAATCGCATCGGCCAGGGAATTGAATTTGACTACTGCTGTGTGCACGCTTCCTACGCCTTGCAGGAAGAGGGCTGGGAGTCGATCATGATCAACTCCAATCCCGAAACAGTCTCTACCGATTATGACACTTCGGATAAGTTGTATTTCGAACCGCTGACCCGCGAAGATGTTCTTGCTATTATCGATCACGAAAAGCCAGATGGCGTGATTCTGCAATTCGGCGGTCAGACCCCGCTGAAGCTCGCGAAGGCCTTGGAAGAAGCGGGCGCGAAGATTATTGGCACAAGCCCCCATAGCATCGACCTCGCAGAAGACCGAGAACTTTTTGCCAACCTCCTGACCGAGCTTGGTTTGCGGCAGCCTCAGAACGGCCTGGCCCGCTCTACCGAAGAAGCCGTGAAGATCGCCGTTGGTATTGGTTATCCTGTCCTCGTACGTCCAAGCTTTGTGCTGGGCGGTCGCGCCATGATGATTGTGAATTCCGAAGAAGAACTCCGTCGCTACATGGTCGAAGCCGTGCAAGCCTCTGATGAGCGCCCCGTACTTGTGGACAAGTTCCTGCAGGACGCGGTGGAAATGGATGTGGACTGTATCTGTGATGGAACCGACGTGGTGGTTGCCGGCATCATGCAGCATATCGAAGAAGCCGGAATTCACTCGGGCGATTCGGCCTGTGTGCTTCCTCCCATCAGCATCAGCGGTGATGTGATCGAAGAGGTAAAGATCCAGGCCAAAAAGCTGGCGTATGCACTCAAGGTAATTGGACTCATGAATATCCAGTTTGCGGTGCAAAATGATGTTGTGTACATTCTGGAAGTAAACCCTCGCGCATCACGCACCGTGCCTTTTGTTTCGAAGGCCATTGGCGTTCCGCTCGCGAAGCTTGCCACCAAGGTCATGATTGGCATGAAGCTCAAGGATCTTGGCTTCACCAAAGAAATCATGCCTCGCTATGTGTGCGTTAAGGAATCCGTATTTCCGTTCGCCAAATTCCGTGGCGTCGATACAGTCCTCTCTCCGGAGATGAAATCAACGGGAGAAGTGATGGGTGTGGACCGCACTTTTGGAATGGCTTTCGCCAAGTCCCAGAGTGGCGCCAATAGCCCGCTTCCCAAGAGCGGCGCGGTGTTCGTGAGCGTCAATCCTCGCGATCGCGGGCGCATGTACCCCGCCATTCGTCGTCTTTATTCCCTAGGCTTCAAAATCTACGCCACCGAAGGTACCGCAAGGCACCTCGATAGCATGGGAATTCCCGCCGAAGTGGTGGCCAAGCTTTCCGAAAAGAAGTCCCCCAACGTGGTGGACCTCATGAAGGAAAAGAAGGTCTCTCTGCTGATCAATACGCCCAAGGGCCGTAGCTCCCAGCTCGACGACGCCTACATCCGCAAGGAAGCTCTCTACAACTCCATTCCGTATACCACGACCCTACCGGCGGCGCTAGCGGCATCGGAAGCGATTGAGGCGATGCAGACGCAGGAGCTGAAGGTCATGAGCATCCAAGAATATCACAAGTTAATCGTCTGATCGCCCAGTGTCTACTGCGTTGCGCTCTGCCTTGCATAGTTGTACTATGCGGCGGTATCGCGACGCCTTGTATCCACTAGACGCTGAGCCGATTAAGGGTGCGCGGGGACGCGCTGAGCCTTCGGCCCGCGCGGAGGACGGGGGGATCGGCTGAGCCTTCGGCCAGCCTTTGGGACGGTTGAGTCTTTGGCTAACATTAGGTTCCGCAATGTCCATTTTGTCACCCTCGCGAAGGCGAGGGTCTAGTG
>CAIRAY010000091.1 GCA_903876665.1 uncultured Fibrobacterota bacterium | reverse complement strand
TCGCCTATTCCGCCGAACCTGGAACACCACTAAGAAGCCCGAGTGCCTCCTATGGCACTTGCAAGTCTACGCGTACTTTCACAATGCCGTCCTTATCAAAGCCTAGGCAAAGGACCAACAGGGTAATAGGCCAGTTTAAGAACCGTTCCATTCTATTCATTACTACTTACCGCCGTTCGGCCCAGCCCATGATGCTTGCGCGGGCAAGGGTGCGCGAAGCCAGGCGTACATTGAGTTCTGCGACGTTGGCCGTTTTGGAGATCCCCAAAGAGGGTACATCCAATGCGAATACGGTGATGAAGTAATGATGTTTGCCGCTTCCGGGTGGAGGAGCTGCGCCCACGAACTGGGGCCTTCCGCCATCGCTTGGCAATTGTATGGCTTCTTTGGGAAGGTTCTTGGAGTTCAGTGCACCAGCGCCACTGGGAAAGTTAGAAAATCGAGCAGGAATATCCACAACCAGCCAATGAGCGAATCCGTTGGCCTTGGTGGCGTCGGGATCGATGATGGTGATCACGAAACTTTTGGTCGTCGGGGGGAAACCGCTCCAGGAAAGTTGGGGAGAAAGGTCTTGGCCACCTGCACCAAATATTCCGCTCATTTGGGCTTTGCCCAGTTGCTCTCCGTTTTTCAGGTCCGTACTGGAAAGGTTAAAGGTGGGAACCTTGGGGTGTTTGTCATAGGGGTTTGCGGTTTGGGAGTTTGCTGCGTAAGCCGAATGCATCAACATTCCAGTCATGACAAAATGGGCCATAGTTTTCATAGGTTCTCCTGGTATTGGTTCTTTGTGGACAAGGGAAATGTACATCAAATGGGAAAAAAGTCAAAAAATGATATTCACCAAACCCCAATCGCTTTCGCCACCTGTGCCAGTTTGCGGTCCCGGGTCCACAGAACAAGGCTTCCCAGCTTGGCCGAAGCGAGCAAGTGCGCATCGACCCAGCCAATCCCTTTTCCGCACAGGTCGTGGGCTTCAATCAGGTGCAAAACCTCGTGATCGTGTGCGACGGGGGTTTCGGCCAAGTTCCTTAAATAACGCAGAATCACCTCCCGATTGTGGAGATTCCCCAGCGCGAGTTCGCCGATGATAGCGGGGTGCATTGCCACTTCATCCGCATTGGCCAAGTCCAGAAGAGTTTGGTCCTTTTTGCGGAAGTGGTCAATCCAAATGGAGGTGTCGATGAGGACCATTTTATATGGCCCTACGGCGGGGAGCTGTCTTGGCGTGGGGTTCCGTGCCCCCTAGCGCTGCCAGTCGCTTCGCCGCGTAACGCTGGACCAGCGCTCGCAGGCCTTGATGCAAGAGCTCAGTTTTTTCGGTGATCCCGGTATATTCCATGGCCTGCGCCAGGAGCTCATCATCAAGAATTACGGTAGTTCTCATGCATATGAATATGCATAAAAATGTGCAGAATGGCAAGAAGAATTCGGAGGGCAAACGTATGAAAACCCAAAAAGAATGGCTTTAAGGGGTCATAGCCGGAAGTGCCATCACCGCTCCTGGTCGCACGGTTCTGTGGCCCCTCGGTGGGACCGTTCGGGCTTTGCCCGTTACGGACACATGTCCACTTTGTGGAGTTCCGGGGGTGACAAAACAACAGGCATGACAAAACAACAGGCAGGGCAAAACAACAGGCAGGGCAAACGAAAAAAGCCCGCTCCAGGGAGCGGACTTTTTAAAGGCAAGAATGACCGGGATTACCCGACGCCGTTCTGCTTGGCGAAGTCCTGCATGGCGGTGATCAGAGCGTCCACACCGGCTTCGGGCATGGCGTTGTAGATCGAGGCGCGGAAGCCGCCCACGATGCGATGACCGGCCAGGGTTTCCATGGAGCGAGCTTTGCAGAAGGCTAGGAATTCTTTTTCTTTGGCTTCCTTGGCTTCAGCGGGCACAACTTTGGGATCAAAGATGAACACCAAATTCATAATGCTGCGGTCTTCGGTTTTCACGGTTCCGCAGAACATGCGGTTGCGATCGATCTCGGCGTAAAGTTTGGATGCTTTGCGCTCGTTGATGACTTGCATGGCGGCAACGCCACCCAGATTCTTGAGCCACTTCAGAGTCTCGTTCATCACATAGACCGGGAAGACCGGTGGAGTGTTGAACATGGATTCGGCCTTGATATGCACGGCGTAGTCGAGCATGGAAGGAATGGTGCGGCCGGACTTTCCGAGGATGTCTTCGCGGACGATCACCAGGGTGACGCCTGCAGGGCCTGCATTCTTCTGTGCGCCGGCGTAGATCATGCCGATGCGGGTCCAGTCGATGGGACGGCTGAAAATATCGGAAGACATGTCCACAACCTGGTAGCCGTTGGCATTCACAGGTGTTGGCAAGGTCTTCCACTGGCTTCCAAAAACGGTATTGTTGGAAGTCAGGTGCAAATAAACGGCATCGGCAGTCTGCTTCAGCTCTTTGGGCAGGAAGATGTAGCTGGCTTCCTTGGAGGAGCCGGCGATGTTGATTTTTCCAAATGCCTTGGCTTCTTTGGCAGCCTTGGCGCCCCATTCACCGGTGTCGGTGTAGTCGGCGATGCCGTCCTGGGGAAGAAGGTTCATGGGGGCCATGGCGAATTGCAGAGAGGCGCCACCACCGAGAAACATGACCTTGAAATTTGCAGGGACTGCAAGGAGGTCGCGGATTAACGATTCGGTTTCGGCAAACATTTCCATCACCGGCTTGGTGCGGTGGGACATGGTCATCAGACTCATTCCGGTGTTCTTGAAATCGATGCAGGCAACCGATGCGGCTTGGAGAGCGGACTCTGGAAGCATGCTTGGACCGGCGCTGAAATTATAGATAGTTTTTCTCATTTTTGATCCCCTTTTTAGAGTGTGGCTTGTACGGTAGTTTGTATACCACCGCGAGAGTTGAAAACGCCTGTGATGGACATGGATTTGGGTTTGCAGGCCTTGGCGATGTCCTGGAGCATGCGATTGACTACATGCTCGTGAAAGATTCCGAGGTTGCGGTAAAAGAGCACATATTCTTTGAGGCTCTTTAGTTCGATGCAAAATTTGTTCGGACAATAATCGATAATTATTGTCGCAAAATCCGGGAGACCCGTCTTGGGACAGACGCAGGTGAATTCTGGGATTTCGATGCTCAGGTCGGTTTTGGAACCGGGGTATTCAAAGTCCCAGGTTTCGATGGCGGGAGTCGCCATGCTGGGGATCAGCAATTGCAAGCCTTTGTAGGTACCTGGTGCGCCCGTGGTATATTTAGACTCCGAGGATTTGACCACCAATTTTGGTGTTTTAGTTTCCGCAATCTTGGCAGGACGGCCACGACGCTTGACGATGACGACTTCGGTGGGGGCCTTGGCTTCCACAGCCTTGGCGGGGCGTCCCCGGCGCTTGGTGGCGACAACGATGGCTGGGGCTTTCGCTTCAGCGACTTTGGCAGGGCGTCCACGACGCTTGGGGGTAGCTGTTTTTACAGATTTCGTCATGGTTGGACTTCCTTGATCAATTGGTCGAGTGTGGAGCACCCTTGGGTGCCGTCTTTGAGATTCTTGAATTCGTATTCACCCGGTGGGGCCTTGTCGCCATCGACAAAGATGACCCGGGAAGCTCCGGCGATATTCGCGGATTCCATCTGCTTGCCGACCTTGGCTGGGGCGAGTGCATGGCTGCAGCTGCAGCCCGCATTGCGTAGCGAGGCTGCGACCTCAAATAGCTTGGGCATATTGCCAGCAAATGTCACCAAATAAAAGTCAACGGTAGGACCGGTTGTCGGAAGGAGGCCACGGTCCGAAAGCAAATCGGCCAAGACCACGTCGCCCATTCCAAATCCGACGCAGGGCACTTTTTTGCCCCCGAGTCTTTCGGTTAGGGAATCATAGCGGCCACCGCCGGCCACGGCACGCATGGAGTGGCCCCGGTCAAAGACTTCAAAGACGATGCCAGTATAGTAGGCAAGGCCACGCACTACCGCCAAGTCCAGTGCCACACTTTCAGATACGCCGGCATGGGCAAGAATGGTGAACAAATCTTCCAGCTCCTGGAGTGCAGCCTGGGAGTCTTGGGACTGGATGCAAGCCTTGACTTCGTCAATGGATTTGCAGGCCATGAAGGCATCGAGACGGACAACCTGTTCGGCTGCGAGCCCTGCGGCAGCAAGCTCGGCCAGAAAAATATCGCCCGGGATTTTTGCCCGGCGGTCCAGCACCGGGTACACTGCAGTGGGGTCCGTGGCTTTGAGTTCGGTCAAGAATGTGCTGAGCAGTTTTCGGCTCGAAATCCCGATCACAAAGTCCGCAGGCTTTAAGCCAAAGTCGCGCAGCATGGAGCAAATGCCCACCAGCAGATCGGCTTCGGCGTATACGGAGTCGGAGCCGATGATGTCCATATTGAGCTGAAAAAATTCCCGCAGGCGACCCTTTTGGGTGCGTTCGTAGCGAAACAGGCGGGGAATGGAAAACCATTTGAACGGCATTTTGAGCGTGCCGCCCTTTTGGATGACCAGGCGTGCCAGGGTGGGGGTCATTTCGGGCCGGAGCGCGATGTCGCGTCCACCCTTGTCGATGAAATTGTACAGCTGCTTGACAATCTCGTCCCCGGACTTTCCGGTGTAGAGCTCGAGATGCTCAAACATGGGGCCTTCATACTCTTCGTAGGCAAAGCGCAGGCAAGCTTTGCGCCAGGTATCGAAGATATGGTTTTGGATTCTTTGGTCTTCAGGATAAAAATCCCGAGTGCCTTTGGGAAGTTGAACTGTCATATATCCGAGCTAATCTAGAAAAATCAAGAATAAATGGATAATATGCGAAGCCTAGGTTTTTATGGCAACGGAAACACCGCAACCAGGATGAAAGGACAACCGGGTCCGATGGCTAAGGATGATTCAGCATGTCATGGCCGGCTCTGGCCGGTTAGTTCACAATAAATGACTGGCTGACGGCAGTGGCGGGTAGGAAATTCTGGTTTCCGCTCTGGGAGAGAGTCAGCGTGCAGGTTCCCTTTGCGTCAAGAGTCACGCTAGATCCATCTACCGTGCAGACCATTGGCGTTTGGGAAACGGAGAAGAGAGGGAGGCCAGAGCTTGCCGTTCCACTCAGAGTGAACTGAGGAGTAAGGCTCAGGGTTTTGGTGGTGATGGTGCCAAAAGAAATGGTCTGGGCAAGCTGAGCCACGGTGAAGCTTTGGCTGACCGTGGATGCAGCCTCATATTTGCCATCGCCGGGTTGATCGGCCTGGAGATTACAGGAGCCGGCACCAACAATGGAGATCGCCATGGCATTTACCACACAGACATCGGGTGTCAAAGAGGTTAGCACCGGAGCCAAACCGGATGTCGCTGACAATAGCGAGGTCACATAGAATGTTGCCACGCCAAAGGTTTTGTTTCCGATTGGGTTGAAGGTGATTGTCTGTGGAGCTTTGTACACCGTGAACGAGGAACTTTCTGTAAGTGCCGCAAAGTAATTTGCGTTTCCAGCCTGATTGGCGTTCACCGTACAGGTGCCCGAGGTGAGCATGTACAACACATTCGAGCTGACCGTGCAAATGGTTGGCGTGGCCGAGGTGTAGGCAATGGCGAGTCCCGAAGTGGATACAGCGGAGCCAACAAGGGTGAATCCTGTTGCGCCATAAATCTTGGAGTCTAGCGCAAAAGTATTGATGGTCTGGTTTGCCTTTGCAATGGTGACACTAACTGTGGAAGTCCCGCTATTGTACAGGGTGCTTCCGGCCTGGGTCGCCCGGATGATGCAGGTTCCAACGCCGACCACGGAAACTGTTGTGCCCGTGACGGTGCAAACAGTAGTGGTGGTTGAGGTGAATACCGGAGTCAAGCCCGAACTTGCAACTGCGCTGACCGCAAAGGAGGTAAGGTCACCAAAGGTAAAGGAAGCAACGGGGTCAATGGTGACAATCTGGGTCGCTTTATTTACAGGGAAGCTCTTGACAACGGTTTGGGCGGCAAAATAGCTGCCATCAGCTTCTGCGGTTGCTTGGATGGAGCAAGTACCCACCGAAATCACCGTGACGGTGTTTCCATTCACCAAGCAGACCGCATCTGTTATGGATGTCAAGGTGACGGGGATCGGTGTGGGTGTGGCATTCGTTGTGGCGACAAGATCAAAATCGGCATCGCCATAATTTTTGCTCACGGGCGTAGTGAGGGTTATGGTTTGGCTCTTTTTGATGCTGTTGAAGCTGGTTTCCACTTCCACCGCGTTGTAGCGGTCGTCACCGGCTTGGGTCCCAAGCAAACGGCAACCTTCGGCGGTAATCACCGTGACCAGGTTGTTGGTCACCGTGCAGATGTTATTGTCGAGGGAGGTAATGAACACGGGAAGGCCTGAGCTGGCGGTGACGGTGGGAGTGAAGGGCGGGCTGGACAATGGAGTGTCATTGATGGGGGTAAAGGAAATCGTCTGGTCGGCCTTGTAGATTTCAAAGGACTCAATATCGCTGACCGTGGCATTGTATTTGGAGTCTCCCGCTTGGGATGCGGTCAGCTCGCAGGAGCCACTCTTAAGCATGGTGACAATGTTTGACGTTACGGAGCAAACAGTCGGGGTACCCGAACTGATTACGATTGGAAGTCCAAGGGCCGTCGAAGTAACCACCGGAATTAAGGTGGCAGCTTTGTAGGTGGTGTCTTCCATGGGGATAAAAGATAATTGTTGATCTGCCTTGGCAATTGGCAAATGGATGGTTGTCGAGGTGGCAGAATAATTGGCATTTCCAACTTGTGAGGCGTAAAGGGTGCAGGTGCCACCGGAGAGGAGGGTTACCATGGAATCGCTTGCGGTGCAAACCGTGGGCGTGTTTGAGGATAGAAATACGGGAAGCTCCGAAGTGGCTAGGGCTCCAAGGTCGAATGAAGCGTCTCCATATACTTTACCAGTGGTGTCTTCAAAAGCAATCGTCTGGGTTGCTTTATTGATTTGGAATGTCCGGGTACCGGAAGTTGTCTGGTAATTAGGGGAGCTCTCGGGGGTTGCCTTGATGGTACAGGCGCCGGCGCCGTTCATGGAGACCAGGTATTGGTCGACCGTGCAAATACTTGGTGTGATGGATTCAAAATAAAGAGAAAGTCCCGAGGTTGTTGATGCTGTAACCTCAAAGGACGATTCCCCAAAAGTCAAATTGGCAATGGAGTCAATCGAAACGACCTGAGTTCCCACGGAGACAACAAAGCTGGTATCGATCTGGACGGGGTTGAAGAATTCGTCGCCAGTTTGCGTGGCATAGAATTCACATACACCGGTGCCGACCACCAAAATGGAATCGCCCGAAGCGTAGCACACATCGTAGGTGACGGATTCAAGCGTGACGGGTTGTCCCGAAGATGCTTGCGCGCCAACGACAAAAGAGCCTACTCCAAAAACCTTATCTGAAATGTCGCTAAAAGAAATGGACTGGTCGCGGGTGGCCATGGTGAGGGTCACGCCGTCATTGGGAGAAGAAAGACCGATCCGGTATTCGCTGCCACTCGCGGGGAAAATATCGCCACCCACAATCAGCTTCTGGGGGCGCCACATGTTTTCGTCGTAGGTAAAATTGACCGTTATGGAGTCTCCGAAGAGAATATATATAGGCAATTCCTGCTGAATTGTGCCCGCCTCGGTGGGAGAAATGGCAGGGGTGACGCCACAAAGGATAAAATCCGGCAAAGTGCCGGCAAGAAGGTTCGCTTGCTCTCTGCGCGAAACTTCTTTGTCTTGGTAGGTGATGATCAGGGAATCCTGTTCACCGATTCCTTTGGTGAGGATGGAAGGGCGGTGGCGCGAAGAGCTCACTACCGCGGCTTTTTGATTGTTGTTCTCTGTATTGATCCAGCGCAACACCTTGGATTCCTGGGTGGATTGCACACGGACGAGCCAAACTCCTTTGGCAAAGTCGGTTGCGCCCAGATTCACATTGTATTGGCCACCATTCAAGGTCTCATTCATGATGGTTTTTGATTGTTTCCCGAATAAATCTACGATGTCAATTTTTACCGGCCCCGATTTGCCCAAGTTGAGTTGCAGGTTTTGGCCGAACAAGTCAATAGAGGAATAGTCATTTTCCTTGAGCTCGATGGGGGCGCTGGCTCCAATGCTCCAATTGCCTTGGGCATCCGTGATTGCGGAATAGTCCATATCCTTGATGGAAATGGTAACGCCCGGGAGGCCGTTCTGGGAGGCGTCAACGACTTTGCCCCTGAGATTGACGAGGGAAGTCGCCGCAGTGCTTTGGGCGATGAGGAACCCCAGGATGAGGCCCGAAACGATGCGAGTGGTGCGAACAATCATAAATTCTCCAAGGAACTGGTGCATCAGGATTCAAACGACACAATTCCACTTCACCTATTATATACCCGTCTATCGGTAAATGTCGAGTGAAACTTGAACAACGTATTCCGGGGTGGGGTATTCTCGGGTGATTCTCGGGGTGGGGAATAGGGAATAGGGATTAGGGGGTAGGGATTGGGGGAGTATTGAGGTTTTCCTCGTGGGATGACTGGTGGTGCCCGGCGATACATCTGTCATGGCCAGGATGGCCATCACCGGTGCGTGGTGAATGGGTTGGAGGCCTTGTGTGGCGGGGTGGGGGAGGGAGTGGGGATTAGGGGAGTATTGAGGTTTTCCTCGTGGGATGACTGGTGGTGCCCGGCGATACATCTGTCATGGCCAGGATGGCCATCACCGGCGCGTGGTGAATGGGTTGGAGGCCTTGTGTGGCGTGGCACTGTGCGGTGATGCCCGTTTCGGGGATTACAAGAATATCGGGCCCTCTCTTGGACTCCCTGCCCTAGATCCCTGCCACAAGCTACGAGTCTCGCTTGTTCTACTACGGACTCAACACCTGGGAGTTCACGATGGGGGTTACAATACGGATATGTTGACAATGTTGGTGGATTAATGGGTTGGAAGCCTTGTGCGGTATAGCCTTGTGCGGTGATCCTCCTTCCTGGGGTGACATAAAAAGACCCTTTGCCAATGGTTTTGGAAAGAAGTGGTTGGATTGCATAAAAGTGAGGGAGAAATTTTGCTTTCACTTGCCAAAAGGGATTGATGATAAAAATTAACCCATATCATATTGATTTGAAAGCACCGCAAAAAACTAAATCATCGGTATTTTCTTAAGTGGATTTGGGAAATTTGACTGTAAATTACACTAAATACTTGCTAAGAATTTATGGACTCGTGCCGATATTAAGGATAGACTAGGGATAGTGTATATGGAAATTTCCCCATACTTGGGGTAGTTTCTTTGGAAATAAAACGTCAAGGAGGCAGAAGTGAAGCAGATAATAAAAACCGTAATCGGCATGGGGCTGGCGCTCGCGCTGCAAGCCTATGCTGCATCGCAAGCAATAACGGGTCTTTCCGGTGGTCCAACTGTTTATGCTGCGACAGGGATAGTTACTGTCGTTGCAACAGGTGGTGGATCCCTTGCTCCTGTAACCTTCACTTCTATAACGGAAGACGTTTGTACTGTTGGTGGTACCAATGGTGAAGAAGTCACTACGGTTGGTGTGGGACCTTGCATCATCCAGGCCGATCAGGCCGCTGAAGGCAGTTATGATGCTGCTCCCTCTGTTTTTGATACCACAGCAGTTGGCAAAGCCCCACAGGTCGTGACGGTTAATCCGACCATTGTTTCGGGCTCCTTGACCTATGGCACATCCTTTGTGATCACCACATCGGCTGCTGGAGCTTCTGGCAATCCCGTGGTGTACTCCACGGTCTCTTCCTCGGTTTGCATTATCTCCAACATCGCTGGGACAATCACAGTCTACCCCATTGACGCGGGTGCTTGTAATGTCACCGCCGATCAGGCAGGAAATTCGAAATATTTAGCCGGAACCGACACGGAGGTTTTTACCATTACTAAAGCTTCCCAGACGATTTCTGCATTCTCCCATGCAGCCATGACCTACGGAGTTGCTGCAACGGTTTCCACCACGGGCGGAGGTTCGGGCGTTGCAATTGTTTATTCTTCCACAACTTCTGATGGTTCGGGAAGTGGCACTGCAGTCTGTACAGTCAATTCCAGTACGGGCCTTATTACTCCTGTGGACGCAGGCACCTGTTATATTACCGCCAATCAGGGTGGTGATACCCGGTACAATGCTGCATCGGCAGTTACCTCCTCCGCGATTACGATCAACAAGGCGGTGGCGACCATTGCAACCATCACTGGCGGACCATCCGTTTATGGCACACCCGCTTCGGTGGTAACTTCGACTAATTCAAATGGTACGATTCTTTACACTTCAACAACCTCTGATGGCACAGGCGATGGCACCTCGGTTTGCACCGTTGATGCCGCAGGTGTCGTTACCCCAGTAATCGCGGGCAACTGTTACATTACCGCCAATGTCGCTGCCACAACCAAATTTTTGGCTGCTACTGAGGTCACTTCATCCGCGATTGTTATCGCAAAGCTTTCGCAGGCAATTACAGGATGGACCGCTGGCACCCCCACTTTTGGAACCGACTTTTCTGTAAGTGCAACCAAGGGCGCTGGTTCAGCTGCGCTCGTATATGCGAGCACTACAACAGGTGTTTGCACAGTGGTCGATGCTGCTGCAGGAACTTTCCACCCCGTAACAGGGGGCGTTTGCACAATTACCGTAGCTCAAGCAGCAGATACAAAATATGCGGCCGCCACCACGATTTCAAATAACGTGTCCATTAGTCCAAAGGCCCAGACCATCGGTTCCATCACCGGTGGCCCTTCCATTTACCCAACCGCAGCAGCCGTTGCGGCAGTTGCCTCTTCCGGCCTTACGGTCTCTTTCATCTCCATGACTCCTTCCGTCTGTACCTCATCGGGCGTCAATGGCGCAACCATTACTCCAGTGGCTGGTGGTGATTGCAAAATTGCGGCAAATCAGGCGGGTTCCGTTAGTTATATTGCCGCTACTCAAAAGGAAAGGACGATCGTAATCGACCTGGCCAATCAAACCATCACAGCAGCTCCCTCCCTGCTCGCGGGCACCCAAACATTTGGTTCCACCTTCACGGTGCAAGCAACGGCGAGCTCGGGAATTGCAACGACCTTTACCTCTTCCACCACGGGTGTTTGCACCGTTTCTGGCATTACGGTTACCCCAGTTACCGCCGGAAATTGCATGATCACGGCCAATCAGATTGGCGATTTGCGTTACAACGCGGCTCCTCCAATCTCCACCACTTTTACCATCGCCAAAGCCACCCAGACCATTAATACTTTGGTCGGTGGGCCAACGATTGTTGGCAATACCGCTGCGGTCACGGCAACAGCCACAATTGGGAGTGGCAATAGCGCCGTTGTGGTGCTCGGCTCCCTGACTCCAAGCGTTTGTACTCTTGCCGGCACGACCTCGGGTAGCATTGCTACTGCGGTCAGCGCGGGTACTTGCACGATTTCGGCCGATCTTGCAGGCAAT
Source organism: uncultured Fibrobacterota bacterium (assembly GCA_903876665.1). Lineage (GTDB taxonomy): Bacteria > Fibrobacterota > Fibrobacteria > Fibrobacterales > Fibrobacteraceae > CAIRAY01. Next base: position 14,028 of record CAIRAY010000091.1, on the reverse strand, counting down.
ACGAGCTATAATGCTGCCACACAAGTTCTGCTCAATATTACCATTGCCCAGAAATCTCAAACAATTGGTGCCGTAACAGCGGGTTCCACCCCAACTTATGGAACCAACTTTACGGTTTCTGCCGCATCCAGTGGGCTTTCCGGAAATCCCGTGATCTTTACGATCCCCGTCACCACGGGTGTTTGCACCATTTTAGGTAACACGGTAACTCCAGTCACCGCGGGAACTTGTACGGTCGTTGCAAACCAAGCTGGCAACACCAATTACACTGCCGCAACTACAGTGACCACCTCCTTTGCCATCGCCAAAAAGACACAAACGATTGGAACCCTCACGGGTGGGCCAACGGCTTACAAGCCTGCCGGGGCTGGAGCTGCTGATGTTACTGCCGCTGCAACTTCTGGAAATGCAGTGGTATTTACTACTACCACGCCAAGTGTTTGCACCGTCTCTGGCATTACCGTGACTCCGGTTTCGGGTGGAACTTGCACCATTAAAGCCAACAGCGCCGCAGACACCAAATATGAGGCCGCACCCGAGAAATCTCAGGATTTTGTAATCAACACTGCATCACAGTCCATTGCCGCGATCACTGGAGGGACGGGTGCCGTATATGGAACCGCATTCGATGTGGCAGCAACAGCGACTTCCGGGCTTGCTGTTACCTTTAGCATTCCCTCCACAACGACGATTTGTTCTCGTTCGGGAAACACGATTACTCCTAAAAAGGCGGGTACCTGCACCGTTTTGGCTACCCAGGCTGGTGATGCGAGCTATTCCTCCACCACCCTTAGCCGGGACATTATCATTTCGAAGGCTGATCAGGAAATTACTTTGTTTACCGCTACTCCAAGCGCCGTCAATTTTGGAACCACCTCGACCGTAGCCGCCTACGGTGGAGCCGGTGGAGAGCCGGTGGTATTTGGAACCAATACCCCTTCGATCTGTACGGTTAGTGGAACCAACAATCACACGGTTACCCCAGTTCTTGCTGGAACCTGTGTGATCACGGCAAACCAGGCCGCCGATGCAGGGGATACATTGTACAATGCTGCGCCTCAGGTGCTTTTGAACATTGTGGTTTCCAAAGCCAATCAAGCGATTACCTGGAATCCAGTTCCAACCCCAGCTTCTCCAACTTATGGAAGCACCTTCACCGTTTCTGCGGGAACGGGTGGAAGCTCCGGACAGCCAGTAGTCATCTCCTCCGTGACGGATAATACTTTTTGCACAGTCGTGGGAAGTACTGTGACCGCATTGAAAGTAGGAACCTGTACTCTTACGGCTAACCAGGCTTTGGATACCCGCTATAATGCGGCCCCTACAGTCACTCAGACATTTACCATCGCAAAGGCATCCCAAACCGTTGCCACGATCACAGGTGGTCCATCTGTTTATGGCTCCCCTGCCAATGTGGTCACAACGGCAAGCTCGGGTGGTGCGATTGTATACAGCAGCTTGACCGCAGACTCCTGCAGTGTAAATTCTTCGACGGGTCTTGTAACTCCGCTTGGCCATGGTGCTTGCATTATCAAGGCCAAGGTTGCCGCTTCCACCAATTATTTGGCGGACTCGAACCAGGTCACTTTGACCATTGCCAAGGCTAACCAAACCCTTGGCGCCATCAGTGGTGGACCAACAACGGTGGGTGCAACAGCTACGGTTTCGGCTACTGCGACTTCCGGGATTCCTGTGACATTCACCACAAACAATTCAGGGATCTGCTCCTTTTCCGGTAATGATTTGACGGTTCACACAGGCGCGGCCTGTATAATCACCGCTCATCAGGCTGGTGACGCGCGTTATAACGCAGCAAGCAACCTTGTAACCAAGACGATCACGGCCACGAAGGCTGCTCAGACCATTACTTTGGATGGTAGCGTTCCAAATTCTGCGCCATACGGAGCCGATTTCACCATGATCGCCACAGGGGGGGGATCCAATATTGAGGTGGTGTTCACCTCAAATACTCCCTTGATCTGTAGCGTTTCAGGGACCTACGGCCAGCTCGTTCACCCGATTATGGCCGGTAGTTGCATTATTGCGGCCAACCAGGCTGGAGACGGAGCCAATTACGAAGCTGCAACCCAGCTACTTAAGACGATCACCATTACCAAGGCTCCACAAACCCTGGTGGTGTCTGCCGTAACGAATCCAGTTGTTCCAACCTATGGGACTCCATTCTCGGTGTCCGCTACGGGTGGTGCTTCCGACAAGTCTATCCAATTCACTTCCAGTACCACGGGTGTTTGCACCGTGGGAGCCACATCGGTTTCTGGTTCGATTTACTCTGCAACGGTTACTCCAGTAACAGACGGCACCTGTACCCTTCTGGCCGATCGTGTGGGTGATGCGAGCTATGCCAATGCAGACCAGGAGAGCAAGGACTTTACCATTGCGAAGCAGGCCCAGACCATCAACGCCATGCCTACACCTTCGATTGTATACGGAGTTCTCACCGGGACGGTCGCAACCACAGCAGAATCTGGCTTGGCAGTATCCTATGCTATGACTTCGGATGCTGGTGTTTGCACGGTCAATGCCTCCACAGGCGTGATCACTCCGGTAGCCGAAGGTACTTGCACCATTACCGCCAGCCAGGCTGGTGGTAGTGGAGTTGGCACCAAGTGGTTGCCTGCTGATGATATTACCACGACTGTGACGATCACCTTGGCCACTCAGACCGTTGGAACAATCGCCAAGAGCACTGCAACGCCAACTTGGGGAACCGATCTGACCGTTTCTGCAACGGCGACACCAGTTTCCGACCCCGTCAATGCAGTAACCTTCACTTCCCTGGATCCAACCTACTGCACAGTAACTTCCGGTGGTCTGGTTTCTCCTGTGTTGCCTACTATTGCCTCGTCGGGTGTCGGTTCTTGCCAAATCCGGGCTACTGCAGTGGCAACAACCCAGTACTCTTCCGCCACAAACAATTTGAACTTTGCCATTGTGAAGGGGGAGCAAGATGCCATTACAGTTACAGGGGCAACTCTTGGGGTACTTCCTGATGTAGTATTCGGAGCGGACTTCACCATGGCCGCCACCGGAGGAGGTTCATCCGAGCCTGTGGTATTCTCTTCCAATTCAACATTGATCTGCAGTGTTGGTGGAACTAATGGAGCCGTTGTGACTCCCCTTAAGTCTGGTGCCTGCATCATTGCGGCCGACCAGGATGGAGACGCAACATATAATGCTGCAACCCAGGTTCTAACTACCATCACCATTACCAAGGCTCCACAAACCATTGCGGTGTCTTCTGTAACGAATCCAGTTGTTCCAACCTATGGGACTCCATTCACGGTGTCCGCTTCGGGTGGTGAATCGGCCAACGACATTGTATTCACATCGGGCACCACGGGGGTTTGCACCGTAGGAGCAACCACGGAGACTGGTACGACTAATGTCTATACGGCATCGGTTACCCCAGTAACGGACGGCACCTGTACTCTTCTGGCCAACCGGCTGGGTGATGTAAGCTATGCCAATGCAGGCCAGGTGAGCACGGACTTTACCATTGCGAAGCAGGCTCAGACCATCAACGCCATGGCAACTCCATCGATCGCATACGGTGTCCTCACCGGGACCGTCGCAACTACAGCAACCTCTGGCTTGGCAGTATCCTATGCCATGACTTCGGCAGCTGGTGTATGCACGGTCAATGCCTCAACCGGTGTGATCACTCCAGTAGCGGAAGGAACTTGCACCATTACCGCAAGCCAGGCTGGTGGTAGTGGAGTTGGCAGCAAGTGGTTGCCTGCTGTATCCATTACAACGACGGTTACCATCACCAAGTCTGCTCAAACGGTCGGAACCATCACCAAGAGCACCGCAACGCCAACTTGGGGAACAACTTTGACTGTTTCTGCGACTGCCACCCCAGTTTCAAGTCCCGTGAATGCAGTTACCTTCACATCCTTGGATGAGGCGTACTGCACAGTAACCTCTGGCGGTGTTGTAACTCCAGTCAAGGCGACGACAGCTTCGACGGGATCGGGTTCTTGCCAGATTCGGGGTGATGCAGCGGCTACGACCCAGTATTCGGCTGCTTCGAATACCCTGAACTTTGCAATCGCAAAGAAGGCACAGACCATCACAAATCTTGCTTCGGGCCCTGCAACCTTCGGCGTGTCTGTCAATTTGTCCACGACAGCTGCTTCGGGTCTAACGGTGACCTATGCAATTAAGTCAACCTCGAGCTCCATTTGTGAAATGTCCGGTAGCACCATTGTCAAGCCATTGAAGGCGGGAACTTGCACCGTCTTGATGAATCAGGCTGGTGATACCAAGTGGGCTGCTGCGCCTGAAGTTTCCCAGGACTTCCGCATTAATCAGGCTCCACAAACCATCGAAGCCATCTCTGGTATCTCGGCTTCGAATTATCCAAGCACCTTCGTCTTGAGTACACTGACAACATCTCTCCTTCCATTAACCTTCGTCTCCACAGATCTTGCCGTTTGCACCGTTGGGGCCTCCACTCAGGATGGAACGACCAAGGTCTCTAGTGCGACGGTTACTCCGTTGAAGAGTGGGAGCTGTGTGGTCGAGGCAAGGCAGTTGGGTGATGCGGATAGTACTTTTGCAGCTGCTACAGCCACTTCCAAGACCATCACTATTTCGAATGGAGCGCAGACCATCGCTGCAATCACAGGTGGCCCAGGTGTTGTGGGTGCTACATTCAATGTATCCACCACCGGTGGAGCTTCCGGTAGCCCAATCGTTTTCTCGTCCCTTTCTCCATTGTTCTGCTCCGTGACGGCCGGTGGCGTGGTTACCCCAGTTAAGGCAACCACTGCGACAACGGGCGCCGGTTCCTGTCAGATTGCAGCCAACCAGGCAGGACTCGCCAACAAGTATGATGCGGCAACCCAGGTCACCAAGGACATTGTGATCGCAAAGGCCACTCAGACCGTAGCGATTACCCTGGCTTCGAGCTTGGCGTTCACATCAAGCTTCACTGTCACCGCAGTGGCAACCTCCGGCCTGGCGGTCGTATTGTCTGATTCGACTCCAACGATTTGTTCGGTAGGCCCAACCACCCAGGTTGGTTCTTCCACGACTTATATCGCGACAGTAACTCCACTAACGACCGGAAGCTGTTTTGTGAAAGCGACTCAGAATGGTGGTGATGGTACCATGTATTCCGCAGCCCCAGTGGTGGGAGAGGATGTCACCATCAGCCAGGCCACCCAAACCATTGTCTGGTCGAGCACAACAAGCCCAGCAACGCCAACCTATGGTACTAATTTTACCGTGACTGCAGCTCCAAGCTCGGGTCTGACTCCAGTGTTGACCTCTAACACTCCAACATTCTGCACGGTCAGTGGTAACACGGTTACCCCGGTCAAGGTTGGAACTTGCTCGATTAATGCCGTCCAGGCTGGTAATGGTAATTACCAAGCCGCTTCCGGTGTAGACAAGAGCTTTGAGATTGCTTTGGCAAGCCAAACGATTACAGTGGTTCTGCCTGCCCTGACCTATGGGGAAGAAAAGGATGTCGATGCCACAACAACAGCAACAGGGCTCACTGTTTCCTTGACAAGCTTGACACCATACGCTTGCACGGTAACTGGGCTTAAAGTTAAGGCTGTGGACGATGGACCTTGCCAGCTCTTGGCCACTCAGGCCGGTGATGTAACCAAGTACAGCCCAGCATCGCAAGTGCTCTCCAACACGGTTACCATCGGAATGGGTGTTCAGACCATCACTTGGGCCGCTGCGCCAGCGAATCTCACCTACAAGAATACCTTCACCATTCTCGCAACGGGCGGTGCTTCTGGCCAGCCAGTTACCTATGCGGCTGTGTCTGGTTGCACCATTTCCGGCACCACGGTGACCCCAACTCTGGTCGGAACCGATGCTTGCATCATCACGGCATCCCAGGCTGGCAATGTTCGGTACAATGCCGCTCCTGATTCCAGCAAGAAGTTCACCATTGGGAAGGCAACCCAGACAATCGCCGCCATCACGAATGGTCCTTTGGCTATCGGTGACTCCAACCTAGTGGCGACGACTTCTACCTCGCTTTTGACTGGGTTTGCATTCTCAACCCTGACCCCTTCGGTTTGCACATCGACAGGAACTGCTGGTGCCGGGATCAAGGCCCTCACCATGGGTTACTGCATTGTGAAGGTGATCGAACCTGGAAATGCAAGCTACCTTCCTGACACCAATTCCACAACCTTCATTGTCGGAAGAGACAGTCAAGTGGTGGCCTCCATTGCCAACATTCCTGACACATACAGGGATACGGCCACGGTTTCCACAACGTCTTCCTCCAATTTGACCGCATTTACTTACACATCCGAAACACCATTGGTATGCACAGTCCTTGGTGCCAAGGTGACGGCAATCAATGTGGGTAAATGCAAGATCAAGGCGGTTCAGGCTGGCTCCTCCTTCTTCTTCCCTGTAACAAAACTGGATAGCGCAACCGTTTTACCAGCAACTCAGGTCGTGAAGTTCACCGGAGCATTGACAGCGAAATACTTGGATGTGGTGACCATGTCTGCAACTTCGACTTCTGGGTTGACGGACTTCACCTACAGCACAGCATCCGCTGCGATTTGCTCCGTGGGAACCGTTGGAAATGCTGGCAAGCTCTATCCGATCAAGAAGGGTAGCTGCGTGGTTCAGGCTCGTCAGGCTGGCAATGCCCTCTGGAATGCCGATAGCACTGGCACGGACTCGACCGTTGTCATCAGCGAACGGACTCAGACGATCGCCGCAATGACGGGTGGCCCAAGCATCTATGGGGATTCCGCAACGGTCTCTACCACTTCAACATCCGGCTTAACCATGACCTACTCCATCGCACCAACAACAGCGACCATCTGTTCTGTAGGCACGACTGCGGGAAGATTGAACAAGGTGTTCGCCATAAAGGCCGGAACCTGCACAATCAAGGCACGCGCGCCAGCAAGCACGGATTACTGGTTGTCTGACTCGTTGAGCCAAAATTTCATCATCGCCAAGAAGGACCAGAGCTTGACTGCGATCGCTGGTGGGCCAACCCGTTATGGTGATACCGTCGAGGTACTCAGTGTCGCTTCTTCCGGTCTAACAGTTGTATACACCACGCTTACTCCAACCATTTGCTCTGTGGTCTCGCTCACCAAAGTTTACGGATTGCTCCCTGGCACCTGTAAAATTAAGGCTAGCCAGGCGGGTGACAACCTGAACTGGAATGCTGCTGACCCGGACACCATGACGGTGGTGTTGGCTAAGCGGACGTTGAAAGTTGTGCCTCTTGAATTCTCCAAGGAGTTCGGTGGTACGGATTCTCTGAAGTATGCAATCGACAATTCGCAGGCCTTCGGCGACACGATTCGTAGTGGTGATAAGCTTGTTGGAACCTTGTCGCGTGAAGTCGGCGAGAATGTAGGTACCTACCATATTCTTCGTGGTACCCTTACCGCTTTAGCGAATCCCAAGTACGAGATCGATTTCGACTCAACGGTTCACTTGACGATCACGCAAAAGGTCATCACTGTCACAGCGGATTCATTAACCAAGGTTTATGGTGCTGCTAATCCAACCACCTATACCTACAAAGTACTTCCGGCCCTAAAGACGGGACAAACGCTGACGGGTGCCTTGACTCGTGATGCTGGTGAAACTGTTGGAACATACGGGATTTTGCGTGGTGGGTTGACTGATGCCGCGAACCTCAATTACTCCATCACCTTTGTCAGCAAAAACTTCAAGATTACCCGTATGCCTCTCACGGTCACGGCAGTTGCGGATACCCAAGTCTACAATGGCACAGAGCCTGCGTTGACCTGGACCACAACACCTGCAACGCTAACCGGAGTGGCCCCTGCTACCTTGGCTGCGGTCAATGGAGCATTGACTCGCAAAGCGGGTGATGCTGCTGGAACCTACCCCATCTTGCAGGGTACCGTCGACACGATCCAGAATCCGAATTACAAGATCACTTTTGTGACCAAAAACTTCCTGATCACTCCCAAGCCAATCACCGTTACGGCAACAGCCAAGACGATTTTGTACGGAGCTCCGGATAGTTTGAAATATACGGTCTCGGGTGCTCCGGATAGTCTGAAGACTGGAGATGTTTTGGCGGGTGCTTTGATTCGCAAGGCAGGAACCACCATTGGAGTCTATCCAATTGCTGTGGGCACGATCAAGAATGCCAACTACAAGATCACATTTGTCCCTGCGAATCTGACTATTGCCACATTGCCAATCACTGTGACGGCTGCCGATACGACCAAGGTGTACGGAGGTCTGGATCCCAAGTTCCGCTTGGTCATCTCTCGCGGTTTACTGACAGGTCAGGCCGCACTGGTTGGAAAAGATGTGCTCTTGGGTACAGCGGTCCGTGACACGGGTAAGACTGTGAAGGTCGCCCCTGCCAGTTATGCAATCACTGCAGGAACTGTCGCCACTTTGAATAAGAACTATGCGGTGACTTTTGTTCCTGGAAAGATGTACATCACTCGTAAGCCAATCACAGTGACCGCAGATACCTTGACCAAGGTCTATGGCGACCCAACTCACAGAGTCCTGACCTTCAAAACAGTCGGCTTGGTGACTGGGGATGCCGTGGTGGGTGGACTGGTTCGTGAGCGCTCGGCTACGGACAGCTCCATTGGTGTCTACGGGATTAGCCAGAATGCGACGATGCTTGATGCCGATAGTAACCCGAATTACACCATTACTTTTGTTCACAAGCATTTGCGCATCACTCCAAGACCTCTTTCCGTGAAGGCCGATGTGAAGACCTATGTGTATGGAAATGACAGCATTCCCAATGTGAACTACCTGACCTATGGGACTCCACTATTTGCCTACAGCGACACCTTTCCAGATTCCCAAAAGCTGACCCGAGTTTCCGGCAATACTGTTGGAAAGTACTTGATCTCGCAAGGCGCATTGGCTGACTCCAATTACAAGATTTCCTTCACGACCAACTACTTGAATGTTACGGCCAAGCCTTTGGCAGTGACAGCTACTGCAGGCACGAAGGTGTACGGAGCGACAGATGATCTCCATTACACCATTTCAGCGGCTGCTGATTCAAGTCTGGAGACAGGAGATACCCTTGCAGGGGCTATGACTCGCAAGCTTGGAACGGTGGTGGGCAAGTATCCGATCTTGGTCGGAACACTGAAGAATGCGAACTATGCCATCAAGTTCAAGAGCGATACTTTGGAAATCACGAGGAAGCCGATCACAATCATTGCCCACGATACGACCAAGGTGTATGGGTATGCAGATCCAGTGTTCAAATACTCTGTCACCTCCGGCGGAGTTGAGGCTGGTGCTTTGGTGGGTGGTACTGCCTTGAAGGGCACGCTCTCCCGTGAAGCAGGTTCCGCTGTCGGCACCTACAAGATCACTCAAGGTACGGTTAATGATTCGCTGAACCCGAATTACACGGTCACATTCAATGCGGACACTTTGTTGACCATTAACAAGCGTCCAGTAACTGTCACTCCAGTTGCGAAGAGCAAGGTCTACGATAAGGTCACAACTACGCCTGTCCTGACTTACACGGCTTCGGGTCTGCTTTCCGGAGAGCCTTTGACCGGAGCTCTGGCGCGTGCTGAGGGCGAGAATGTCGGAACCTATGCGATTTCTGGAGGAACGATTGTTGCGGATGGTGCGAATACGAACTACGCAATCACCGTCGCCACTGGAAAATTGGTAACGATCACAAAGAAGCCTATTACCATTAAGATGGCTGCGGCGACCAAGGTTGTAGGTGCGGATGATCCCGATCTTTCCGCTCTGGCGACCGTCGCGACTCTTGTTGAAGGTGATGCTTTGAGTGGATTTACCGGTGCAATCAGTCGTACTACAGGAAGTGTCGTTGGCAAGTATGCAATGACCAGCACCTTGGCTAGCCCGAACTATACCGTTGCCTTCACCACGAACTACCTGACCATTACTGCAGCTCCAATTGCGAAGTACGCAATGGAACCAGGCGAAGGCGTGCTCGCACCGAAGGCGATCTCCATGGCGACCATCCAGGGTGCCACCTCGGTATACGACATCGACGGAACCTTGGTTTGGAATGGCGACATCCAGCTCGGCGATATTGGCCACCTGCAGAACACACTGAGTGCCGGTCGCTACATCGTCAAGAACATCAATACCGGTTCGTTCATCTGGTCGAAGAACTAAGCTAGGTTCGAAATTTTAATCTAAGGGCCTCCTGCTTCGGCGGGGGGCCTTTTTTTATAACAATGGTGAAGAATATGGCGGATACCCAAAGTCACCCAAATATTTTTCAAATTTCCGTACCAAACTTGCGTCTCCATCGTCTAACCCAAGGAGCAGATCCATTGTGGCTCTGCAAATTTCTGGAGAACAACATGGCAGACGAACATAACCCCGACGACCTTCCTCGCTTTCTGGATCCCTTCACCGACTTTGGCTTCAAAACTTTATTCCTCCAGCCCAAGAATTTGGATCTGGTCATCAACCTCATCAACGCAGTTTTCGAATCCATCGGCGAACCCAAAATTATGAGTGCGCGTATCGTCAATGGAGAGCACACCGGATTTGACTCTACCAAAAAGCGGGTGGTCCAAGACCTGGAATGCATCACCGAAAGGAATGCAACCATTATCGTGGAGGTGCAGCAGGCCCGTGAAGTGGACTTCGTAGAGCGCATGGGATTCTATGGAATGCGCGCAGCCATTGTCCAGACCAAAAGGGGCGAAAAGCACTACTCCCTGGTCCCGGTTTTCGTGGTCTGCCTGATGAACTTCATCTATCGCAAGGATCATCCAGGCGTTGTCCACGTCGCGGAAACGTTGTTCCGGGACAGCTCCAGGCCCTTCATCCCAACCCCGCGTTATGTCCTGGTGGAGGTTCCCAAATTTCACAAAGCTGAGGAAGATCTGCGCACATCTCTGGAAGGTTGGATTTGGTCCATGGGAAACATGGGGCGCATCAAGGAGATACCCAATGTGCTGAAAAAAGAACCCATATTTGAACACTTGTATCACGAGGCGGAATTAGGCAACTTTAGTGCAGACGAGCAGAAACGCTACCTAAAGAATCTTGAGGAGAACCGCCAAGTGAAATACGCTCTCGAATATGTGCTGCAACAAGCCAAGATCGATGTGGATGCGGCCCGGGCAGAAGCCAAGGAAACCGTTGAAACAGCAAAAAAGGAAATCGCCGAGGCATTCGCCGTAGCCGTGGCTGAAGCTGTTGCCGAAGCTGTTGCCGAAGCTGTTGCCGAAGCCGTCGTCGAAGCAAAAGTCGGAGGCAAGGCAGAAGGCAAGGCAGAAGGTAAGGCGGAGCTGGTTGCCGAAATGCTTCAAAACGGAGCCGATTGGACGACAATATCCAAACTCACAGGAATCACGCAAGAATCCTTTGATCAGATGAAGGGGCAAATGAAAAATTAAGCGCTGTCGCAGGCTCATTTTCGGACTCAACACGAGGGCGCGCGATATAGCGGGGGCAGGAGTGGTTTACCAGCGTTCAAATCCTGCCCATACAAAGAAAAAAGACCCACCACAAGGGTGAGTCTTTCTTCTTTCTTATAGCGGGGGCAGGATTTGAACGCTGCGACCTTCGGGTTATGAGCCCGACGAGCTACCAGGCTGCTCCACCCCGCGTCGGAGTGTGAATCAATTATACTAAGGATCTGGGGAATGTCAATAGATTTTATACTTGACATGGTTTTTGGGCTTTAGTTGGTGGTGCTTTTGTGGTTTCTGTATTCATGCCGGCTTTTAATGTGGCAAAATTTTTGGAAGATACAGTGTCCCGGATTCCTGGGGATTTTTGGAGCCAGATCCATATCCTGCATATTCTCAACGACGGGTCCATGGATAGGACTGGGGCCATTGCGGATTCTTTGGCGACGAGGAATCCAAAAATCCAAGTGACACATTTTCCCGAGAATCGGGGCTACGGCGCCGTGGTTCGTCAGGGAATTTCCCTGGGATTGGGTGATGGCTCCGAGGTGGTAATTTGCCTGCACGGGGACGGGCAGTACGCGCCGGAGCTTTTGCCTGATTTAGAAGCTGCCATACGGGCAAGGAATTTTGACTTGCTCCAAGGCAGTCGCTTGGCCCAAGCCGGAGCCATGGCGGGCGGAATGCCTCTATATAAATGGCTTGCCGGTCAGGCTCTTTGCTTTTTGGAAAATCGGGTGTTTCGGCTTTCCCTGACGGACTACCATAGCGGGTATCTGCTTTATTCCCGGACGTTCCTTTTGGCTTCGGGCTTTGAGTCCCTGCAAGGGCAGTTTGAAATTGACCTGGAACTGATCGCATCCGCCCGGGCCAAGGGGTTCCGGGTTGGGGAACACCCGATCCCAACCCGCTATGCAGGGGAAACTTCCCATCTCAATCCAGTGGCCTACGGATTTCGGGTTTTGCAAGTTTTGCAAAAATATTGCACAGGGGATTATGGACGTCATTAAACGAAATATCCTGGTCACCGGTGCTGGTGGGACTTTGGGGGCGGCTTTGCTTTCCCAAATGAACGCGCGGGGCTGGTCGGTGCGGGCCTTGGTGTTGCCTGGTGGGCCTACGCAAATCCCCGGAGCGGAGGTTGTTTTTGGGGATGTCAGAAGTCAAGAATCCCTAGAAAAGGCGCTGGAAGGAGTGGAAACCGTTTTGCACATGGCCGGGGTGATCCTGAGTCCAGACCCTCAGATTTACCAGGATGTTAATGTGTTTGGGACTCGAAATATTATTAATGCCTGCAAGGTCACAGGAGTAGCCCGCTTGATCTTTGTTTCCTCAGTATCCGTTGATTACGCGACAAAAAATGCGTATTCCCAATCCAAGGCCGATGCGGAAGAATTTGTCCGTCAATCGGGTCTGTGCTGGACCATTGTGCGGCCCACACTATTAGTTGGGCCGGGTGGGGGTGCCGAATATAAGTTGTTTGGATTGCTTTCTGGATTTCCACTCGTGGTCCTTCCTGCAGGCGGACGGGCCAAGAAGCGGCCTGTGCATGTCGATGATCTGGCGGTGGGGCTGTGCCAGCTACTCGAGTGCAGTGGAGGGTGCGAGGAGAGGGTGTATTCCCTGGGCGGGGCCGATTCCCTGACCCTGAGGGAAATGTTGTCCGAGATTGCCCGAGAAAAGGGATTGCGGAATCCTTGCGTCCTTTCTTTGCCCGCGCCTTTGGCCAAAATGACCGCTAGGCTCCTCGATGTTTTTCCCCATCGTTTCTCCTATTCCCAGGCGATGCAAGGCTTGTTGAACGACGCCAATCCCCCGATGGATTCGGCCCAACGGGATTTCAGCTATGCTCCCCAAAGCCTCAAGGGGCGTTGGTAAAATTTGTAAATTGACGCCCACAAGGAGAATACCTGATGCCTCAATACTTTCGCATCCTCGCTTTGGCCTTCCTACTTGCCTCCTGGGCATTCGCTACCGACAAGGTCTCAGTCCCTGAACCCCAGGCCATCGTGATGGCTCGTCTGGTCGAAATTCCTGGAAAAATGCCGGGTAATGATTTGTACAGCTATGTGTACATCTTCAAGTACAAAATCATCCAGGTGATTTCGGGTGAGGTCAAAGAGAAGGAAATTCTGGTCGGTGTTTACAATCCCCGACAAGCCCGCGACCAAGTCAAGGACAAGATGGGTCTTCTGGTGAATGGTGATCTCAAGGAATTCAAAGCTGGCGCCATCCATAAACTCCAGCTGGTGAAACCTCTCTCCAAAATTTGGAAGGAAGCGGTTGAGGACGAATATTTTGACGACTCCGCCGAGCGCTGGTACGCCGTACAAGTGGACGCAGGGAAGTAAAGGGGAATGATCTGAATCGTTTTTCTTCCCGGCCATCCTGTAATCCCTGGAACTCCCCAAGGGGAAAATGTTTCCGTACAGGGAAAGCCCGAACAGACCCACGGCCGAATCACCAGTACGTACAAAACAAATTCCCTCGGGCAGGGTCCGGTGATGCCCGTGCCGGGCATGACATGGCAAGTGGGCATGACATGGCAAGCGGGCATTGCGTGTCATCCCCCGAAGGGGGAACACCGGTGCTGGTTGCAGTATTCGCTCGGGCAGGGTCCGGTGAT
>CAIRAY010000090.1 GCA_903876665.1 uncultured Fibrobacterota bacterium | reverse complement strand
GGTTTGCAAGGTGGCGTCGCCGATGCCCTGAGCGACCTTTTTGGAAGTGCCGAAGACCTTCCCGACGAGGTGGAACCAGCCTCCGCGGTCGCGGACCTTCCTGCAACAGAGCCGACATCGGATGTCACTTTTGCTGAAACGGCTCCGGAAGAATCCGGTTTGCAAGGTGGCGTCGCCGATGCCTTGAGCGACCTTTTTGGAAGTGCCGAAGACCTTCCCGCTGAGCTGGAACCTGCCTCCGCGGTCGCGGACTTGCCTGCGGAAGGCTCTTCCCGGGGTGCCACGACCATGGAGGAGCTCCTTGGGGGCACATCCAATGTGGATGATTCCGCGAATGAATTTCCGCCCCTGCAACTGGAAAGTTTTTCCTCGTCACTTTTTGATTCTGCGGATGACGAAGAAGCGATGCGCGAATCCGCTTCCCCATCTGTCCCTGAATCCCCTTTTGCAGACCTCCTTGCCGGTCACGATGCCGAGCCCCATGATGAGGGAGCAAGTCTTGGTGGCGACTTGGCTGCGTCTTTGATCAACGACCCGGTAATGCCCTTGGCAGAAACCCCGCGCATCGTCAAGCCGGTATCGGCGGACCCTGCCGATGAATCGTTCAGCGGAGGCATGTCCAATGCCCTTTCCGATCTATTCGGCGCTGAGCTCGATGAAGATCTTTCGGACCTTTTTGCTTCGGGTTCCTCCTCCAGCGCAAGTGCGGACTCCTCAGATCTGCCCACTGCCGCAGTCACCCAAACTCTGGGTGAATTGTACTTGAGTCAAGGGCACGGCTTCGAGGCCTTGCAAGTATTCAAGGATCTGGATCTTAGGGAACCGGGGAATCCCCAGGTTGTCGAAAAAATCGCTGAGATACAAGCGCGCATCAATGCGGGCGAATTTGGACCTGCCTAGCCCGGAGTTATTGTGGCAGCAATGGACATGCAGACCCTACTCAGGGAAATGGTCAATCGTGGCGCTTCTGACTTGCACATCAAAGTAGGCATTCCTCCCGTTTATCGTGTGAACGGAAACTTGGAGCATGTTTTCGATACGCGCATCGATACTGAAATGATGGAAAGCTTTATTTCTGATATCATGAATCGAGAACAGTTGGACCGCTTTGAAAAAAACAAAGAAGTGGATTTTGCCGTGGGAGCCCGCAACATGGGGCGTTTTCGCGTCAATGTATTCCGGCAACGGGGCTCGGTCGCCATGGTGATCCGTCATATCAAAGCGGATATTCCCGCCTTTGCCGAGCTACGTCTGCCCGAAGTCATTCTCGACATGTGCATGAAGCGACGTGGCCTTATTTTGGTGACGGGAACCACCGGGTCTGGAAAATCGACCTGCTTGGCATCGATGATTGACCACATCAATCAGCATACCATGAGCCATGTGATCACCATCGAAGACCCTATTGAATTTTTGCACAAGGACAAAAAATCCATTGTTACCCAGCGTGAAATTGGGGTGGACACTCTTTCTTATGCGAATGCGCTCCGTGCGGCTTTGCGCCAAGATCCCGATGTGTTGCTGGTGGGAGAAATTCGCGATCTTGAAACCATGTCCATTGCTTTGACTGCCGCCGACACCGGGCACATGGTCTTTGCGACCATTCATACCACCAACGCCACCGAAACCATCACGCGCGTGCTTTCCATGTATCCGCCTCACCAACACGATGAAGTCCGCCTAATGCTTTCGGACTGCCTGGTGGGGATAATCTCCATGCGCCTCCTTCCTCTTAAAGGAGGCAAGGGGCGTGTTCCCGCAAGCGAAGTTTTGGTCAATACGGCCGCAATCCGAGAGTACATTCTGGATCGCGATAAGCAAGGTTTGATCGAGAGCGCCATTGCCGAAGGAAACACCCAGTACGGCAGCCAAACTTTTGACCAGTCGATACTGAGGCTCTATAATGACCAGGTTATCGATTATGACATTGCATACCAATCCGCAACCAACCCCGATGATTTGGACCTCAAGATTCGCGGAATTGAGGGAACATCCGACCGGGGCTGGATGTAACCGGCATTCATCTGTGTCCTAAATCACATGGTCCCTTCTACGGGACAGGTACAATGGTTATCTTAACCTTAACGATCAGAAACTGGTGCGAAGCGAGGTTACTCATGGTTACTTATTCCCTATCTAAAGTCTGCTTGGCCGTCTGCCTGGCAATTGTGGCAGTCTCGGGCGCCACAATCGGCAAGGTCAGCTATGTCGAGGGCGAAGTCGTCATTGTGGAAAACGGCAAAGAAAAGCAACTTAAGGTGAATCAGAAAATCGACCTGGGCGATCAGATTCGCACGGGTATCGAATCCGTCCTCGAAGTGACCTACACCAAAGGCACTGTGATCCGCGTGGGGGAAAAGTCAAAAGTCACCTTGTCCGGATCCGATGTCGCCAACAATGTAAAAGTAGGCGAGGGCCGGGTTTGGGCCAATGTGCAGAAACTTGCGAGCGGACAATTCCGCGTTACGACCCCGGTGGCCACTGCTGCGGTCCGTGGCACAGTTTTCCGGGTTGAATCCGGAGATGATTCCAGCTCCACCATAGCCCTCTATGAGGGCAAAGTCGATGTGGGACCAGCCGATACCACCAAGATCAAACCTCAGGCCGCTCCATCCGGTTGGGGACCTCCGGTTGAGGTTGCTGGCCCCTATGAGGTGACCATGGAAACTTGGATCAAGCTGGATCCAGGTAGCGAAATCAACGTTCGCTGGGGGGGCAAATTTGCCACCCGCGAAATCAACAAGGACGAGGACGCTGCCAATCGCTGGATTGCCTTCAACGTGAAACGCGACCAGGAGCTGGGTATCGCCCGGTAAGTCTCGTACAATCGGAATTCCCGCACCCAAGCCTCCCTGTCCGGGGGGCTTTTTTGCATGATTCCCTGCCAGTCTCTTTTCTACATTTGGGCTCATGACTACCCTGCACCCCGAAATCGCCAAGCGCCGCACTTTTGCCATCGTTTCCCATCCGGATGCCGGCAAGACCACCATGACGGAAAAATTTCTCTGGTATGGTAAAGTCATCCGCGAGGCGGGTCATGTGCGCGCAAAATCCAACCGCAGCTATACGGTTTCGGATTGGATGAAGATCGAGCAGCAGCGCGGAATTTCCGTGTCGAGTTCCGTTCTCAACTTTCCCTTCGAAGGTTGCCAGTTCAACCTGGTGGATACTCCGGGGCATCAGGACTTTTGCGAGGACACTTATCGCGCGCTCACGGCGGTGGATGCGGCCCTGGTCCTGATCGACTCGGTCAATGGTGTTGAACGGCAGACCATCAAGCTGATGGATGTCTGCCGCATGCGCAAAACGCCAATTATCACCTTCATCAACAAAATGGATTTGGACGGAAAAGATGTGGTTGACTTGTTGGATGAAATTGAAAACATCCTGGGAATCCACACCTGCCCCTTTACCTTGCCTATCGGCTACGGCAAGCTGTTCAAAGGGGTTTACTCCATCGCAGACCATACCTTGCATGTATTCAACAAGGAAGAAGGCAAACAGGAAGTGATCCAGCTGAGCGGGCCCGATGACCCGCGTCTGGTGGAGCTCTGTGGCGAAGTCTATGTGGAAGAGTTCCGCCATCGCTACGATTTGGTTACCGGTGCCATGGATCCCTTCGATCGGGAGCGTTATTTGAGCGGAGAACAGTGCCCGGTCTTCTTTGGTTCGGCGACCAATAATTTTGGCGTCCGCCAGCTCTTGAATGCCTTTGCCACCTTGGCCCCGCCTCCCATGGTCCGCGAAACAAGTACGCGGCCCGTCGATCCCGGGGAGCCCAAGTTCAGCGCTTTTGTTTTCAAAATCCAGGCGAATATGGATCCCAAACATCGGGACCGCACAGCCTTTTTGCGCATCTGTTCAGGCTCGTTCCAGCGGGGTGGCAAAGTGTTGCATTGTCGCACCGGTCGCGAAATCCGTCTCTCTGCTCCCACAGCTTTTATGGCCAAGGATAAAGAGGTGATTGATTGTGCTTGGGCAGGAGATATTGTGGGTATTAACGATCCTGGATTCTTCAATATCGGCGATACCCTGACCGATGGCGAGTCGCTCCATTTCACCGGGGTTCCAGACTTTGCTCCCGAATTCTTCGCCCGCGTCATCCTCATGAATCCGCTCAAGTCCAAGCAGATGAACAAAGGGCTGGATCAGCTTTCCGAAGAGGGCGCAACCCAGCTCTACAGCCCCTGCAAGAGCGCTGTTTCCATTGTGGGCGTGGTCGGAGAATTGCAATTTGATGTGCTGAAGTTTCGTTTGGATGCAGAATATGGCGCCGATGTGGCTCTGGAAAAAATTGCAGCCTTTGGTGCTCGCTGGGTTGTGGGCCCAGCCCCCGAGGTGGCTGCGTTTCTGCGGGAGCATGAGCACGACTGCATGCACGACAAACATGGCTTATTGGTGTGCTTATTTCCTAACGAATACCGACTCAACCTTGCGGTGAAAAATTACCCAGAGCTGAAGTTCCAAAAGACATCTGAGAAATAAAAAAGCGGGGTTGCCAACAGGGGATGTCAATAATCCCACAAACCAAAAATAGTTCGCTCATTTTTGCGTCTCACTTTACCCAGTGAAATCCTCCTATGCACCACCATTTTCTAATTTGCTTCTGTGAAACCAAATCCCCTGCTTTCTGCCCACAACGACCAACGGCATTTTCTATTTTTTGACCTGGATGGAACCTTAGCTCCTTATGGAGAGTTCGCAGGCTCCCCAGAGGCATATCCCGTATTTCATCGGCTCCTCGCCCGCCCCGAAATCATTACGGCCTATGTGACGGGTCGAGACTTGCAGGGTGCGAAAAGGGTAATTGCCGAGCATGGCCTGCCCTTGCCGAATTATTTGGCTGCGGCAGATGGCGCGATTATCGAAAAAGTATCTGAAGGCCAATTCATCCTTCAACAAGGTTGGTGGGATGTTCTGGGGCGTGATTGGTCTGCGGTAAGCTGCGATGCTATTGTGGATAGTCTTTCTCGTGTTTCTGGGCTCGTTCCGCAAGAACCCCAATTCCAAAGCCGGTACCGGGCATGTTTCTACACGGATTACCAAGCTGAAGGAAGTGTGATGGTAAATCGCGTTCAAAGTGCCATGCTAGGGTTGCGGCTGCGTTGCCAGGTTTTGCATAGCCGGGACGACCACCGCCAGGTGGGCTATTTGGATGTGATGCCGCTTGGATCAGGAAAGCTCGGTGCGGTGCGTTGGCTCATTTCCCAAACCGGAGTTTCCCTGGACCAGGCCATCTTCGCGGGGGACGCCGGCAACGACCTTCCCGCCTTGTCCAGTGGCATTCGTGCGGTAATGCCCCGCAATGGCCAGGAGCAGGTCCACAAAGAGGCCCACGCGGCCCTGGAGAAAAAAGAACGAGGCCTTTCCAAGCGTATCTACAAGGCAAAAGGTGGGTTTCTCGGATTCGACGGAGATGTCCTTGGTGGCGTGCTGGAAGGCCTTTCCATGCACTTTCCGCACATGCGGGAATGGATGGTCTGAGGGTTCCTTGACCCGTTGCAAAAAGTGTGATACAATCCCGGAATGGCCACTCCAGTCCTTGTTGTCCCTTCCATTCCCGCGCACATGGCTACCAATGCGCGGCTTTTTGTCATTGCGAGGGTCTCTGGTCGGGGCGTTGAAGAAATGCGCAGCATCATTTGGGCCAAAAAGCCTCTGGATTTTCCAGGCATTTCTGATTCTGCCCGGGATCAGCTTCAGGCTTTGTTTTCTTCGATTGGTGTGCGAACCGAGCTTCAGGAACGTTCTGAAATTTCAGTGGCAATTCCAACCCCTGCTCCGATACTGTCTCCAGTGGAAAAGGCTCAGGCTCTCGGGCGCCCGTCCTTAGCTCCCAAGCCCGCAACTCCCGCCGTTTCCCACAAACCGGTATTTGTGCGGGCAAAAAAACCTCCTCGTGCCATGCACTATTGGATGGTTCAGTCGGGTAGGTTTTCTTCTTTCGTGGGTATCATTTTAGCCGTGGCCATATACGTGCTCTTTCCTGTCGTCGGATTTGTTTTTGGCTTTTTAAAAGTGCCTTCCGCAGAGTTGCAGGCCGCCTTGGTGGGTTGGATTGCGGGCGCTGCCCAAGATAGCATCCCTGCTTTGGAAGTCAGTTATGTCGCAAAGGTTGGATTGAGTAGCTCGGCAAGCCTGTATGTCGCTATTGGAGTCCTGGCCGTCTTGGGTGTCGTGGCTTTTGTGGTTCGCAAAGGGTCTGTCTGGTTTTGGTTGATGGGGGGGCTGTTGCTGATGCATTCTGCCATATCCCTTTATGAACAGCATCGCGTCGCCCTGTTGTTTCTGGGCCATGGAATGGAGCTGTTCTTCGGTTCCTTGTTTCTTTGGCGGGCCTTTACGGGGACTCAGCTTATTTTCATTAGCGAGAGGGCGTTCTATGCCGTGTTTGGTTGGTTGCTGTGGCTCGAAAACCTGCGCTTCGGGTGGTTGTCCTTCACCCACAATTTGACCGCCGATTATGATCTGGTCGAGGGGAGTTCCCTTCCTCCTCTGGGGGTGGCGATCTTTGTTCTGACTTTGGTCTCCCCCTTTATTTTGCTGGCCTCCATGCTCCTGCTGGAAAAATTCCGCCCCAAGGCGCTGATCCATGGTCGATGACTGTGGAATTTGCGCCGGTCTGGGTATATTGTAATCAGTGCGGAAAATTCCGCATTGAACTACATCCCAAGGAACCCACATGGCTAAGGAACAACACGCC
Organism: uncultured Fibrobacterota bacterium; assembly: GCA_903876665.1. GTDB lineage: Bacteria > Fibrobacterota > Fibrobacteria > Fibrobacterales > Fibrobacteraceae > CAIRAY01. The sequence goes on along the minus strand of CAIRAY010000090.1, from coordinate 58,739 downwards.
CAAAAGCAAGAAAAGAAAGCTCCAGCGAAGACCCTCATTGAGAAACGCTTGGAAAAACAGAACAAAAAGAACGCAAAGAAGTAAGATTATTGCTCTGCTTTGTCTGCGGTACAAATCGGCGGTTAACTGCGGATTTGTACCCGTTCAGGTTACTCAGAATGGAGACCAGGTGATCAAGGTCGATCCACGAACTTGCCAAGTGGCGTCCAATGCTGGTGTGTCACCATTGAAGGTTCCACCGGAGCCAAGCCGGAGTTCGTCTACGGCCCCAACAAATTTTCCCACCTGAAGGGAATCGGAAATGTTTCTCAAGGGCAAGACCAAGGTCCCGTTGTCCTGAGCGAGTCCATCCGCAAAAAGAGATGCTGTGCCATCCAATTTCCAGACAAGGGTAACTAGGTGCCATGCGCCATTTCCGATTGGGACCGATGAATTTAGTGTTAATGTGTCATTAACTCCTGAAAGTATTTTTACAGCCAAGTGTGAGGATGCTCCTGTGTCTATGGACATGAACTTAAATCCTCCGGCATCTGCAAAAACGATTTCCGGAGAACGATTGGAGCTATCCAAACGAATCCACAGGGACAAAATTCCCTGGACAGACAAGCTTGTGGGGATTGGGGTATTGAGGTATTGGCTGGAGTCGGTGAAAAGCCTGCCGCTCCCTAAAATTCCTGCCCCATCCAATGTTCCATGATTACTGATAAATAATGTATCCTTTCGGGCAAAGTGCCATACATGGAACCATCCATCCTGCACAAAGGAAAATGCATTCAATGGATCAACCGACTGGGTATCCTGAAATAGGAATACCTTTGTACCGAGTCCTGGAAGCGAGTCCAGACGAATCCAAACGATTGCGGAGCCGGGTGCAGAATCCCATTCCTCCACCTCCATTCCTAAGGGGTTTCCGTTTCTGTCGGTAGCCCAAATTCCGGACTTACCCGAGGCAAGGTCGTAGTTGAAGTCTGTTTGTCCCAGTCGCAAGGGTATCCAGACTGCTCCTGAAACGGGAGTTCCCGCAGGGATGGAAATTTGTATGCCATGGGCGGTGGCATAGGTGTTGAGCGAATCTTTGGCAACCATGACTTGATAAGGACCCACCGGCATGGAATCGAGAATGGCGCAGCCGGATGGGGAGAGAATGGCCAGGCGGTCCATGCCAAATATTCGCAGGGTGTCTCCGGCGGTTTCCACTCCAAAACATTGTTGGAAAAGGCCCAGGGTGCTCAGTTGGGTGATCATGCTGTCGGTTGATTCTAGGGAAACCTTGGTGAAGCTCCCCGAATTACCTTGGCGGACTTCCATCCAAAATTCTCCGGAATCCAGTCCGAAAAATTGCACCAAACCATTTGCATCGCTTATGGCTTCGGGGATTGTGGATTGCAGATCTCCAGAAAGGTAGTCCAGTGGGCGAAGCCAGGCGCGAGCCCCTGCTACGGGTTTGGATGCGCTGTCCAGAATCATGGCTTGCAAAACGTTTTCATGGCCACTGGTTCCGCCGGCCCTGGAGCCGGACCCGCAGGCAACCAGAAGCGAGAGAATAATCAGGAGAAGAAAATTCATCGGGAGCCTCCTCTTGCCGGATCGCAGGCGACCGGTATCAATTGAAAACCCATGTGCATCACGCGGTCGCTATTTTGATCACGATGGACCAGGCGCAAAACCCGACTGCGGAACGCTTCGTACTCGGCCAGGATGGCGTCGTAGCAAGGTCCTGAGACTCCAAGCGTCATACCCGAAACATGGCGGGATTCTTTGGGTAGTTCCTCAAGGATTTTTGCCGAGTGGTCCAGCATGGTTTTGTGAAATTCAAGCAAAGCCTTGCGTGCCAAGGGGTTTCCGCTGGTGATGGCTTTTTTCGTTTGGATGAGTTGCCCCTGTGGATCATGCTCCAAAAGTCCTAGGGCAAGCAGGGTTTCGATTCCTTCCTGAGCCTCCTGGGGCTGAATGGGAGGGATCACCCAGGTTCCCAGTATTTCCCAACGATCATGGAAGTTCCGGAGGGTAGCGAGCTCGCGCAAAACCGGGTGAAACCATTTGGCATAATATCGAAAAGAAGAATTGCCGATGGATTCTTCTTGGATGGAATATACAAGATCGCTCAGGATGGCATAGTGCTCCTGCTTGGCTTGACTGGTTTTGGCTTGGTTGAATCCTACCAAGTGTATCCAGAATGAGCGTTCTTTACCCGCAAGATTCATGGCGTCGGCGAACCCTTCAATCCCAGAATTCCCCAGGTTCCGCTCGCCTTCCATGACCAGTTTGGGAAATACCGGACTCGCGATTCCCGCACGGGCGGAAAACCACCGGTAGGATACGCCTTTCTTTTTGGACTTGGCTTCAACAAACCAGTCTTTCAAGAAGGAGCGAAAGTCCAAATATTCAAATATGGGTTGCATTTAGGATACAAAATACCCTGAAAAAATGGGAAACGCATGGTGAATGACCCAAATTGTGTATCCTAGGAGGATACATCTGAGTGTATCTTTATCAACATGTCCCTCGCAATCAAAGAAGTTATGGCGTGGATCTGGTCGCAAGGCTGGCTGCAAGGTCATAGCCAGGTTCCCTCTGCGCGCCAGCTGGCCCAGGCCTGCGGGGTTTCGGTGCGACAGGTTTTGCGCGCCCTCCACGAATTTGAAGGGCAAGGCATGCTCAAAATTCGGGCGGGGGGCTCCATTCAGGTCATTTCACAGGAAACGACTTCCACTCCTCCCGTGGAACCCAAGGCGCCTGCCCAGAAGAGTGTCGTGGGGCGTATTCGAGATGGAATTGCCGAAGGGCGCTTTCGAGTCGGCGAACCCTTGCCCAAGGCCACTTGGCTTTGCCTGGATTGGCACATTTCTACGCGAGTTCTTGCGAGCGCATGTCGCCAATTAGGCCAGGAAAATCTTTTGCGAAAGCAGGGAAAAAGTTGGGTGGTTGGTGCTCCTTCGGTAGAAAAGGCTCAAGCCACATCTCTGACTCGTCGGGCCATTTTGGTGGTATGCAACCGACCCGGAGAATGGGCTGAATTCCATGGAAATCTGGTGGATGACATGGCCCGTACCATTGAGATGGAGGCCAATCGCCTAGGGGTCAGGCTTGTCCCCGTGCTTACGGGGGTGGAACCGGTTGCAAAGGTGTTTCCTTTAGGTAAAATTGAAATTCGTCGTTGCGTCCAGGAGCTGGGCGAGTCGTTGTGCGGGATTTTGTTGACTCCGCTTTTTGAAGACCTTCCCGATTTTGATGAATGGTGCAAATGGCTTTCTCGTTTCCATGTTCCGGTAGTTTGGATGCAAGATTACCATCCTGCGCGACCTTTGCCTTCGGTTCCAGAACGTTTTTATCGGATCAGTTATGGCGCCTGGGTGGATCCCGACATGTTGACCGAGGCCGATTTTGCCCTGCAAGCTTTGCATGCCAAAGGGCATCGCGAGATTGCCTTCGCCTGCAATGACCTTCGGGTGTACCATTGGTTCCGGCTCCGCGATATTGAGCTTAAGAAGCGTGCGGAGATATTGGGCATGACCGTTCATTGTATTGAGAGCGATGTGAGTGATCAAGCTTTGATGCAACGGGTTTTGGATTTGCCCGGGGTGACTGCCCTGCTTGCCCCTAATGACCGCTACGCCGTTCGTTATTGGCAGGTGTTGGCGGAGCTCGGTGTGCGCATTCCGCGCGATCTTTCCATGGTTTCCTTCGACAATCTTGCGGACTTACATCCCTTTCCCATTTCATCGGTGGATTTTGGATTGGCAACCCTTGGATACAAGGCATTCCATCTTCTCCTTGGTGATGTCCCTGTCCAGGTCGCCAAGGGCAATCATCTGATGGGAATATGCCAATTAGTCGATCGTGGCTCTATTGGCAAGCCCCGGCAAATGAAGCGCCTCAAGGCCTAGTCAACCGAAGGATTCCCCATGTGGGGTTTACTGAAATTTGAGTGCCCTCTGCGGTGATCTTTACATCCAAATTCTTTCCCGCCAAAGTCGCTTTCCATTTTCCGCCAACAAGGATCCTTAGTGGTGTGCCATAGCGTGCCAGAGAGTCTTTGGGTGTGGTCCATTGCACTTCATAGGTATTGGAAATCTTCGTGACTCTCCATTGGGCCTGCCTGGAAAGATTGGCGTAGCGTATGACTGTGGAGGGCGTCGCTATCCAGAGCTCGCCCCGGTCACGCAACTGAACCAGGTGGTCCAGGTGTGCGATAAATTCGGGTTTGGACCATGCTCCCCAGGAGCCATCTTCGATGCCGTGTGTTTCTCGCAAGGCCCACGCCCCTTTGGATGCGGCTGAGTCCGCGTATGCATCCATGGCATAGGTCTGGTACTGTGCGTTCGGATCCGGTGGGGGAGGCTGGCGTGCATCGTATTCAGCGGTAATGCCGTTGAGAGTGGCTGCGAAGTTGAAGCCGGCTCCCGTGTAGGTTCGGGTGACATAGTTGCGCGCACCCAAGTATCCTTGTCGCACAAGCTCGGCCTGGGTGCTGTCCGTGGCTTCGTCAAAGGGGTAGGCGAAAAATGTCGGCCGAAATCCTGTGTGGTCAAAAATAGTTTGTGTGCTATTGGTGATTTCGCTCATGCCAGTCCAGTCTTTGGGATGGGTGTGGCTGACCGAATGGCTGATCAGTTCATTTCCGTGCTCGAGCATGGTCTTTGCCGTGGCCCATTCTCCGGCTTGGCAGGATGCGGTTGCCACTGCAAATCCGATATTGAGCTTACGCTCATTCGCCACGGAGTCCGCCCATTTCAACGACGCATTGATCCGGTCCCACATGCAAAAGTCGTCCATGATGAGGGAGTATGCGCCCTTGGCGCCGTTCCATGGCAATACTGATATTTCCGGGGGATTGGTTTTAGCGGAAGAAATGGAAAACGCGAGAGCAAGTCCCAGAATATTTAAAAGGAGTGTTGTGCGTAAATTCATGAGGATTCCTTGGGAATGATTACCAGCAGAGAACGCCGGCTCCACCAGTCACCACCATCGCAAAGGTAGTCCCCGGTGGTGGGACCTGAAGAGAATATAGTCCCGTATGGGCTACACCGTTGATTGTCACATGGATATTGTTGCTCCCTGTGGGAGGAGTGAATTGAAGCATGGTTGCGCATGACGTGGTTACGGAGTAGGTGCCTGCCGCAATCTCCTGTTTGGTTTCGGTAAGGCTTAGGGGGTTAGCCCCACTGCTGTTGCTACTTTGGGCTATTCCTCCCGAGCTCGAAGATTCCGACGGAGTGGTGCACATGGAATTCCCTGCGCCGGTGGGAGTGAGTTTTACTGTTCCCAAGGAAGGGTTGGCGGAGAATTTCGTTTGCCCAGCGGAGATCGTGGCATTGAGGTTCGTGCTCCCTTGGGTTGCGCTCCATTCCCCGCAGACTTCCAGGCGAAGGGGCACAGAATATCTACCCAGGGTGTCCGTAGGAATGGTCCACTGCAATTCGTGGGCATCAGCCTTGGTTACCATTTTCCAGGTCGCCTGGATGGATAGATTGATGTAGCGCAGAATCGTAGAAGGCGTGGAAACCCAAAGATCCCCTTTGTCGCGTAAGCTCGCCAAATGATTCATGTGATTTAGGAATTCAGTTTTGGATGTCCATTCACCATAGGAACCATCGGCAATTCCGTGGGTCTCGCGAAAAGCCCATTCGCCTCGGGACACGGCGGAGTCTGCGTAGGCGTCCATTTTGTCCGCATAAAAATATGTTCCCGCTGGAGGAGGTCGGCGGGCATCAAATACGATGGTGAATCCGTCCGTATGGGTTGCCGCATTGAATTGTTTAAATGGCCAAGATGTATCCACATTCGAACTACGGGAGCCAATATAGCCCAGGGTTTTCAAGGTGGCCTGAATTGCGGGAGTGGACACGTCGTAGGGATATCCGTAAAAGGTGGGGCGGTATCCCAGTTCCGCTTCGATTGTGTTTGTGCTTGCTGTTGGGTCCTCGGTCTGGCTATGGGTAGCGGAGTGGTTTACAGGCTCACTTCCATGTTGCATCATGATTTTTGCTGCGGCCCATTCATCGGGCTGGCAATCCCCGGTGACGATGGCAAAGGCTATGGGCAATTGCCGTAGATGGGCGACTGAATCGGCCCAGATCAGCGGAGTGGACGCGTGGGTGCCGTTAGCGCCCCAGGCACCGAAGTCATCCATGATGAGGGAATAGGCGCCCTTGGCTCCATTCCAGGGGAGAATACGGATGGTGGGCGCTGTCCCCAGGGTTGCTGGGCCACTGTTGGAGGAGCTCGTGTTCGTAATGCCCGAAGACGCTCCCGAGGAGGTGCCACCCAGCGGACCGCTGGATGAGTCCAGAGGAATTTGGCCCGAGGAGCCGCCTTGATTTTCTTCAGAAAGATTTGTGCCGCTGGAACCATTCAGTGTGCTACTGTTTACATCCAAACTACCCGTAGGGGAGGAACTGTCCGAACAGCCCGCCATTTGACTTGCGAGGGCTGCGGTGAAAAGAATTTTGAAATGGTTATGCAGGTTCATCGGAAAATCCTTTAGTAACAGCTGACCGTGACATCGCCCGTCACGACCAGGTTGAACGAGGGTCCGGGAACGGGGACCGCCAAATAGTCCAGGCCAATGTTAGGGGATCCGTTGATGGACACGTTGATGTCCCGAGTGCCTTGAAGGTTAACCATTCCGGTGCAGGAGGTTGTCGCCGAATAGGTTCCCGCCACGAGGTGCTGTAATGAACCCGTAATGCTGATGGCGCCGCCACCGGCACTCCCGCTGGAGGTTGCAGTGCTAGAGCTCGAGGATCCAGAATTATTTGTGCACAAAGAATTTCCTGCCCCCGTCGGAGTGATCCTTACGGTTCCCAGGGAAGGGTTGGCGGAAATTTTTGTTTGGCCACCGGATAGGGTTGCGTTTAGGCTCGTGCCGGATTGGGTCGCGGTCCATTCTCCACACACCTGGAGACGAAGTGGAACCGAGTACCGGGCCAAGGTGTCTGCAGGGGTGGTCCAATGAATTTCAAATGCTCCGGTAGCCTGCACCAAAGTCCAAGTTGCCAGGGTCGATAACTTGATGTAACGAATCACCTTTGATGGGGGTGCGACCCAGAGGTCGCCTTTGTCACGCAGGGCGGCCAGGTGATCCAGATGGGTTTCAAATTCTGCGTGGGATGTCCATTGATTATAGGAATTATCCGCAACTCCGTGAGATTCATGCAATCCCCACACCCCTCTCGCCACGGCGGAATCTGCGTAGGAAAGTTGTGGATAAGTCGGGCTTGATTTGGGTTCGTAAGCCAGGGTAAATCCGTTGAACCCGGCGACCTTGTTGAAGCGGGCATCGGTCCACACCGTGTAGGTTGTGCTGCGGGAGCCCAGGTAACCAAGTGCCTTGAGTTCCGCCTGAGCAGCATCAGAACCCTCATCCATGGGGTAGCCAAAAAATGTTGGACGAAATCCGGTGTTGGTTTCGATCATGTGCGTGCTGCTGTCTACTTCGAGTCCAACGGGAGTCGCGCCGGCTGCATGAGAAAAGGAATGGTTCACCGGTTCGCTTCCGTGCCCAAGCATGATCTTAGCCGTGGCCCAGTCGGTGGCCTGGCAAGATCCCGTGACGATGGCAAATCCGATACTCATATTGCGTGCGTAGGCCGCAGAGTCCGCCCATCTCAGCGAGGTTGTGGTTGCCAAACAAAAATCATCCATGATAATGGAATAGGCTCCCTTCGCGCCGTTCCAAGGAAGGATGCTGACCGATGGTGCGTTGCCTAGGGGAAGGGCAATGCCATTTGATGAGCTGGTTCCTGTCAAACTAGAGCCTCCCGATTGGGCCGTTTCGGAAGAGCCTGTATACGAGGAGCCCGTCGTGGAAGAACCACCATCCACCGGATTCGAGGAACTACCCAGAAATCCACTGGATGTAAGTTGCCCATCAGAGCTCGAAGAAATATCCCCAGGTCCATTGGGCAGGGCAGATTCAGCGCAGTTGAATAGAGAGCCGACAATGGCCATTCCCAATAGGATGGAAGAAAGTTTCCGGAGGTTCATTCAGGTCTCGGGTAAAAGGGTATCCCTCCTAATGTATCCTCAGATTCCATTCTCTCCTGCAATTGATTGAAGTCATATATTCCGACTTAGGCAGGACTAATTACAGGATATTGAAGTTCCGGTAATTTGAGTAGACATTTGGAAGGAGGAGGTGGGAGGGGTTGCGGCAACCCAACAATTTGTGGGGTCCGTTATTGTTGCTCCGCCAATCAAGACATTGATGGCACAACCATCGGTAGCATTCCAGGTCTTGGAAAAGGCGATCTGTCCAGATGCGCAGGTGCTGGTTACCTGGTAAGTGGTTCCAACGGTCATCGGAAAAGAGGTTGTACCACTCAGGGAAATATTGGATCCACTGGCAGCACTGCTGCTGGATGCAACTACGGAGGAACTAGATGAGCTCGTGATGGAGGAGCTGGAGCCTGCCACCGAGCTGCTGGATGTCGTAGCAGTGAGCCAGCCCAGTGAGGTGATTTTTGCTTCCAGGAGCGAAGCCATGAGGGCGTGTTCACCCCGGCTGGGGTGCCAGTCCGCGCCGTAGCTCAGCGCTGCGGATTGGGAAGGGATGGAGAGACGATCCACACCGGAAAACCCTTGGGCAACGAGAGCCGTTTTTGCCGCATCCAAATACCGCTTCCAAATGGTTTCGCTGGCGTAGGGTTGTCCCGTGGCCGGATTGGTGGGGTAATAATCCGAGACCATGGGACCATTAACCATAAGGACCTTGGCATTGGGATAGCGGGTGCGGATGGCCTTCACAAAGTTGATGCAGGCCGTGACGAAGCCAGTCGAATCGGGTGGTCCGGTGTAGAAATCGTTGGTTCCCAAATTGGCGACTACGATGTCGGCTGTCCAGCGCGAAAAATCCCAGGTGGCGGTTGAATTGTAGGAGGTCAGGGGAAACAGGGTGGGCAGGGTTCCGGTCTGGGTGTTGTCGTTGTTGCGATAGATGCCACGACCAGAAACGCAGACCGCATGCTCCTCGGCATTGAGGTGACGGGCCGCCAACGCTGCGTAGGTAATGGAGTGGTCCTCCGTGGTGATCAGGAAGGACTGGGTGTGATTGGGGTCGTCCACCAGGTTGCCGTAACCGCAGGTGATGGAGTTACCGATGAATTCAATTTTGCGGGTCTTGGCCGCGGGCAGATCACTCAGGGTGCCCAGGACTTCAACCCCGGAGAAAACGGCGTCGCCATACTGAGCTTCGGTGCGCTTGTAAACCGTAATGCGATGATCTCCAGCGCTCAGCCCAGTCGCCACTACATGCAAAGTATCGGTGGAATTGGAAAGATCCAGAACCTGACTGGGCACCGAGTCATTTCCATCTAGAAATACATTGAAAAGACTTCCATGGCCCGAGAGGTGAATTTTGGCCGAGGTTCCGGTGAAGGCAAATTGAATGGCGCTCCCCGACCAGGAAATGGAAGGGCGCAAAGGGTTGGCGATGTTCGAGCGACCGACGATGCGGACCTTGGGATCATTGGCGGCGCAGGTCTGCCAGCCACCTGTGGTTGGTGTGCAGGTGGAGACCTCGGTTGCCAAGGTTACATTACCCAAGTCTGCTGCATAATCGGTAATGCCCACGCGCTTGGAGGCGTAACCGGCTTTGGTGAAACTGACGGAGTCTAGCGCCCCTTGGGGAGTAAGGCGAAGGACGTTCCTCGCGGAATGGAAAAGTCCGTTGGATTTGCCTGCAGAGTTAGTTACCGCAAGCCGAATCATACCCTGGTCACTGCCCAGCTGGTATTGGACCACATAAATTCCCGGAGCCACGGGATTGTTTCCTAGCGGGCTGTACTGGTGGGTTCCTGCATTCAACTGATGAAGGGGCAAGGAATTTATTTGTTTGCCATGGATGTCCAGAGTGCGCAAGGATCCTCGGACACTTTGTGGCAAAGAAAATTCCAGAGCCCCGTTTACCATTCCAATACGAATGGGGGAAACTCCGGATTTCAGGGAGGTCGATCCTTGGGCAAGTAGTGTAAACTGACCCGCAACATCTGTGTTCACCGTGCTTCCCTCCGTCACCAGTGTCACCACCACGCCGGAAAGGGGTGCGCCTGCCTGGTTGATGACCACACCAGTCACGGCCAGTGCCGAACCCGCCAAGGCCAGAATCCCGAGAGTGAGTTTCAATTTTTTCCAGAACATGGAGACTCCTTGGTATTAGGGCCAATCAAATGCACAGGGGCGTTTAGCCGATAAGAGAAAATTATCTCTGAAATACGACGACATGAATCCAGAATAGGATTCATGCGTTCAAAGTGTGGCAACGGTCGAAATATTCAAATTCACATCCCATGCCAAGGTGATGTTGCCTTTCGACTCTGGTTCGTCGCTCTAAAGAAAGAACCACTCTCGGGATTCCCCGTATTATTGTTGATTCATGTATTGGTATTCGACCAAGCGCCTTGGGTCAATTCCCCCGCAGCATTTCCATAAGTCGGTACAACCCCGTCTTAATTTTCATGTCAAGCCCCGCGCGCTCATTTTTGGAAAGAATCGCACCAAGCTCTTCATTCAATCTCTTTGCATCCAGGTTCCGATGGGCTAGCTCCATCTTGTGGATCAGCTCGGACATCGTCATGGCCTTGCTGCGATTCTTTCGTCCCGAAAAAACATGCCGCAACCGCTCTTCAAGTGTAAGCAGGTCCGGTTTCACCCCCAAAACGGAAATGAAGTAGTGGATGTCATATAGGTCGCGCATCAGGTCACGCTCGTTCCATGCGCCAATCTTATGGGCTAGGGCAATGTCTCGTCTTTGGATGGCCAGTAGGAGGGGCGCGCCGTGGCTCACTGTGCTGACGGATTCGTACTCGCAGGACTCAGCAATGGTGCCCTCAATCTGAATTTGGAGCTTGCCATAGCGGACTCTACAACGGATACACTTGGAGTCGGCACTCACCTGGGATTCTATTTCATCCACATCGGCAAGTACCTGCTCTAGCTCCGGTAGAATTTCCTTCTTGGAAGAGAACGGTACGAACAAGATATCTAGGTCATTGGTGGCTCGTGGCGAATTCAAGAGCCGGAGCACCATGCCTCCTTTGACAATGGCGCGGTTGCGGAACTTCTGCGCGAAGTACCCGAGGAACCATAGCAATAGGTCATCCGTTGTTTTGACTGCGGGTGCGATAGTAGTCATGTGCAAAGGCCTTGAATTTTGGGTTGCGGAATTTTGCGACATATTGTGCGAAGAGCTTGGCGTCGATGGTACTAATATTGACATCCGAGAAAAGGTCGAAGAAGAACTTCTCACCCCTCAGGTGATAGTACAGGGTGTCTAGCAGGGCGCGTTCCGGGTTGGCTTTGTTCACAAGACCTTGCCTCGCATAACCAAATAATTGCTTGGGTTGAATGGAGTGGAATTCGATCTGACCATGGGGCGTGTCAAAGCTTCGTGGCAAGCCTGTCTTGATACAGAAGAGTTGCTGTGTGGGCACCGTTCCAATCATCAGGTGTTCGGCAAGCATGGAAGGACCAGATACAAAAGATTCCGGGTACAGTCTTGCGCTTGCGGATTCCAAAGTCCAACCTTCGGTTCCGTAGAGTCCGCGGCAAATGGAAACCAGCAATTGATTGTCGATGAGTCGTGCGATACGGTCATGGAGAGTCTTTCCCTCTGCTTGGAGAAGAATCGCCAAGTCCCCAATCCGAAAGATCCGATCCATAGCTGGAGCGTGACTTTGCAATAGGCGCATGTCGGAAATAATACCTTTCATGTTATCATATAATATACATAAATGGTTTTTTTGTGATAATATGTAAAATGATGGAAAAAATCCCCCCGCCTTGCGTACTCCCTCCGAAACCGGATATATTGTGTGCAATTTCTTTTCTACCTTTGCCTCCCTATGGCACATAAATTGCCCCCCCCCCCCTAAAGCCCTAATTGCGTTTTTGTTTTGCGCCCTACTGGGCGCGACACCCATCCATTCCGCATCATTCACCGACGACCATTCCGATGGGTCGCTCTCGGGCTTCACGACTGCAGGCATGCGCCCCTGGAGCGAGGCCGGCGGAATGGCAGGGTACTACCTGGTCAGGGCCTCCAGCGCCCCTTCGGCATCTGGTTGCTACGACAGGAATCGTTGCATGTTGGTGTCCCTTAAATGGCCTAGAATGGCCTAATAAGTCGCCCTATCCCATATACAAAAATTGTATATTCAAATAGAGGTGATCTATGGGTTCAACAGTAAACATATCCTTTGACGAAGATTTCTTGGCACGGATTGACCGACAAGCCGAGCAGGAGTCTCGCAATCGGTCTGAGCTAATTCGCGAAGCGGCCAGAATGTATTTGGAGCGCAGGGAGCGCTGGTCTCGCCTTTTCGAATTGGGCTCCCAACTAGCGTCTTCGCAGAAAGTTGCCGAGTCCGATGTTTTGTACGAAATCCAGGCAATTCGTAAACGGAAGCGAGGCAAAAATGCGTAAAGTTGTTTTCGATACCAATGTATGGGTATCGGGACTACTTTGGAACGGGGTTCCCAGAGCCCTGATCGAACTTGCGCTGCGAGGGCACATACGCGTGGCGGTTTCTCCATGGATGCTTGCCGAACTCAAGGATGTTTTAGAACGGCCGAAGTTTGGGCTGGGAGAGCTCACCGCATTTCGCTTTGTCCGTGAAGTAGAAGACTTGTGCGAACTTGTTGCACCCGAAATTGTTCCGGCCCTTATTCCTAAAGACCCCGATGACGACCATGTGGTGGCATGCGCCATAGCATTTGATGCGGAAATCATCGCTACGGGGGACGAGCATCTTCTGGCTTTGCGAGGGCACTTAGGGGTGCGATGCCTCACCCCTGCCGAGGCACTTCTTCGGCTTGCGCCTAATTCCTAAATCCCCCAGGCCTTGAGAAAAATCAAGGCACGAGGCGGAGGGTACCCAAAGCAGGATTCACCGAAATCAGCGTTCCCGTTGCAGTGGCTGTGGCTCCAAGGTCGATGCCGGCCTGGAACGCCTTCCAGGCTCCGGTCACCTGGATGCGAAGAGGGACTCCATAACGGGCAAGAGTATCCACCGGAGTGCTCCATTGGATCTCGAAGGCATCGGGAGCGGTAACCAGATTCCAGGTGGCCTGGGAGGATAAATTGATATAGCGAATCACCTTTGAAGGTGCGGCGACCCACAATTTTCCCTGGTCGCGCAAGGCCGCCAAATGGTCAAAGTGGGCAATGAACTCCGCCTGGGTCCACGGGCCATAGGAATTGTCGGCGACGCCATGGGTTTCGCGGAGTGCCCAGGTGCCTGTTGAAACCGCGCTATCGGCAAATTCATCCATGCCGAAGGATTGATTCGCAATCTGGGCCAAAGGCGCCCGCGCATCGTAGTCCAGCGCAAACCCGTCAAAATAGGCTGCGTGGTTCAAGCCACCATAACTGTGGTTGCGATGGGTGTAGCTCCGGGTGGCAAAATAGCCCAGGGCAAATAGTTCGGCTTGGGTTTCGTCGGTGGCCACATCGTAGGGGTAACCAAAGAGAGTGGGGCGGAATCCCGTATTGGTCTCAATCGTCTGTGTGCTGCTGTCGATCTCCAGGGCAAGTTGGGTGGAGCCCGCGAGCCAGGGGGTGGCTCCGTTGCAACGGGATGGGTCGGCACAGGTGTGCTTGGAGGAATGGTTCACCGGTTCGCTGCCATGCAAAATCATCTCAGTGGCCTTGGCCCAGTCCGCGACCTGGCATTTGCTGGCGACCACGGCAAAGCCAATGCTCATCTGGCGGGCGAAGGCGATGGAGTCTGCCCATTGTAATGACTTGGTGGTGCCAAAACAATAGTCGTCCATGATAATGGAGTACGCGCCCTGTGCTCCGTTCCAGGGAAGAATGCTGATGGAAGGGGCCACGCCCAATTCAACCGGAACCACGCTGGATGAGCTCGCTTGTGGAACTTCAGAAGAACTGCTGATGCCCGTTTCCGAAAGGTCGCTGGAGCTTGAGGGGACTGCTGTTGGTGAATTGGATTCAAAACATCCATAGAGTAGATTGGCGCAGGCGAAGCTTGAAAACGCGAGGATTGCCTTGCGGATGTTCATGGGAACCTCAAACAAAAAGTGGAATTGGATTTAAACTATGTCAGGTTAGACAGGAACAAAAACCAGAAACGAATTCATCGGGTCGAACTGTGGCATGGGCTTTTGCCCCTTCCGGAAAAAGGCACCTCCCGGAGGAGGCGCCTAAGTGAGAGAGTTTGGTTGTCAAAATCATGGGACTAGACGGACTGTTCCCAGTGCTGGATTGGCGGAAATAACGGTCCCTGCTGCGTTGGCTGTGGCGCCCAAATCTACGCCACCTTGGAAAGCCTTCCAGGTTCCGCTCACTTGAATGCGGAGGGGTACGCCATAACGGGCCAGGGTGTCTGCAGATGTGCCCCATTGGACTTCATAGGCATCGGGAGCCGCGACCAAATTCCAAGTAGCCTGCTTGGCGAGATTGACATAGCGGATTACCTTCGAAGGAGGAGCTACCCAGAGATCGCCTTGATTTTGCAGCATGGCCAGGTGGTCAAAATGAGCGATGAATTCGGTTTTGGTCCATTCACCCCAGGATCCATCTTCCACCCCGTGGGTTTCGCGTAGTGCCCAAGCACCCTTGGTGACGGCCTGGTCGGCGTAGGCGTCCATCCCATAAAGCTGGTAGACTGCGTTGGGATCTGGTGCGGCAGGTTGGCGTGCATCGTATTCGGCTTTGATTCCGTTGAAGGAGGCGATCGAGTTGAATCCTTTTCCGCCGTAAGTGCGGGTAACATAGTTACGGGCGCCGAGGTAGCCCTGCGCAACGAGGTCGGCCTGGGTTGTAACGGTGGCCTTGTCAAAGGGGTAGGCCATAAAGGTGGGTAGAACTCCGGTATTGACAAGGATCGCCTGGGTGCTGGCGGTAATTTCTTCGGTTCCGGCAGCCCATGTGGCGGGGTCCGAGTGCGTGAGGGAGTGGTTGACGGGTTCGCTTCCGTGGGCGATCATAGCCTTGGCGATGTCCCAATCCGTCTGTTGGCAGGATCCGGCGACAATTGCAAAACCGACGCTAATTTGACGAGCAAAGGCAACGGAGTCGGCCCAGCGGAGAGATTCGGTGGTTCCGCTACAATAGTCATCCATGATGATGGAGTAAGCGGCCTTCGCGCCATTCCAGGGAAGAACGGCGAGGGTGGGTGCCGCGCCAAGTTCCACAGGAACCACCACACTGGCGGAGCTGGAAAGATCGGCCGAGGAGCTGGATCCAAGGGCAATACTGGAGTCGGTGGGAGTGGTTGCTGCTGTAGGGGATGAGGAGTCCAAGAAACATCCAGAAAGCTGGATGGCAATGGTCCCTAGGGCGAGCGGGTAGGCGATTTTCCGTAAGTTCATTTTATCCTCGATGAGTGGATTCACTGATTATATCACAAACTTACCCAGATGTGGAATGTTCAATCATAAACAAACAAATTCATCTATCCTAACTGAGGCAATGTCCATCCAATGGACATGGGAAAGCGATTTTGTTGAAAAATGTTTCAACGCTTTGCTCGAAGTAACCAAAAATAAAAGGGCCTTGAACTCCAGGCGCTTCCTCGGGGGAAGGAGTTGGTTCGGTTCGCCATGCTTGAAATCATGTAAATTACTCATGTAGATTCCTCACGGAGATTCTCATGAAGATATTCATTTGTTTCGGCGCAATATTTCTGGCCACCCTGTCCTTCTTGGCTTGCCAGAATAGCCAAGTCCTTGCACCCTTGCCCTCGGCAGGGGATGTTCAGGCTGCCCAGACACCTTGTGTGGATGGGGCTGTCAATCCAGGTGGTTCTGGAGACGATAGTTCTGATGATGATGATGATGATGATGATGATGATGACAGCTACAATGGGGGCAATTCCCTCAACAAGTATCCCTGTCTGAGTGTTTCTAGCTCCCTCGTGGATGTGTCCTCCTCTTCAACGATCGAAGCCTTGTCCAGTGATGCAGCTCTGTCCAGTGGATTAAGTCTGTCCAGTAATGGAAATCTGTCCAGTTCCAGCCCCCAGTCCAGTGGGGCGATCCTTTCCAGTGCTACATCTTCATCCGTACCTCCCTTGTCATCCTCCTCGATTGTTTCTGGGGGGAATTTGACGGGCAGCCTGGCGGTGAGCGTGACAACAACGACAATTACGGGAGCATTTTCCCCCAAAAATGTAGTGGCCATTTGGGTGGAGAATGCTGCCGGTCAGTATATCAGCACACTGGATGCGCACGGTTTTGAGCGGATTCATTATTTGAGTCTATGGACTGCCAAGACCGGGAATACCACGGATGGAGTCAGCGGTGCGACCCGTGGCGGTCCTGGTGCGTTGACCACTACATGGAATGGAAAAAACAAAGCCGGGGTTCTGCAACCCCAGGGAACCTACAAGGTGATTATCCAAATGACCTCAGGCAACACGAGCGGAAAAAATGCTACAATAACCATTAGTTTGGGGAATACCTCAGTAACCCAGCTGGTGAATGCTACAGGATTCCAAAACTTCAAAGCGGTGTACACGCCATGAACCTTCGCGCACTTTTTATTTCAATTTCCCTCGCTCTTGCGTTGTCTTTTGCTCAGCCCGTAAAGCCTTTGCTGAATTGGGTCCCCGGGCGTTCTTCCGACTCCATGGGCCTCGAGGTGACCATTGCTCCGGGTTGGCACATTGTATCCAATACCCCTGCCGATTCGTTCTTGATCAAAGCGGAAGTGACACTGGAAGATTCTGCGACAATTCCTGGGGTGATTGTGACTTTTCCGGCTCCGAAAGAAAGAATGAACACCACCTTGGGGCTCAAAGAATCCTGGTTCGAAGGGCGCATCGAGATCGGCGTGCGGTTGCCCCCTGCCGACGGACGGACGCCTAAATTCGCTAAATTGAGTTATCAAAGCTGTAATGATTCCATTTGTTTGCCTCCCGATGAAGTGCAAATAGCAACTCCCGGTGCAGGGTCTGTTTCTGTGGCTCCCACGCAAATTCCTGCCCCGGCGATGGGCTGGCTGTCGGTTTTGCTGATGGCATTTTTTGGTGGGCTCCTTTTAAACCTGATGCCTTGCGTGCTCCCGGTTCTTTCGCTTAAAATATTTAGCCTGGTGGAGCATAGCAAGAAGGCCGGAGCGAAGCCCTGGGTTGCGGGTATTGTGTACTCCCTTGGGGTCCTAGTGAGTTTTTGGATTTTGGGTGGCCTGTTGTTGGCTCTGAAAGTCGCGGGTGAATTTGGAGGTTGGGGTTTTCAATTCCAGAGTCCCGGGTTTGTCGTTGGAATCACTTTGATCTGCGTGGTTTTTGCCCTGAACTTATTTGGCTTGTTCGAACTGACCATGCCTTCAAGTGCGCAAACCGCAATGGATGGCGCAGGTCGCAAATCGGGCTTGGGCGGGGTGTTTTTTGGCGGGGTTTTCATGACCTTGATGTCTACTCCCTGTTCGGCGCCCTACCTGGGGCCTGCCTTGGGCGTGGCCATGGGCCAGACAAATATTGTCTTTTTAGGGATATTGAGCGTGGTCGCCCTGGGGCTTGCGTCCCCCTACGTCCTGTTGAGTGTGTTTCCTCAATGGCTGAAATTTGTTCCCAAGCGCGGAATGTGGATGGTCTACTTCAAGGAAGCGATGGGTTTTGTCCTTTTACTTACGGGAGTCTGGCTGCTCTCTGTTCTTGCTGAGTTATTGGGCACCTCCGTGGCATTCCGGTTTTTGGCGTTGCTGGTGGTCATTGGTCTTTCGGCCTGGGGCATCGCCCGCTTTGGCGGACCCATGGCGACGGTCCGCAAGCAATGGACCATGAAGATTCTGGCCCTTGTCCTTATTGGCGCATTTACTTGGCTTTGGGTGAAGCCCGCTTGGGTGGCGCCGCAGCAGGGGAGTCAGGTATCCGATGGATTCTCCGAAGCGGAACTGCGCAAACTTTCCGAATCCCAGGACTTATTCTTGGATTTCGGGGCGAGCTGGTGCCTGACCTGTCGGGTCAATGAGGAGGGAGTGCTATCCACCCAAACCGTGAAGCAGATTTTCTTGGAGAATCAAGTGACCTTCCGGCACATTGACTACACCAAGAAGGATCCAACCATTACCGCATTCCTGCGGGCCCATGGTCGCGCGGCAGTTCCTTTTTACCTGTATATTCCAAAGGGTGCATGGGATAATGCCGTTGTCCTCCCCGAAGTATTGACCATTGACATTGTCCGCCAGGCCGTCTCCGGAGGTTCCGATTGATGAAGTGGTTTTTCGGATTGTTGCTTCTCACTATCCTAATTGGCTGCAGGGGTATCGTAGAGCGCGAGGACCTGGGAGAAAATGATGCTCCCCGGGCCGTGACTCTTGTGGATCTTCCTGACTGCAGGCTTTGCCATGGCTACCCGCCCGTTTCGGGGCAGCACTTTCGTCACCTGTTCATGGTGGATGCTCAATCCTATCCCAATGGGCAAATTACTTGCATG
Organism: uncultured Fibrobacterota bacterium; assembly: GCA_903876665.1. GTDB lineage: Bacteria > Fibrobacterota > Fibrobacteria > Fibrobacterales > Fibrobacteraceae > CAIRAY01. Next base: position 40,340 of record CAIRAY010000090.1, on the reverse strand, counting down.
GATTGCCATTTTGGATCCGTTCATGCCAAGGCCATGGTTGGACCCCTTGGGGATACCGTTCATCAGCCCTCCTTGGCGCACATTGACCCTGCTTATGACAACGAAGGCTATGCTAAAATTCAAAGCATTCTAACCCAATGGTTCGGACAGAATGGTGACTCTACCCGGCTGCTTCCTTTGCGCCCCATGGGCAAGCACGCCAATGGGACTATGGATGTGGAGTTTGCTCCCGAAAATGTGGCCTATGATACTCTTCCCCCTTTTGCAAAACTTCCTCTCACTTTTGACAAGGCCACAGGTAAATGTACGGCCTGTCATGGTCCTGGGGTAGGATGGTGGAAATACAGATGGTAAAACTTTATTTATTACTTCTAATCGGCGTGGCTTGCTCCACCCTGACCTCATGCGCCATGGTTCCCCAAATGGAGCGAGAATACCTGTCGGATCCAGCTATGCAATTCAGTGATGACCCTCTGGAATCCTCGGGCGAATCGCACAATGCGCCTCGGCGGGAGGGCTCCGTCGGTGGCGGATCCGCAGCCGGAGGTGGTTGCGGATGCTGATGCCGAAATTATGGCTTGGGATTGCCATCGCGGTTCCTCTTTTTGCCAGCGGAGGTGGTGCTACCTTCGACGCTAAAGTCAATCGCTTTACCGACAACAACGGCGTGTGGAGCAAGGCTGCGGAGTGGAGCCTGAATTTGCCCCTGGATGAAAATAAGGAATGGACCGTGGGCTGGGACCAGGAAGTCGATGCCGTTACGGGTGCGAGCCGCTTCCTGGGTTCCAAAGACCCCATGGCCGAAGCCGCCAATGCGTCCATTCTGGATGCCATTCCCAGAGAGGACGGGAGATCCGGTGCATCGGTCGCATCCAATGTTCCCGTGGATGGAACTACGGGAGCCACCGTGAATGGGGGACGAAAAGTGGAACTCCGGGCCTCAGAATCCTTCAAGGCAGGGTTTTCCCGCGAAGGTCGTGGGGGTGGGTTGGTTTTTGCCATGAGCCACGAGAGCGATTATGTTTCCTATGCCCCGGGCGCTTACCTTTCCTGGGATTTCAATGAACGCAATACCACGTTAGGCTTTTCTTACAGCCACAACTTTGATGACTTTATCGGAAATCCTCCCCTCGCTCCCGGTGGCAAAAAAAACATCGATTCTTACCAGCTCACCTTGGCCCAATCCTGGACTGCGACAACACTGACTTCGATGGGTGCCCACTGGATGGCCTCGCAGGGGTATCTGGGGCATCCCTATACGCCCGTTTACACACAAACTGGCACAATGTTGACGGAGGTCGTGCCTGATCGCAAGAATGCACTCGCCCTTTCCGCCGCCATGGTTCAGGGGATTACTTGGAACGACATTTTAAAGGCCTCCCTTCAACTGGATGGAAGGTATTACGATGATTCCTGGGGGTTGAATTCCGCCACCGTGGATTTCAAAGTGCTCTATTACCTTTACGAGGGCGCCTATGTGCGCCTGCGCACAAGGTATTACGACCAGAGTGGCGCCAATTTTGCCCGTCCCGTATATGGGGGAGGGGAGCGGTATCGTACTGCGGACATTCGTTTTTACCCATTCCACTCCTGGACCTTCGGTGGTAAGGTGTCCATTCCGTTTCGCGAATCGTGGGTCGAATGGTCGCGGCTGGTTCCCAACAGCGTAAATTTTTCTTACGATTATTGTACCCGCAATACCTACGGGGATTTGGAGCGATATCAGTTCTACGCACCCGATGAAACCTATCACCAGGGCCTCTGGGTTCTGGGCATCCGCTACGCATTCTAAACGAAAGGAGACATGATGAATCTACTCAAATGGACCAGCCGTACCCTTGCTATGACATCTCTCGCAGTCCTTTGTGGACTTCAGGTGTCCAATGCTGCACTGCCACCGTTCGCCTTCCCCGACCTGGATGGCAAAAATCATTCCCAGGTTGAATTTGAAGGGAAGTATGTCCTGCTTGATGTCTGGGCCACCTGGTGCACCACCTGTCGCAATGTGGTGGAAAATGTGAAGGCTTTGCGCAAGCTACCCGAAGCCAAGGATCTGGCGGTGGTTGGAATCAGTATTGACAAGGGATCACCCGATAAAGTGAAAACCTTTGCTAAAAAAATGAGCATCGACTGGCTCTTGCTTTTGGATCCAAAAAACACCATGGCTCCCGTTCTCAAATATGAGAATGTTCCTGCAGTGTTCTTCTATTCACCCAAAGGCGAGCTTTTGGGTAGCATGGTGGGGTACGATCCTGCCAAGGAAGCAGAATTGATGGCCCTGGTGAAAAAGACCCTTTCCGGGAAATAGTCCGGATCGCCCCGGAGTGGGGTGGATCAGCAGGGCAAACGCATTAAAAATACCTTCAACTTTTAGGTGATTTTATTGTCTTTGTCATGGCCGGAACGGCCATCACCGCACCATGCCCGAAGAAACACTGCAACCCGCACCGGTGATGCCCGTGCCGGGCATGACACATGAATTCCCAATTTTCATATTTTGGGCCCCAGTTTGCCTTTAAATGCATTTGCCTTGTCCTCGTTGCAGGACGGGGTTTGATTTCCCTATACGGCGGTATACAATTTGCCTTGCATAATTGCATGCATCTGGGCGGCTTGGAAGTTACATTTCAGGCTATGCAAAACTTTACATTTCATAATCCGGTTCAGATTGTTTTTGGCAAAGGCTCCATCGCAAAACTTGCGAAGCTAGTTCCTGCGTCGGCGAAGGTCCTTGTCGTCTATGGCGGTGGCTCCATCAAGGCGAATGGGGTTTATCCGCAGGTCATGGCCGCTTTAGCCAAGCACCAAGTTTTTGAATTCGGCGGGGTAGAACCCAACCCGCGCTACGAAACCTGCATGAAGGCGGTTGAGCTCTGCCGTAAGGAAAACATTGGATTTCTGCTGTCCGTCGGCGGGGGTTCGGTTCTGGATGGCACAAAATTTATTGCTGCGGCAACGGGCTTCAAAGGCTCCGATCCCTGGGATATCCTGGCCCAAGGCGCCGAGGTTACCTCCGCAATTCCTCTCGGCTGCGTCTTGACGCTTCCTGCCACCGGATCAGAAATGAATGCCGGCGCCGTGGTCAGTCGCAATTCCACCCAAGAAAAACTGTTTTTCGTTTCAAACCTAGTCTATCCCGTATTTAGCATTTTAGATCCTGAAACCACTTTTACATTGCCTTTGCGCCAAACCGCCAACGGCATCGTCGATGCATTTGTCCATACACTGGAACAGTATTTGACCTTCCCCGCCGATGCGCCTTTGCAAGACCGCCAGGCCGAGGCTATTCTCAACACCTTGATTGAGGAGGCTCCAAAGCTTGCGAAGGATCCAAAGAATTACTCCGCCCGCGCCAATATCATGTGGTGCGCCACCCAGGCGTTAAACGGAAACATAGGTCTAGGCATTCCCCAGGACTGGTCTACGCATGGAATTGGACACGAGATCACCGCATTCTACGGTTTGGATCATGCCCAAACTTTGGCGATCATCTGGCCAGGGGTCGCCCGCAACCGAATGGCAGGTAAGCTTGCGAAGCTTGTCCAATATGGCCAAAGGGTTTGGGGTTTAAGTGGTGCCGATGCCGAGGTGGCCGAAGCAGCCATCGAAAAAACCGAGCAATTCTTCACGACCGTGGGTTGCCCCACACGTCTTTCTGCCTATAAAGTTGACGCAGGCGAGGCGGCAAAACGCGTTTCGGAACGCTTTGTCGCCCGTGGGCAAGGTGGCATCGGAGAACGTGGCGATATCACTACCGAAGAGGTCGCAAAAATTATCCTCAGTCGCCGCTAACCTTTCCATTCAAGCGGAAGGTTTTTCCGTTCCTGGACTTTGCGCTCCAGAATCCTTCGTGGGTGTTTCCCTGAATGGTTCCGGGGCGCATTTGTTTTGGAGGGGCAATTAATCCCACGGGCTCCAGGACATCTTGCCAACCGGGAATACTGTCGAGCTTCATCCCTGTTCCCAAAAAATAGCTGAGATTTGTTGACTGTAAATATCCTTTGACATTGACGCAGTTCCGATAGGACGGGTCCTGGATCAGGGATGGAATCCTCTGTTGGGCAGGAATGGTTGTGGTGTAAATTCTTAAAGAGTCTGCGCTGGAGTTTTCCGTTACAACTTCTTCCCGCCAGTCTCCAAATAAGTCTCCGTACAATTGTGGACGTCCTCCATAGGTAATGGTCGAAGAATAGGCCCCACCCGAGCTATACATGGAAAAGATCCGGCCGGCGGTTTTTGTGACGGGGTTGTATTTGTCAATTCCCGGGGACATGCCGGTGGAGCCAATGCCCATAAGCATCTCGCGTTGCAAGTCGCCATCCCACCAGATTCCCAGGGGGGGAGTGTTGGGAAGTGGGGCGATGCTGTCCCCCAGTGCACTTCGAAGTCCGCCAAAGGTGGACCACACTTCCATGCCGGGAAAACTCGGATCCAAATCCATGGCTTCGCCCCGGGCGGCATCAATTACCGAGGCGGTCATGAATTTTTTGAATATCACGCCTGTTTGGGCGTCGTAGAGGACCGCACCCAGCAAGGCTGCGCTATTCTGTTGGATGGCGTAGGTCTCAAAACCTGGACGATTCGGGTCGATATCGGCAATTTGAAAACGGTCCCCATGGCCGAGTAGTGTGCCATAAAGGATTTTGCCATCATCGTTCAGGGCAAACCCGCCCCAGGAAATCTCATCTTTGCCATCGGCATCCAGGTCCAAGGCGCGGACGGCATGAAAATCGGCGTATCCGACATTGGTAGGGAGTCCAACTCCATGCAAGTTATTCCAAGCCCAGCGCTTAGTAAGTTTGTTTGCTGCAAAGTCCCACGCTTGCACCTTCATGTAGTCTCCTGGCCCGCGCGACATGACGATACTGGGATGGAGTCCATCCAAATAGGCAACGGTAACAAAAATGAAATTCATGCGGTGTCCATAGGAATCTCCAAAGTCCGTGCCCGTATCCTTCCCCCGAGGCATGAAATTGTCCCGGGAAATTTCGGCTCCGGTAAGGCCGTTGATTACAGAGACAAATTCTGGGCCAGACAGGACATTGTAAATCCAAAATGCAGAGGCCCGGTAATCGGTTTTGCCATCTTTATTGGTATCCCCGATGGTAATACCATTTCCAAATTTCGTTCCTTCTCCGGTTTTTGCAAAGACTTCCGCCTTCCCATCACCGTCGAAATCATAAACGAGCACGGGAGAGGTGGCCGAGCTGTTTCCCTTCTCAATATTGGGACCAAGGTCGATGCGCCAAAGGAAGGTTCCGTTGTTTTTGTAGGCATCGAGCATGATGGTGGAGAGTGTGTCGCCCTTCATTCGTTTAACCACATAGTCGAGCTCTCCATCGCCGTCCAAATCTCCCACATATACATGCAGAGTTTTGAAAAGAGGGTCGCCCAGGGTTTTTAGGGGAATGGGCAAATATTGGCGGATGGGGGAGGCCTTGCCAATGGTGACCGGCGCGGAGGCCATGCCTTCCGCTCCATTGGATACGGGTTTCGTGGTGTAGGTGTAGGAATTGGCAGAAACGGTGACCGAGGCGTCGGAATAGTCCGTAGTTGCGGAGATGGGATTTGTATTCAGTTTTTCCGGGGTGGCGCCATTGGTCGAACGATACAGGTTGAATGCAACATTTTTGGGGTCGCTATACAGGAGTCTCCAATTCACATAAATTTTGGTGTTCGAGACGACCATGGCATTCATGGCTCGGCCCAATGCTTCCATGTGTCTCTGGTTGGAGGATCCCGCCTGTGCGGGAGCGTACAGGGTCAGCGTGAGGAGTATCAGGAACAAGAAAAGTTGTTTGTAATTAGGCAAAATAGGGAGCTCCGCTCGGGTGAGTTTCTATCCAAAAGCTATCTCGGGTGGGCAGGTTTGGATGGTTTGGAGAATTGCATTCGTTGAGCGTTCGATCAACGGGCGTGATTGACTTTGGCTGAAGTTGCTATCTTTATGAGTATGCCGATCTCTCCCGAATGGTGTAGAAAACATGGTGTTCTCAATCTTGGGGACGAGGGTGGCGTGTTGCGCATGGGTTGTTCGGATAGAACTGACGAACTTCTTCTCAGTTTGGTTCGTGCCGAAGCCGGTGGACCTGTTGTTTTTGAATCCATAGAACCAGACGAAATCCGGCGGGCCAACGGTGAAAAGCTCGTTCAGGCCCAAGTTGCCGAGGATGATCCCCTCGCGGACCTGAGCGAGGATCTGCTTCGTGGCAAAGCGGGTGACGCAGCCTGGGAGGCGCGTCCCGTAATTCGCCTGGTCGAAGGGGTGGTCAACGAGGCTCTCAGGCAGCTCGCCACCGACATCCATGTGGAACCCGAAGAAGATTCTCTCAAAATTCGTTTCCGCAAGGACGGCATGCTCCGGTTGCACCTGAATTTGCCCGGGTGGCTCAAGAGCGCGGTGGTGGGTCGAATTAAGGTGATGGCGAGTCTGGATATCGCCGAAAAGCGTCTTCCCCTGGATGGGCGAATTGGCTGGGAATGGCGTGGCGCGGATGTAGACATCCGCGTAAGCACCCTGCCCACCCGTTTCGGGGAAAAAGTCGTGATGCGTCTTTTGCGGCAAGTCGCAACTCTTCAGCGCCTGGACAACCTAGGAATGCCCGAGGTCATGCGGGAGCGCCTGGAATACTTCTTTAAACGTCCCCAGGGGATGATCTTCGTGACGGGTCCGACGGGCAGTGGAAAATCGTCTACGCTTTTTGCGGGTTTGCAGCATATTTTGACTCATGATATCAATATCACCACCATCGAAGATCCCATTGAATATGACTTGCCCGGAGCCTCCCAGGTCCAAATCAACGACAAGGCCGGCCTTACCTTTGCCTCTGCCCTTCGCTCCATCCTGCGCCAGGATCCCGATGTTATTCTGGTAGGCGAAATCCGTGATGGCGAAACAGCCCGTATTGCGGTCCAGGCGGCCCAAACCGGTCACTTGGTGCTTTCCACTTTGCATACCAATGATTCCGTGGGAGCCATCACCCGCCTCAAGGATCTGGGTATCGAGCCCTTCCTGATCGGAAACGCCGTGTTGTGTATCATGGCGCAACGATTGGTGCGTAAGCTCTGCAAGCAATGTGCCGTCTGGGGCGAGCCAACTGTGGAGCAGTTGCGGGTTTTACCCAGTTTGCCCATGCGCGTGGCCCACCCGGCAGGCTGCAGCCATTGTGGTGGCTCGGGTTACCGTGGGCGCATGGCGGTATTCGAAATGCTGGCCATTACCCCCGAAGTCCGCGATCAAATTCTATCCAATGTGAGCGAAGGGGACCTGCGACGGAGCCTGAGCATGGAGCCACTCCTCCAGGATGGGCTAGAAAAGCTGAAACAAGGATTGACCTCACCGGACGAAGTTTTGCGGGTGCTCGTCAGCGAGCTTCATTTTTAGCTTCCCAAAAATTCTATCTTCGCCCCTATGCGAAAGCTTCCAATATTTTTGCTTGTTTTTTCGGTCCTACTTGCCGGAGTGTCTGCTGCGCCAAAGTCGCCCATTGTTCCCGTGGTGGGGGAGTCTCCGTCCATTCAGGACATGATTCAGCGCAGGAGCGGTAGCCAATCCGCTACGGAGCCGCAGAATCAAAAATACCAAGGCACTTTGGGTGCTGACGAAGAATCACTCGATACCACCAAAATGTCCATCGATTTTGTCGATGCGGATCTTTCCGAAGTGTTCCGCACCATTTCTGCTGCCTATGGTATTAGCATTCTTGCGGACAAAGAGGTTTCGGGCAAAGCCACTGTGCATTTGAAGGATATCCCGGTTTTGGAGGGCTTAGAGTCCCTTTGCTCGGCCAATGGTCTTGAAGTGTTCCGCGAAGGACGGATTCTGCGAATTCGCAAGGCCTCCGAAAAAACCATCAACATTTTGAAGATGAACTTGCAACGCATTGACCTGGACGTTCAAAATCGCGACATCAAGGAATTCATTAAGGATTTTTCGGACAAAACGGGCCTAAAAATATTGGCGGGTAGCGACTTGACCGGCACAGTCACCGGCTCCTGGAAGAATGTGGTTCCCTTGGATGGATTCAAGGCTCTCATGGAGGCTCATGGGTTCCGGATTCGACAAAAGAACGGGTTCCTTATCGTTTCGGGCAGCATCAAAGAAGACATGGGAATGCAACGTCGCAGGCCAACTGCCGGGACCATGGATATTGAAGTGAAGGATGGCCGGGTATCCATCAACCTCGAAGCTGCGGATTTGCAGGAAGTTTTGCGTAACATCGCCGAACAGGCCAAGTTAAATATTGTGTTTTACGGAGAGGCGAAGGAAGTGGTCAACGCCACGATCGCCAATGCCACCTTTGATGAGGTGTTTAGCACTATTTTGAAGGGCAGTCGCTTCACCTATGTTCTCACCCCGGAAGGAACGCTTTTAGTTGGCGAAAAGGGAGCCCGGTCCGCGCTTTCCACCAGCGTGATTCACCCCTTGCGGTTCCTGAAATCCGAAAACGCGCTCAAGCTGATCCCCAAGTCCTTGCTCGATGGCGGATTGCAGATTATGGATGTCAAAGAACAAAATGCCTTGCTCGTTTCCGGGGCCATGTCCGAAATTCAGAGCGCTCGGCAGTTTCTCACCCTGGTGGATGTTCCCACTTTGCAAATTGCTTTGGAATGCGTCATTGTCGAATTCAACCGAGGGAAGGACTTTGCCCTGGGACTCAAGTCTACCAACCGCCGTAGTGGCGCGGACACCAGTGGAAGCTCATCCCTCGGTGGAGTCTTTGCATCTTTGAGCGCAGGTGGAATTCATAAAACGTTTAATGGTGCCAATAATAGTCTTGATGTCAGCTTTGTTCCTTTCGCATTGCAGGTGGAACTGGCAAATTCTGAGGGTAGCAACGGTGCCCAAGTTTTGGCTCGTCCAAGCATCTCAACGCTCAATGGCAACAAGGCGACAATTAACGTCACCAACACTTCGTTTGCCCGTAACGAAGTTCGTAGCGCCGATAATTTTGTGGCCTCAAATTGGACTCCGTATAATGATGGAATTCGTCTCGAAATTACCCCATCTGTCACCCAGGCAGGGGAAATCTCCATCGATATTGCTCCCGAAATTACCACGGCAGGAAGCCGGGTTTCCAGTGATGCGCCTCCAAATTCTTCCACCCGAACCCTCCGGACAACCGTCAATCTTCGTGATGGACAGACCGTGCGTCTGGGTGGCTTAATCAGCTCTTCAAAATCCAAGACTCGTGAGGGAGTTCCTTTCTTCGGCTCTCTCCCGTGGATTGGCTGGCTTTTCAGTTACCAGACCGAAGCCGAAACCACCAAGGAACTGGTCATCTATATTACTCCCCGGGTCATTCCTTCCAATGGCGTTTCCACCGACTTCCGCAAGGAATACCAAGAAATGCAGGGACGAAAGACCATGAATGATATGTTGGATGAAGTCGCGCCACCGAAAGGATCTTCCCGGGGCCAATCCTCCTCCTCGATGAAGCCTTTGTCCTCCTCTTCTTCCTCTCCCGCCAAATAATTCATGCTCACAAAACGAAATCCGCTCGTTGTCGGGGTTGATGGATGTCAAATCCTCACCATCGAAATAGCGACTCCTTTTGGAAAATTGATGGACCAGGAGGCCGTTGATTGTTGGGTGTTGGAGCATTTGCCGAGTTCTGTCGCGCGCATGGGAGACCGCTTGCGCTGGCATGTGTTGTCCTTCCGCAATAGTCCCGAGGGGACTCGTCATCGCTTACTCCTCGTATTCTCTCCTCTGGGAATGACTCAAGCTGGTTATCGGAGTGTGGATTTTCTGTTCCCTTCCGAATTCCAAATACTGGGTGAAGCCGAAAAACATGCCTCGGAACACGGTGGATGTTTTGTGTGGACTGCAGATTATCACGGGCAATATCACTGGCTGGTTTACCGGGATGGTGTCCTCGCCTTTTGGGGAAACGAGACCCTTCCCCAGGACATCCCACTGCGCAATGCGGACCTTGCAAAATTTTTAGAAAACGATCCCACGCTTGCCGGGGTTTCTGCCTGGGAGTGGCTTTCCGCACCAACCCGCTCAGCCCACGATGGTCTTGGTGAAATAGTCCGCTGGGAATGGTCCCATTCCTTCGACTTACGCACCGACCCTGAATTTCGTGCATTTGAATCCCGTGGAGCACTTCGTTCCATCCTGAAATATTCCCTGCTCTCTTTCGTTGTCGTGTCTATAATCCTTGGCGGGCTTTGGTTGCAAAAGGGTAGGGCCCAGGAAAACCTAAATTCCGAAATAGCCTCTACGGGCGCGCTACGCTTTCAGCAACAGTTGGAAGCTCGGCTCATGGATTCCCTGCAAGTTGAACTACTTCGTTTGGATGCTATTGGGGCAGGCGCTCAGCCCCGCCTGAATCTTGTGGCTTGGATGGATGCCTTGTATTCCTGTTTGCCCGAAAAATCCAGTGTGGAGCAAATTCATTTGGATGCAATTTCACCTGCAGGCTTTAAGTGGGGCATTCAGGCCAATGTCGCGGGTTGGGATGCTGCTGATGCCTTTATGCTTGCACTCAAAAAGTTGCCATCCGTCCGTTCGGTGCGGATGGACAATCGGCGGGTTTCCGGTGACCGGATTGTGCTTCGCTTGGAGGTGATCCAATGACGGGTGGCCTTGTCGCTGTGTGGTTGCGCGTCCGCTGGACTTTGGCGAAAGTACTGACCCCTGTTGTTGTACTTTCCTGCGGCTGGATTTTCTTTGGTGGTCCACAGCTGGCTTCCATCCGCTCGATCGAGGCGGAGCTCCTTGCTTTAAATGCCGCCGAGGCCAGTCGTCCACAGCTGGAGGCGCGCATTGATTCCTTGCATGGGGCGATTCAGATATTGGTTGTCTTTCAAAAAGAACTGAAGGATAGACCGGTCCAAAATATTGGCCTTGACTCTTTACGCAAGTCTGCCGAAAAGTCTGGCTTGACGATTAATGACATGACAGAGAATATCCCCACATCAAAGGGCTATTCCAGTAAAGACCAGATGGATTTAGCAGGTGACTTTGATTCTTTGCTGGCCTGGATTGCAAGTCTGGATTCCCTGAATCCGGGTCTGCAAATTTTACAGATGCACTGGAGCAATCAGCAGGATGCGAAAGGCGTATTCCGCGTTTCCTCACTTCAAATTGGCCACCTAGCGCCTACGCCCAAGGTGGATTCCGGTACGGTGAATGCGACGGAGTGGATTGCGCGTGCCAAATCCTGGATGCGCAAAAACTCCTCGCCACCCTTACGGACCATCCGTGGGAACCCTTTGCTGGGGCATCAACCCGAGCCCGTTGCTAGGCCGACTGTAGCCCCACCGCCCAAGCCAGTTTCGCCTACGCCCAAGCTCCGTCTGGTCGGGCTGGTGGCCGGTCGTTTGGCTACTGTGGACTATGAAGGGAGTCGGCGAATGTTGCGCATTGGAGATCCCGTCGGGGATTGGGTCGTCGCATCCATTACCGCCATGTCGCTCACTCTGGAAAACTCCGGTCGCAGTCAAAGCTACGGGATGAAATAGTGGATGAGTGATGAGTGTATTTACTCATTACTCATCACTCATATCTAGTGACTCAGTGCGGTTTCCGGCTGTTCTTAGAACGTCTTCCTGGAGTCTGGCTTCTTTTGGGTCGGGCTTGCTTGCCCGGGGCTTCCGAACATGGTGGCGTCTTTGGTGCCGGTTTTGTTAGGGGCCAAGTGGTTTCCATCGCAAGTTTCTTCTGGGGCGTAACCTGCGCTGTAGAGGCACGAGGCTTTTGCGCTGCAAACATCACCCGCATTTTTTCCGGTGCTCACACAAATGCCCCTAGAAACTACGCCTTCAGGTACGGGGAATTGTTCCAAGGGCAAATTTTTGTGCAGCTCTTTCATGACGCTGATCCAAATGGGAAGGGCGTCCTCGCCGCCAGTGTGGCCAGGCCCCATGGGAAGATTGGCGTCCGTGCCCACCCAGATACCCATGGTGTATTGCTTGGTAAAGCCAATGTACCAGGCATCGGTGTAGTTGTTGGTGGTACCGGTTTTTCCTCCCGAAGGGTGAATAAACCCTGAGCCCCAAACGCGCGCGGCGGTTCCTCGAATGTTGACATCCTGTAGCATATTCACCATAATGTAAGCCGAGGGCTTTTTGATGACTTCATGCTCTACCTTCAAATTCTTCTCCATAACATCCCCATTTTTGCCGACCATCGCTTCGATCAAATAGGGCTCAATGCGGGTGCCTCCGTTGGGGAATACAGTATAGCCGCTGGTCATTTCCATCAGGGTTGCGCCGATGGATCCGATGGCTAGGGAGGGCACGGCTTCGAGGGGAGCCTTCAACCCGAACTTGCGCGCATAGCTCACCACATTGTTCAGTCCATATTTCATGCCTGTGAGAATGGCGGGCAGATTCTTTGACATATAGAGGGCTCTCCTCAAGGTCATCATACCCTGGAAGTCCTCGTCGTAGTTGGCGGGGCGCCAGAATTTGGTGCCTGTTGGGTCGGTGGGGTCCGGCAGGGTAATGGGCTGGTCATTGACGGAGTCGCAGGGGCTCGCGCCGTTGTCCATGGCGGTTGCGTAGACGAAGGGCTTGAAGCTCGATCCCGGCTGACGGACGGATTGCATGGCCCGGTTGAATTTGGTGAGATTGAAATTGGAACCACCAATCATGGCGCGGACTGCACCTTGTTCGTTCTCAATGAGCACTACCCCGACTTCTGCGCGATGGTAGCGAAGGGAGTCCGGGAATCTTCGGTTGGAATCCAAGGCGGCTGTATCTTTGTTCAGGTAGTCGCGGGTGAAGAGCGCATATACGGAATCAAAGTGGGCCACCACGCTATCGGTAGGCATTTTATACTTGTTCATGAGTCCCAGCATCCAGGTATGCCGGTATTTGAGTTTACGGCGCACCACCTGGAGTTGTTTGGCGGCCACCGAATCCGCATAGCGCTGAATGTCCTGGTCAAGCGTGGAGTATACAGCGACACCATCAGCATACAAACTGCTTTCACCATATTTACGTTCTAAATATTTGCGAACCTCTTCAACAAAATAGGGGCCCGCAGGGCCGTCGGTTTTTTGAACGACGGTTTCTAGCGGAGTCTTGATGGCTGCCTGGTAGGTTTTTTGGTCGATGTAACCTGCATCGAGCATGGCATATAAAACAGTATTGCGACGTTCCAGGGCAATTTCCGGATGCCTGTCAGGGCGGTAGCCTTCTGGGCGCTGGAGCATGCCTGCAAGCACGGCGACTTGGGGAAGCGAAAGTGAATCCAGGGGCTTGCCAAAGTAGACCTGGCCTGCGGCCTGGAATCCGTAAGCCCCAGCTCCAAGGTAAACTTGGTTCAAGTAGAATTCAAGAATTTCTTCTTTGGTGTAGGTCTGTTCAATGCGCAGGGCGGTCAAGGCTTCTTTGGCCTTGCGGACAATGGATCGTTCCGGAGATAGGAATAGGATTTTGGCCAATTGCTGGGTGAGGGTGGATGCTCCACGAAGTTTTTTTCCGCTAAAAGCGGACTGCATGAGCGCACTGGGGATTGCCCAGGGGTTAAGGCCCCAATGATCATAGAATTCCCGGTCTTCCGTGGCCATTACTGCGTTCTTGACCAGAGGCGGAATGGAATCGATGGGGGTCCAAATGCGTCGTTCCACAAAAAATTCATGGACGAGGTTCGAGTCCTTGTCGTAGAGGCGGGTGACTAAGCGAGGATTGATGTCTTCCAGCTGTTTTAGGGAAGGGAGCTGGGAGTTCAGATAAAAAACCGTGGAGGCAATGGCGATCAGCCCAAAAAGGATGGGGGCAGCAAAAATCAGAGTCCAGATGACCTGGTTCCGATCGGGTTTTAGCATGGGCTTTGCTTGGATCCAAAGGTCGCGGATTGTGGGGGGGAGCTTGGCCATATGACGGGGATCACTCTTTGGGGTGGGAAACAATTGAATAAATGTAAATTATCCTGCAAAGCATCGGAGGATTACATGATCAAGCAGTTAGCCACATTTGTTGCATTACCTCTTTTCTTCATGGCCTGTGGCCCCGTAGAAAAAAATGATCCACCTGAACTCAAGGACGGGACGCTAGGGTTGGTATCCCCTTTTGACACGCTCCTGGTGGATTTTACCACCCGCATTCCTGCCATTGACACCGCTCAGATTGAAAGCGCACTTCCAGTCATTTTTAAATCGGTGGGAGAGGGCTCGAGCTGGAAGGTCTATGGGGATTCCTCATTCTGGGGTTTTTCCCGGCTAATTCCTGACACATCCTATTCAATCCAAATTTCCGATCTTTCCGATGGATCCGAGACACAAAGTAAGGTGCAGAAGATCACCTTTGAGACCATGTCCATTCTGGACAAGGACTTTTCCTTGGATTCCAATGACGCATACATGGACAATAACCAGGGTAGCCGCGCCGAAAAGCTCGCTGATTCTGTGAAGTTCTTTAATCAGACTCCAGTGAGCAACGGTATTTCCATTGCAGGGATGATCACGGGAGATATTTACCAGACCGTTTTGGAGGACAATGCGGATTGGTTCACGGTTTGGCTCTATGCCACCGATTCTGTATATATCGAGCTTTCTGGCTTTTCTGATGACTTGGATTTGGGTTTTGTTGGGCCGGTCAATCCTGTAGATAAAAGCTCCTATGACTGGGGTGCTCTGGATGTCCAGGAGGCGAATGGAACAAAATCATTGGGTCTGCCTATTGATTGGGATGCCCAAGGGCATGGGGTAAATGATGTGGGAAGCGCCATGGGCCGTCCTCTCCAATACTGGATCGCAGTCAAGACTGGGGCCACCTTCAAGTCCAAATCTGCCTATGTGCTCCATGTGAAGGTCATCAAAAAGGTTCCGTAACTAGGCCATTGACAACCTTGGAATCTATCCTATATTTGGTTTCACCACAGGCAGATGTGGCCAAACTGGATAAGGCATCTGGCTACGAACCAGAAGATTCCAGGTTCGAATCCTGGCATCTGCACTAAAAAAAGCGCTTAGTCACACCGTGGCTAGGCGCTTTTGCTATAATAGCCTTTCCAAGCAACATCAAGAAGGTTAGCATGTCTATCGAAACACTCGCAGAAACGCTTCTCGAAAAGCTCCGCTGGATTTCCCAGGCCGAGACGGTCATCGGCAAGCCCATCCAAACGGGCAATGTGACCATCATTCCTGTCTCCAAGGTTTCCCTGGGGTTCGGCATTGGTGGCCATGTCGGAAAGGGTGACTTAAAAGGTTCCGGCGGTGGCGTTCAGGTCGATCCCATCGCCTTTCTGGTGATTCAGGGCGACGATGTGCGGGTTTTGCCGGTGTCCAAGGACAACTCGCTTTCCCAAAGGGTCTATGACCTGATTCCTGATCTGGTGGCGAAGTTCGCTTCTTCCCCCAAAACCTGATTTTATTGACCGGCAATGGAGGTATTTATGCGTATTGGAATAATTGGCGTTGGCACTGTTGGCTCAGGCGTAGTCGAAATTATCGAGAAAAAACAGCCAGAATGGAAGGCCCTCGGGCTAACCATTGAAATTGGTGGCATTTGTGCAAGGACTGATGAGGAGCTCGCTCCCTACCTTGCGCGCGGCTACCGTGTCTCGACTTCGGCGGACGAAGTTATTGCGGATTCTTCCGTCCAGGTGATCGTTGAAGTTGCCGGGGGCTACGAGCTGCCCCGCAAATGGATTACCAAAGCTTTGGAGCAAGGAAAGCATGTGGTCACCGCCAACAAGGCGCTCCTGGCCAAATATGGTCACGAACTATTTCCTTTGGCCACTCGCAACAAATGCCATGTTCTTTTTGAGGCCGCAGTCGGGGGTGGAATTCCGATTATTCGCACCATCCAGGAAGGCCTTACTGGAAACCAGATTGAGCGGCTTTCTTGCATCATCAATGGCACTTGTAATTATATCCTGACCCAAATGAGCCAGCTGGATCTTTCCTTTGCGGACGCACTCCAGGAAGCCCAGGCCAAGGGCTACGCCGAGGCCGATCCAACTTTTGATATCGAAGGAATCGATGCCGCCCACAAGACCGCTCTTTTAGCCTCGCTGGCTTCGGGGACCCGGGTCGATTTTCAGAAAATCCATGTCACCGGAATCACCGGAGTCTCCGCCCAAGATATCGAGTATGCCAAGGAATTTGACTGCAGCATCAAGTTGCTCGGCAACTTCCGTCGCATGGGCAAACAGATTGATGCTCGAGTTCATCCATGTTTGATTCCTAATGATCATCTCCTTTCCAGCGTGAATGGTGTGTTAAACGCCGTATATCTGGAATGCGACAATCTGGGTCCTACATTGCAGACCGGTGCTGGGGCTGGAAAAATGCCCACAGCATCCGCCGTCGCCGCTGACTTAGTCTCTCTAGCGAGGTCATTGGGTGGTAGGGCCCCAATCCCCATGGATTGGTTCCGTGAAGAGAACTGCGCGAGTCTGATGCCGATCGACAACTTGGAAACGCGCTACTACTTCCATCTCACCACCAAAGATTCCTGCGGGGTTTTGGCGAGCATCACCAGCATCCTGGCCAAGCATAAAATATCCATTGAGTCGATTATCCAGAAAAATGTCAAGGATCCAGGCAAGGTCAGCATCGTGCTCATCACAGAGAAAAGTCTGGAGAGCGAGGTGAAGGCTGCCCTTGCTGAAATCGACGCGCTGGACGCTGTCACCGAAGCCAGCCGCATGATTCGCTTCCTTTGAGTTGTTCGTGATTCGAGCCAGTGCCTTAGAAAAAATCCTTCTGCTGATTGCAGACTTATTGACGATCAGCTTTTGCTTTTATCTAGCATTTTGGTTACAGTTTCATAGTGGCTGGATCGTTGATAAGCTTGATCTGAATAGGGATTTTTCTGAATACTATAGTGCGGGCGGTGCCGTAGCTGTAGTTTGGATCGGGATTTTTGCCTTTGCCGGAATGTATCGCAAGTGGCTGCTGGAGTCCCGGATTTTCCATGTTCTGACCATTCTTCGCGCCGTAATCTATGGACTGGTTCTTGTCGTGGTGGCTTTGTTTGGGCTGGAACTGGTGGCGAGAATTTTTTCTCCTGAAGCCGCCCCGACCCACTTTCTATATGGCTCGAGGGTTAAGCTCGTACTTGCGTACGGAATCTTGGTATTCCTTCTGGTGGCCTTGGCTCGCTTGGGAATTCTGTATTTTTTAAAGCAACTGCTGAAGCGTGGATTTGGTGTGGACCGTCTCCTGGTGCTTGGTGCGAACCCTCTGGGGGCAGAAATTTCGGCTCAACTTCAAAGGAGTAGCGAACTCGGACAAAGGCCCGTCGGCTTTATGGATGAACGACATGCGGTTATTGAAGGGAAATTCTTCGAGGGTCTTCCCCTTCTGGGCAAATATTCCGATCTTCCCAAAGTGGTCCGTCGGGATAAAGTAGCTGGAATCATCATTGCCCACGAAAGCTCCTCGATTCGGGAGGTCCTGCGGATTTTTGACTGGGTTGCGGAGTTGCCGATTCATATTTATGTTGTTCCCGATCTTTACGACGTCGTGGCGGGTCATTTTAAGGGAAACCTGGTCCATGGCGTCGAGCTGCAAGAAGTCTTCGCGTTCAACATGGCGCCCTGGCAGGTTCAGGTTAAACGGTTGCTGGATGTGGTCGTTGCGGGGCTGCTACTTGTTTTCACATTTCCGTTGCTGTTGCTGAGCGCCATTGCGATCAAGTGGGAGTCAAAGGGCCCGGTGTTCTACAGTCAGGAGCGGGTAGGGCTTTATGGGCGTCCATTTATGGTGCATAAATTCCGTACCATGGCGACCGATGCCGAAAAAGCCGGTCCTCAATGGGCCACAAAAAAAGATCCGCGCATCACCCGCGTCGGACGCTTCCTCCGCAAAACCAGGATTGATGAAATTCCCCAGCTTTTGTGTGTGCTGCGCGGAGAGATGTCCATGGTGGGTCCTCGTCCCGAAAGGGCCCACTTTGTGGAACAGCTTCGCAAACAAATCCCACTTTACATGTTCCGCCTCAAAATGAAGCCAGGTCTTACGGGTTGGGCGCAGGTCCGCCATAGCTATGACACCTGCATCGAAGATGTGCAGAAAAAGCTGAAGTATGATTTGTACTATTTTGAAAACATGTCGCTGATGCTCGATCTCCAAATTCTAGTTCGGACTATTCTTGTGGTTCTGACGGGGAAGGGCGCCCAATAAACGGGATGCATGGCAGAAACTTGGTTCCCAAAAAATGGGATATCCCCAAAGCCCTAGAATCTGTGTATTTTTAAGGCATGAGTACCATTTTATTTGATGGCCAAGCATTGGCCTTGGAAATTGACCTTCTCCCCCCCATGATGCCTTCTTTGTTGCGGTTGACGGAGCTCGTTGCTTCAGAAGATTTTACTCTGGAGCAAGTAGAAAAGTTGATCCAATTTGACCAGATTTTGACTGTGGAAGTCCTCCGATTGGCGAACTCCGCCGATGCCGTCGGGCAAAAAAGAGTTGGCTCCGTGCGCGAAGCCGTGCTCCGCCTTGGGGGAGAACGGATTTCTCGGTATTTATTTTCCCGGTGGCTTAGCGGCTCCGTTAAGATTCCCCTCAGGAATTACGGAATTGACCCCGCCCGGTTTTGGGCCCATGGGGTTGTGGTCGCGCTGGCTTGCGATATTCTGGAATCCAATGCGGAACCGAGTCCTCCGGGGGTTTTATTTACCGCAGGCCTTCTTCACGACATGGGGAAAATTGTTTTAGATCACTTTGCCAACCGCATTGGGTGCTCCATTGATTGGAGCCAGGTGCTGGATGACGAGCAGCTCATTGCTGCGGAGCGGGAATTTTTTGGTAAGACTCACGAGGAAGTCACCGTGGCCATGATGCGTCGCTGGAATTTTCCCGATCAAGTGATCCGTGCCTGCACCGCGATAGAAGTCAACAGCCACCTGGGAATTCTTCATCGCCAGGCTCACGCCATTGATGCTTGGATTATGGACCCATCTCTGGCCCTGCCAGTACCGGAGGCAGTGGCCCAGCGAATCCTGAAAGAATACAACGACGTAAAGGTCTCGATGGGGCTGGATTAACTTTTAGGACTCCTTCGAAATTTAATGGTGACCGTCCCAGCTTGCCGGGATACAGGAACTTTTGCTGCATTAGAGTGGGTAACCCAATCAGAACCGAGTTCTTGAAGGAGCCTACGGCCCGTTGCCATGAAATGGTTTACGGGCCGTTTCTTCAATACCCATTGTTTTCTTCGCAAGAGCGACTAAAGGGTGCGGGGATGGGGAAGCACCTTGAACACAGAGGGCAGTCGAGGAACACCTGCCCGAGATGTGGGAGACAAATTGTCTCCCCTGCGTGTGACGATCTGCCCTAGTGGGCAATGTGGTTTTCCATCCTTCGAGATGACTGGACAACCCATTCATTTCTCGAAGGAACCACTTTTAGGCTTCAAGTACTGCAGGAGCGTGGCCCTGACCTGGTCGACTTGCACGGGCTTCGCCAAATAGTCGTTCATGCCTGCGTCCAAGCAACGTGCGCGATCTGTGGACATGATCATTGCGGTCAAGGCGATAATGGGAAGGTTTTTGCTCTGTGCGCCCGCATCCCCTTTTCGAATCAGCCGCGTCGCTTCGAATCCATCCATTTCGGGCATTTGAATGTCCATCAGCACCAGGTCATAGTTCCCTGAGGAAAGGACCTCGATGGCATGGCGCCCGGTAATCGCACCCTGACTTTGCAGGCCAAGGCGTTCCAGAATTTTTATCATCAGTTTTAAGTTGATGGGATTGTCGTCGACGACGAGGATGCGCCCATGAAGTTTAGCCAACTGCTGTGGAGTATTGGCCGAAATGACTGAGGAGGGCTCCGATGCCATGGCCTGGAACGAAAGGTCAAACCAGAAAGTAGAGCCCTGGCCAGGCTCGCTCGAAAATCCCATGGTTCCACCCATCAATTCAACCAGATGCTTGCTGATCGCAAGCCCCAGGCCCGTCCCTCCAAAGCGACGAACCAGAGTGTTGTCTGCTTGAGAGAAAGGATGGAATAGAAGAGTCTGTTTGTCCTTTGGAATTCCAATTCCGGTGTCACGGATTTCAAAGTGGAACTTGATTTGATTGCCAACCTGAGGTTCTGGGCGGACTAGAACCCGGACCTCGCCTTTGGGGGTAAACTTAATGGCATTGCCGATTAAGTTTGTCATGATCTGGCGGTAACGAGTGGAATCACCAATCAAAGACTCGGGAATATTTTGTGTGGATTCGAAATGCAGTGCAATTCCTCTTTCTCTGACCTGAGCCTCAAATAGTCGAATAATTTCCTGAGTCATGCGTTGGAATTCAAAGGGGTGGTTGTCCAGTTGCATGCGACCCGATTCAATGCGACTGAAATCCAGAATCTCGTTAATGATGAACAGCAGGGATTCGGAGCTCGAGCAGGCCAGCTCTGCATACTCGCGTTGCTCCTCGTCAAGTTTGGTGTCGAGCAGTAGGCGCAACATTCCCAGGGCACCATTCATGGGAGTTCGAATTTCGTGACTCATGGTGGCCAGGAATTGGGACTTAGCCTCGTTGGCTGCACGCGCTTCCCGGCCAAGCTCCTCGGACTCCTGCAAAGCGCCTTCCAGACGATGGTTGGCGTCTTGCAATTCCTGTTCCGCGATTACCCGGTCCGTAATGTCGACTCCAAGAGTCAATATCGCGTTGGATTGTTTGCTTTCGTGGATTCGAATTCGGGTGAGAGAGAGGTCAAATACTCCTAGGTGGACTAAGGGGTTCGTCAGGGTGTCACCAGCCTCTAGAACTTGCAAATCCTGAAGCGAAAACTCATTTGCGATTTCATGAGAAAATAAATCAAAATCGGTACTGCCCATTGCGGTGTCGGCAGGGATTTTAGTGAAACGTTCCGCACTCCGGTTCCAAATGATGTACCGCATATCGCGACCGGACTTGACCATGACCGCCACAGGAAGAGAGTCGAGAAGAGTGGCCAAAAATTTGGACTGATCCGCATGGTCTTTCGCGATCTTGTGGCGAAATTCCCGTTCTAGGGCTACCGTCAGGATATCCGAGATGGAGGATGTGAATACTTGAGTCTGGGGCCATTGGGTGTGGGAAAGGTTTGTTTCTATGCGAAGGAATCCAATGGGCGCCCCTTCCTGGAACAGGGCCGTATCTAGTCTAGAATGGGTGCCCGGAGAAAGGGTTTGCCAGTCCTCCTGTGGAGTCCAGCTGGTCTCTGACTGGGTCAGGGTCTGCCGCTGGCGACTGAGGGAATTGCGAAAGGCGAGGTGGTCTTCGATGGGAAGAATTTCACCATCTTCATGGGAGTTTTTGAAGCGAAGATAGAGATTCATGCAACGGAAAAGGCTGCCTTCGAATAGCCATACACTTACTGTGGATACTTCTGGAATGCTACAGAGCAGGAGAGATGCCTGACGGCAGGCGTCCGAAAAGTTTGCAAATGATTTGCTTGCGAATAAGGCGAGTTGTTCTTGTTGCTTCGCCTGGTTTTGCCAAAGTAAAATGGCCCGTTGATTCTTTATTTGCGCCCGGAGGTAAATAATCCAGCCAAATCCTAGCAAGGCGAAGACCAGGAGCGCAACAATAAACAGGAGCTTCCGGGCCTCTCCCATTTGTCGCACATATTCGGAGGACGAGATGTCAATTCCTAGCAGGAACTTTGGATTGAGACTGCCGTAGGGCAAAGGGATGGTGGCCGTCATGAATGAACCCCAGGAATCCTGGTAAGGGCCAATGACTTTGGGAAGGGCCTCCGAAAAGGAAGAATTAAATTCCGGTGGAGCCTCTTCATAGAGATCACCAAATTTGGCAACGCGCTTCCCTGAGCCGGTGTATTGTCGGGGTTCAATGTCGAGGAGAAAGGAAAACGGAGCGACTGGGCTGGGACGGAGCAAATAGGCGTATCGTAGGTCCGATTGAGTTTCGACAATGCGCAGAAGGAGCGAGCGCAATTCGGAGAATTCTTTGCGGTTGGGGTCTATGGAGATTTCGTCCAGGGAGTCGAGCCAGTCGGCGGGGATGGTCGAGGCAATGGCTTTTCCGCGTTGGAGCAGATTGGTTTGAAAATCCATTTTTGTGATGGACATGGTATGCCAGAACATGCCACCAATGGAGCTCA
Source organism: uncultured Fibrobacterota bacterium (assembly GCA_903876665.1). Taxonomy (GTDB): domain Bacteria; phylum Fibrobacterota; class Fibrobacteria; order Fibrobacterales; family Fibrobacteraceae; genus CAIRAY01. The sequence goes on along the minus strand of CAIRAY010000090.1, from coordinate 18,330 downwards.
TGGAAACAACGAGGCCAAGGAAAAAGGAAATGGAAACCACGCGGGTGAATTTTAAATCCAGGGACCCACTTTGAAGCAGTGGGAATGAAAAGGCCACAAAGGCCAGGAGTCCGACTTGTAGAATATGGATTAGGCTTAGCATTTGGGATGGGATGCCCATCCACGAATGAAACTCGGGAATGAGAGTTTGGGAAAGCAAAAATATGAACGCAAAACTCCTGTGCCATTGCCGCTCGGAGGGTGAAAATGATTGGGATGAAACCCATCCGTAATACAGGAAAATCGCCCCCGCGAGCATTCCTAGGGGAAGGCCGTGGGCGAGGGGAAGGAACAGAAGCACGGCAAGGCCTGCATAAGCCAAAATCCGAATGGCCTTTGCCCTCTGTCTCCAAGGGGTCCATCGGAGTGCGGACTCCAAAATGCAAATGGTCGCCAAGGCATCGAGGAATCGGGAGTACTTCCATTCCATTTCGAAAAGGGTTCCATCAATGAACGGAGGGACGAGCCACCGGAGGCCAAGGGCCGCAAAGGCCAGGGCCAGAGGAAGTTTCGCCTCTTTCCATAGTTGGGGAAGGCAAAGCGCGAGTCCCGAAACCAAAAAGAGAATTGCACCGAGCATTACATGCAGGTACTCGTGGAGCATAATGGAATGGACAGCAATCCCCATGGGAGGATTATATCAAATATTCCGAAATAGTGGGTAGATTTATGAAACCGATGCACTACTGTCCAAAACAATTGGCAAAAGGCCTTTCTATGCCATCCCCGCTATCTTGTCATCCCGGCAACCATGTCATCCCCGGCAACCTTGTCATCCCCCGAACTCCACAAAGTGGACATGTGTCCGTAACGGGCAAAGCCCGAACGGTCCCACCGAGGGATCACCGGTGCTGGTTGCAGTATTTCTTCGGGCGCGGTGCGGTGATGGCCGTTCCGGCCATGACAAGGCGTATTGCCATCCCCTGCCATCTTGCCATCCCGGCAACCATGTCATCCCGGCAACCTTGTCATCCCGGCCATGACAAACACAAAATTCGACTAGATTGTTTTGGACAGGAGTGAAACCGATGCTAAAGAAAGTTGAAAAAATTGCATTCATTTCCCAGACCCTGGATCGCTTGTTTCCGGATCCACCCATTCCCCTGGACCATAGCGACCCCTTTACCTTGCTCGTGGCCGTTCTGCTGTCGGCCCAATGCACGGACGCCATGGTAAACCGTGTGACTCCGGCTCTATTTCGCCGGGCGCCCGATCCCTTTAAAATGAGTCAGCTCGCTCCCGAAGAAATCCTCTCCATAATCTCTTCTTGTGGTCTGGCTCCGACCAAGGCCAAAAACATTCATGCCCTTTCCCGAATACTAGTGGAGCGGTATCAGGGCGTAGTCCCGGCCTCCTTCGAAGAATTGGAGTCCTTCCCGGGGGTTGGACACAAGACTGCGTCGGTGGTCATGTCCCACGCCTTTCAGGTGCCCGCCTTTCCTGTGGATACCCATATTCATCGCCTGGCCACGCGCTGGGGGCTTTCGGATGGGTCGAGCGTAGAAAAGACGGAAGCGGATTTGAAGCGATTGTTCCCCAAAAAACGTTGGGAATTATTGCATTTGCAAATCATCTATTTTGGTCGCAAGTATTGCCCTGCCCGCAATCACGATCCATTACAATGTCCCATTTGTTCTGTCTGTGCGCGCTAGGCCTGTGCGTCTTCGGTAAAGTTTTGCTGCATTTCTAGGGCGGGCATGGATTCCGCTGTGCGCCCCACACGAACGGCGGGTACGCCAGCGACCGTGGTATGGGCAGGAACGCTCTGCAGAACGACGGCACCGGCTCCGATTTTTGCGCCTTTTCCAATGCGGATGTTTCCTAGCAATTGAGCGTGCGCCCCAATCATAACCCCATCGCCGATCTTGGGGTGGCGGTCCCCCTTTTCTTTTCCGTTTCCACCCAGGGAGACGCCATGCAAAATGGAAACATTGTTTCCAATCACCGCCGTTTCGCCTACTACGAAATTGGTGGCGTGGTCCAGGAGGATTCCATGGCCGATTTGTGCGGCGGGGTGAATGTCGACAGAAAATTTCCTTGAAACAATGGACTGGATGAGAAGGGCAATGAAATGACGGTCATGAAGCCAAAGGGAGTGTGCAATCCGGTGTGCCTGGAGGGATTGATAGCCCTTGAAAAAGAGAAAGGGCTCAAGCAGGCTGTTGCAGGCCGGGTCCCGGTTGATGACGGCCTGCAAATCAAGGGCAGCATGTTCTGCCAGTGCGGATTTGGCTGAAAATTCCTTGGCAAACAGGTCTTCCCACTTGGGGCGGGGAATCATGTCATCGGCAAGGCGCACAGCGAGAACCGCAGCCAGGGAATCCGAAAAGGAGTTGCGGGAGAGGACGATGTCTTGCAAAAAATCCGCACCGAATGGTTCTTGCTTGGCCGTGATTTCGCATTCTGAACGAATCAATTTCCAGACTTTTTCTACAGTGTCGGTTTGTTGCATTTACCCAAATTAGCAAACAAGAGGATATTAATGTGTCATGCCCGTGCCGGGCACCGATATATTGATGCCTATAATTGTCGAAGCCATTAATCGGCAGCTACGCTTGCTTGACCGCGAATGGGCGGAAGAAATCCGTTCTTTCGCAGGGTGCGCAGGATCTCGCGGGCATCATCCTGACTGGCTTTCAAAAGGGCGTTGATGATCTCTTCAGGAATGCGGCGTGCGGGTTTGAACAGAAAGGGCACGGGCCCTGAAACCCTCCAGGACTGAACCAAAAATACCGAAAAATCATTCCACGGGAACGCCCTGGCCTCCAGGCGCACTAGAGCGGGCTTGAGTCCGTCCCTTGCTTCCAAAAGGACTTTCCCGTCCAGAAGCAAGTCCTTATAACGAAGAACCCTGGAGACATCTCCAGGGGGGGTTAAGCGGAAGGTAAAAACGCTCATGAAATAATGCCTAGCTCCTTGCGTAGCTTACGAAATTGGTATTCCGAAATGGAAGCCGCCTTCAGAATCAGTGTCTCTGCAATGCCGGCCCGGATTAGAGCTCTGGCAAGCTGAATATTATCTGGTTGTTTAATGCCTGCTTGATTCATGGTGTCTCCTTTGGTTTTGGGCATCCATGGGTCCCCCTGTTAGACCTCGGTTATAAGATACCTTCATTCGGGAAATTTCCCTCATCAAAATTCTCAAGGCCAAAGGGAAATTCTTCTATCCCCATTGGAGATAAGGCGTTAGAGAAATGAAAAATATTCCACCGGTGCTTTCGAATGGTTACATTCAGAGCCATGAAGGCATATTTAGTTCAATTGGATATCGTCTGGCGCGACAAAAACGCAAATTTTGAGAAGGTTTCCCAAATGCTCGAGGGCCGGGTGGAGCCTGGGTCGCTGGTGGTGTTGCCCGAAATGTTCGCCACGGGTTTCGATGTGGAATCCGCAGGCATTGTTGAGGGGGAGTCTGGAATGCTCGCCGAGACCGGAGCCTTTCTTGCGGGGCTCGCCCAGAATTTGAAATCCTACGTGCAAGGATCGGGCATCACGCCCGCCGAGGGTGGGAAACGACAGAACCTTGTGGTGGCCTATGATCCGCAGGGCCAGGCCATTGGGACGTATCAGAAGTTGCATCCCTTTACTTTTGGCGGAGAGCACAAGCGCTTTGAAGCGGGGCGGGGGGGCATCTTGTATCCGCTTGGGGAATTCCAGGTGGCGCCATTCATTTGTTATGACCTGCGCTTCCCTGAGGTGTTTCGGCATGCGGCACTTGCCGGGGCCAAAGTCATCACCGTGGCGGCCAATTGGCCCAGTGCAAGGCATGCCCATTGGTTGCCTTTGCTACAGGCGCGGGCCATTGAAAACCAATGTTATGTGCTAGGAGTAAACCGGGTCGGCAAAGATAAGCATCTTTCTTATTGTGGACAAAGTGTAGCGTTTGGGCCGAGGGGTGAACAACTGGCCCTTGCGGACGAAGAGGAATGTGTGCTTGAGGTTGATTTGAATTTGGATGCTGTGGAGGCTTGGCGCAAGGAATTTCCAGCCTTACAGGATGTGCGAAAAGAGTTTTTGGGACTGACCTACTAACATCGTCCCTGGTCCGTAGCGATTGCAATGAAAGATGGGTCTATTCCAAATCTTTGCGGAGTACGAAGGTTCCCGCAACATGGGATTCGAGGCCATAGCGGATAAGGATTTGGCCAGAGGTGATTTCCATTTTTAGCTTGGCGAGGTAGTAGGCCCGGATCACTTCGATTTCTTTTTTTTCGGCTTCCCGCAATTTTTCTTCGATGTCAAAAATGGTGCGATAATTGCTTTTGCCCGCATTCAGCTTTTGAATTTCGGAGGCGAGTTCGGATTGATGATAGCTGACAGAAGTATGTTCATAAAGCGCCTGTTGGCTCAAGTCCGTGCTCCGCTTCTGCAAAATCTGGCAATTTTGGTTGAGCTGCTGGCCAATCATTCCCAGGCGGACTTTTGCTGCCCGAATGCTTTGCTCCGCGGATTGCACTGTCTGCCGTTCTTTGTAGTTGAAGGCGAGTGGGACTTCAATTTCGACTCCGCCCGAAATGACTTGATCGCGCATGCCCGGATCCGAAAAATTCTGAATCGCCATTTCTGTGGACCGGTTGGTGGACTGGATGCCATAAGAGCCGACCAAATTCAGGGAAGGCAGTGCTTGGTCAATGTGGGACTTTTTGATCACCTTTAGGCGTTCGAGCTCGTTCCATTGTGCCAGGTAAGTCGAATTGACCAATGGGATAGAATCCATCATGGATATGGAAAAGACAGAATCAGAAAGCAAGGAGGTCAGTTTGGGTTCAACGGTGAAGGCGGTAACGCCCAGGAGATTTGGGTCGCCCAATAGCAGTGACAATTGGTTCCTGGAATCCCGGACAGAGCTCATGGCATCCATTCTCCTGGAAAGGCGAATGGCAAGTTCTGCCTGGGCCTTGCTTAGATCCAGCTTGGATTGCTTTCCTTGTTCTACCCGCTTGTAGCCATCTTCCAAAATGGACTGTGCCACGGCCACCGATTGAGATTCAGAGGCATAGACCCGGAGGGAGTAGAAGTAGTCCCAGTATGCGGTAAACATTTTTTCGATGATTTGGGCAAGTTGGGTGCGGTATTCATGCAAGGATTTTACTTCATCCAGGCGGGCAATCTTCTGGTTTGCCCAGAGTGATCCAAACCAGATCCCTTTCAATAGGGGTTGTTTGACTGTTGCCCCCAAGTATAGTTCTGATTTGGATAAGCTGTGGTCATAATTGGTCTGGTTGAAGCCCACATCATATTGTGTGCCAGTAATTAAACTTCCCTGCACCCCAAGCTTGTACTCCTCCTTGATTTCAGAAACCACCGAGCCGTACGGAGCGCTACTCTGCTTGTTGTATCTGCCCACGAGCTTGGGTTCAAAGTCACCCCACGAGCCTAGTGCCGTATGTTGTTTGGCGTGCCATTGGAGTTTGGCTTCCATGATTTCCGGGTTAAATTCGAGAAGTCGGGCCAGGGCATCGGGAATGGTCAGAACCAGAGAATCAGGCTTGGCGACAATAGGCTTGATTGGCAAAATCCCTGTGGTGTCGCTAGACTTTGGAACAGAATCAACACGGATGGAGTCTGCCATGGAGGAAACGGAAGTCACAGAATCTTGAAGGACTTGAAGGGTCGAATCCTGAGCATTGGCGATTGTTGCGATCAAAAAAAAGAATAGGAGTTTCATGGGACCTACTTTACATCATCTGCGGCGAAGGAAAGGGACTCGTCGAGCCAGGTGTCCATGCGCTGAACCTGAAGGCGACTTTGAAAATCTTTGTGGTGAGCGATACGTTGCGCAAGCCAAACCGAGAATGTTCCCATTGAGTTTTTCAAAAAGGGAGTCAGGATTAATATTTTCCGAATGGGGGCAAACAAAAACACAGGGAGATTGCGCACCAAAAGTTCATCCTGATAACTGGTGTATGCCGTTGCGCTACCATGGTCTCCTTGGCGGGCTGCGCGCCCAAAGAGCTGGCGGTCGATCCGGCTTGAGCCATGGCATTCAGTGGCCAAAACATGGAGACCTCCCAGGGCTTCGACCTCGCGGGAAAGTTTGATATCTGTTCCTCGGCCAGCCATGTTGGTCGCTACGGTGATCGCGGAATGATGACCTGCAAGAGCGATAATTTCGGCTTCTTGTTCCTGGCGGATGGCATTGACCACTCGGCATGGCATTCCTGCAGACTCTAGCAAGGCTGCGATCTCTTCGCTCTTTTGCACGGTGCGGGTTCCCACCAGTATGGGCCTGCCCAGGGCATGGATGGTTTTGATGTCCGCTAAAATGGCCTGCATCTTGGTCGCATCGTCCATGAATACGTTTAAGGGGAGAATGATGCGCTTGCTGGGTCGATTGTTGGGGATGGTGATGACCGGGACACCGTAGATGTGCCAAAACTCACCAGCGGCTTCTTTGCCGGTGCCCGTCATGCCCGAGAAGCAGTGGAAAAAGCGGAAAAAGCGCTGGAAGCTCAGGCGGGCCTGGGTTTCCTTGACCGGACTCATGGGTAGGCCTTCTTTGGCTTCTACCAGCTGGTGCAGGCCAGAACTCCAGCTACGCATCGGCATTTTGCGCCCGGTGGATTCATCGACGATCACAATCTTTTCGTCTTCGATGACATACTGGCGGTCGCGGTGGAAAAACTCTTTCGCTACCAGCGCCTGGCGGATGAGATCTTTTTGGAACAGAATCCCGCTGAAAAATGTTGGATTGGAGTCCTGCTTTTCGCGGATCAGTTCCTGGATGTCTTTAAGAAAAGTCACAGTGCGGAACGCGGGTTCAAGGCGATAGTCCTTGTCGCATTCCAGCGCATTGGCGATGGTGATTGCGGACTTGCAGGATTCCATGAAGGCCTCGTTGGGCTCTTCCCGTGAAATGATCAGGGGGGTGATCGCTTCGTCGATGAGCACATTGTCGGCTTCATCCACGATGGCCGTGTGGATCCCGCGCATAACCACCTGGTTCATTTGTCGTGCATCGTTGCCGAGCATGGATTGAATCATGCGGCGTTCAAAATTCTGCTGTTTTCCCAGGGCAATGCGGTCGCGCAAAAAGTCGGCGAGGATTTCTTTGGGGGTGGTGTAAGCAACATCTTTGCCATAGCTTGCACGGCGCTCGTCGGGCTTCAGTTCGGAGGTCACGCTACCCACGCTGACCCAGCAGAAGGAGAACAGTCCGGTCAGGATTTCTGCGTCGCGGGCCGCCAGGTAGTCGTTGGCGGTGATCACATGGCAAGGGAGCCCGATCCAGCCCCGGACAATGGCCGCCATGGCCGCGGTGACGGTCTTACCTTCACCGGTGGACATCTCGGCAATGAAGCCCCGATGCAAGGCCAAGGCGCCCGCAATCTGCACAGGGTAGGGCCTGAATCCCATGGTGCGTTTTACGGCTTCCTGGATGAGCCCCATGGCCTCGGGGATGAGTGCGTCCGATTTCTTGGGCGATTTGCGGAAGGATGACTTGATCCACTGAAGCTGGTCTCTTAGGTCGTCGTCAGTTAGGGATTGATGCTTTTTGGAGTCATGATCTATGGCCTTGGCATCATTCAACAGTTTTCGCAGAACGTTTCTGCTACCTTTGGTTTTGCCGAGAAACCGAGAAAGGCGGGCTTCTATGCCCGTAGGAATCTTGGGCGGATTGCGGATAGCCGTTAAGCGATAATTGTCGTTAAGGGTACCCATGGTTCAGATCCGGTAATATTTCTGCAGCTTTTGCTGAACGATGCGCACGAGCTGGGGCAACAGGGGGCGATAGCCTAGGTGGAACCGGATTTTACCGGAACGACCTTGATACAAAGACACTTCGGCAGGGTTCCCGGAAATCACTGCATGGATTTCGTAAAAAGGTTCTGTGGTTTCCTGGGGGTCGCCCTTTGCGTTGTTGACTTCGATGTCTCCGCCACCAAACCAGCCAAGGGCCGCAGAAGGCAACCGACTTTGTTCCATGGGGATTGCGGAAACTAGGCCAATGCGAATATTTTTGGAGGCGTCTCCCTTGAGACGGACGATATGATTTTGGGAGGGGTGCGCGAAAAGGCGGGAAACCTCGTCCTGAGGAATGACAGCAACAAAATGGAAAGAGGTGGTGTCGATGATTTCGCCGAGGGAGTCGCCCTTGACCACCCAGCGGCCTTTCAAATTTCCGCCTTCGGGAGAAGCCCATATTCCAGAAATGCTTGCCCGCACCAGGAGATTCATTCGATCGGTTTCCAGCTGGGCGAGTTGTTGCTCCAATACCGAAATACGCTTGATGATGGGCTCCATGTCTTCGGGTGATTTGGACAGTGCCAGGTAGAACTTGCTACGGGATTCCTGCAGGTTTGCCCTGGCGCCACTGATCTGATTGAGGAGCTCTGGATTAGCAAGCAGGAGAAGGGAATCGCCTTGGGTGACTTTTTGTCCGGGGGTTGCCATCACCGCAAGAATGACCCCGCTGGTTTGTGGAATGGTGAATTCTTCCTTGGTGGAGAGCAAAATTCCTGGTGCGGTAAAAGTATCGGGAACGGGAATGAAGGTGAGTGCAAGGACCACTGTGGTCAGAAAAACAAAACTAACCGCCAGGGCCCGGTTGCGAACTCTCTGTAATTGTGGACCAAAAAGGTAATGTAGGAATTTGTAGACGGGCATCACAAGCCAGGATATGAAAAGAATCACACTCATGAAGAGAGCCAAAAGAAGGTAGTGCTGGGAGAGAACCAGAAGAATGCCGCCGAAAATAACAAACTTGTACAGCGAACTTAAAATTCCGTAGGTAGCAAACAGAACGGATTCTTTGAAAGAATTGGCGGGTGTATGTGCGTCAGACTTTTTGAAAGCATAGCGTTCCAATAAGTACTTTATATGTTGGTGGGCATGCTGCTGCAAATTTGGCATGTCCAGGAGGTCGCAAAGGATATAGTAACCATCGAATTTCATGAGTGGATTGATGTTGAAGAGGAGCGTGGTCACCGAGGCAATGGTGAGTGTGTTGTATGCAATGGCCTTGATCGTGCCCCCCCCCACATTTGCCCAAACAATGATCGCTATGCTAGCCACAAAGAATTCAAAGAACATTCCAGAGGAGGAAACCAAAATCCGTTGCCACTTGCTGCGGAAGGACCACGAGGCGGTTGCATCCATATAGGGCAAGGGAGCAAGCAACATGAACATGAGACCAATGGTATGCACTTCGCCCCCGAAGCGACGAACTGCGCACGAATGTCCAAATTCATGAATGGCTTTGATCACCACACCGGTCAAATACACCAGAAACAAATTCGAAGGTGCAAATGCAGCTTGCGCACCGTCCTGAATTGCGTCAAAATGATCCAGAGCCAGTTTGCCCGCATAAATGATAAGGATAAGCCAGATGGCAAGGGAGACTTTGCTGAAGATGAGGCGGATCAGTGGGGTCAGGGCCCGGAGAATCGCATTGGGGTCGAAGAGGGGAAGTTTGAGGTAGAGGATATTGAACAAGGTAGACTTGATCAGCTGCTTGGTGCGCTTTTGCTTGCGCTCGAACAGCTGCAAGCTATCCTGCGCCTGATCGTAGTGCAGCATGTTTGCCTGGTATAACTGGGCCAGCAACTCAATTACTTCTCCCTGGCCGGGAGCTGTTTCTGGGTTGGCTTGCAACAATTGTTGCCACACCTGCTCGATGGTCTTTTTGTGGCTGAGGCGGGAGACGAATTCGTAGGCCGCTTGTTGCAGGCGGTAATACTGGTTGGAAAATGGATCGTGAAGCACGTACCATTTGGTGCCACGGAAAAACTGCCGATGGATGCAGACACTTGCGCGCAGGCTTACGCGCTGGCTTGCAATGCGGTACCACGACTCGTGGAAGATTTTGGTGCTGTTGTCTACCACCAGAGCTTCAGCTGGAGAAAGTCGATGGTGCGGTGGCTGATGATCCACCAGAGGGTGCGGTCGCCCGCATCAATTTTTGCTACACCCGTCATGCCCGGCCTGAACCAAGGGGGTACGCCACGTACAAACTCTGCACGAACCTGGAATACGTTGGCTTGCTCCTTGATCAGTGCTGCAGGGTTGATGCGGGTCACATGAATGGAGTAGCCTGATTCTGGTTTGGTCTTGAGCGCGATTTGTCCCGTTTTGCCTAAGAGCACGTTTTTAATTTCTTCTTCATCCACATTGATTTCAGCATAAGTATTCTGGATCATGGCGATGCGGAAGAGTTCTCCACCCTGTTGCACGGGTGCTCCCGTCTTTTTTGCAAGGTCTCCTTCGATGACCACAGCCTGGTCAAAAGGAGAACGGATGATGGATTGCTCCAGCTGGAACCTTACCGTATTAAGCTTGGCAATGGTTTGGTCCAGTTTTGCGGTGTTGATGCGAATTTGAGCCAGCTCCTCGTTGGCTTGGGCCTTCTGGATCTCGCGTTCGTAGTTGCGTGATTCGGCCTGCAAGTCTGCCTCTTGCAACAAAAGTTGGTTGCGATCCAGGCGCATCAGTTCTTGGCCTTTCACAAGCACATCGCCTGGGCGGACGCTGACGCTGTCGATGTAGCCCGAGAAGGGAGCGGTCAGGTAAAGAACCTGGTCGGTTCGTAGGATCATGGGGGCGTCGACCCGATAGGACACCGGAACCAAGGTGGCGAAAAGGGCCAGAAGGATTCCAAGGACCGAGAGTATTTTTGCCCAAGTATGCTCGATGCCAAACAGCTTGGAAAGCCCACGTCTCCATGACTTGGCCCAGCGTGCGCCAAACCAGCGGTCCAGTGCGTGCAAATCCGCGAGGCGCCGTGCAGATTGGTCCAGGGCGATGCGCACCATTTTGACATCGTCCTCAATAAAGGGGGTTTTGCTCCGTTCAAAAGTGCAGATGGCCACGGGCTCGCCTGCGACGCGCAATACGGCGGAGAGCAGGAACGGTGCGTCGGTTGCGCGTGCATAGGTCTCATGGGCCCGGGCAACCAGGCGGGAATTTTCTTCCAGCGGAAACACCAAATCGGCGTCTTGGTCGACCGCCTCTTCCATGGCGTCCTCAAGACTGCGTACAACCTCCATCTTTTTTTCGAACCCGTCCGAATGGCTGATGGCCTGAATGCGCACATAGCCACCTTTGATCCAGCCGAGACTAACCCGGTCGCACCCTTGTCGCGCAGAAAGCTCATTGAGCAAGGTCATGGCGGCAGGCATGAAGCGAGTTTGTGTGTTAAGCTGGGCACTAACCTCTAAAACGTTGGCCAAGTGCTTGCGGATGTTCACGGAGTCCGCAACGGTTTTGCGGATGCGGAATTGAGCGTAAAGGTCGCTCGACGCCTTGAGCAGTTCGACGGCGTGGGTGCCGACAGGTTCGGCGGAATGAGGTAAATACCCCATGAATAGACAAACTCCCTTGGAGTCGACCACGAGTGGACAAGCGACAATCACCGCGTCTGGAGTATTGATGATGGCATGGCCACTGCCTTGGCACCGCTCGGCGACGGTTTGGATATTGGCGAGAAAAAGGCGGATGTAGGTCTCAAAGCCAGCAGTCTGGGGCGAAAAAGCAAGAGTGCGCCATTCTTTTTTTTCGTCGAGGAGGCAGATGACGCCTGCCGTGGCATGGATCGGGTCCATAAGCGCATCGAGGTAGAGTGGCCAGAATTTGGATGCTTCTCCGTTAAAATTGCGCAAAAGTTGGAATTTTCGCAAAGAATCAAGCATGGAGGAGCTAGGAGCCGAGCGCTGTTTGGGAGTGTGTGATTCCATGCCCCAAATGTAAAAAAAGTTTAAATGTAAAATGTTGTTGTGAGTTCTTTGGTATATTTGCGGCGATCCTTTGTTCCCCTACGGAGTTCTTGATGAACCGAATGCATTATTTCAAGACAATAGCCATTTTGGCGGTTTTATCCATTATTTGCGGTTGCGGTGGTGGTGGCAGCTCTAGCGTTGAGTACGCCAAATGGGATTTTTCTGGCTATGTGGTTGACGGGGCCACCAATGTCCGGCTTTCTGGTGCAAAAATCGAGTACCTGGATGCCGATGGAGTTCAAGCCGAGGTGGTTTCCGACCCATCCGGAGCGTTTTTTGTGAGCGGCCTGGCCTACGGTCAGAAGGTTTTTCGCATTTCCTGCCTCGGGGTCAGGGGGGGCGATACGGTCCAGTATGCCGAAAGACTCATCCAAGCGAGCTCCATGACCGAATCCTCTTTGATGGAGGGGGTGCTTGCCAACGGATCGCGTTTGCTCAAACTTTATCCACTGACGGGTTCATTTCATGGCGAAGTCATGATTAAGGCGAAGGGCAGCGGAAAGCTTTTGCCAGCCCAGGGAGTGACTTTGCACCTCCAATATCGCGATTCCACTTTTGTCAACGCAACTCCCGATGATTTTAATGTTGTTGCCGATTCCCTGGGCCGCTTCCAGTTTGTGCGTCTTCCGGCCGACACCAACATGACCCTGACTGTAAATGCCTATGATTACAACGGAACAAGATATGTCGCTTCACCTCAATTTTTGCCAAGGTTGCAAGCTTCACAGGACCTTGATGTGGGGCGGTTTGTCCTAGATGCAGACACGGCATCAGGGAGTGAAGATCCCGTGCTTTCATCGAACGTCTTGGACGGTGACGGCGTCGGATTGGTTGGGATTTCTGCTGATCTTGATCCCTATTATTTGTTATCGGTTGAGCTCGATCCGGCCCGTCTGGATGTGCAGGTTTCCGCAAATGATTCCACCCTGGATGCCGTGCCTGAGTTCCGGGGTGATACCTTGTTTCTGCGTCATACGGCTCCGTTTCCCACCAACTCATTTATTCAGGTGGAGGTTACCGGAGTGAGCATGAGCGGAGCCCGTGTGTTCCTTGATTTAGGCGGTGTTCGTTGCTTTAAAACAGGGCGCCCCCTGCATGCCGTAGCCTCCAATACCTGGAGAGGTGGAGGCAATTTCCGCTCCGAATTTGCTTTGTTTGATACCCTCTGGGTCGTGTATTCCGAAGCTCTGGGTTCGGTTTCCCAACTGCAATGGAGTAAGGTTACCACCGGAAAAACCTTGTACGGATTTGGATCCGTAGCCAATTCCCAGGCCTGGGTGAGTGGAGATACTTTGTTTGTAATACCCGACCAAAGATTTCAGGCCACGGGCGGTGACCCGTTCGGATTTAATGTTACTGTGGCAAATGTCGCAGGTCAATTATCTACCCCAACGGAAATCACCTCGGTTTTTGCTACAACGGTGTATTCTACCCAGTGGACCAATGCCAAAGACTTATTGGGAAACACGCGCACCGATATGGGGGTGTTGGATTCGATTATCGTGGTTGCGAACCGTCCCATTGCTTCGGTGACCGGGGTTTCGGTGGCGGACTCCGCGAGCCTGCCACCTGGATTTACGCTGTCCGACGTTTCGATTCGGGGTGGAGACACCTTGGTGTATAAGCCCCAAGTGGCTATGGCTCCTGGAACGTTGTATGGAATGGATTTTGATGTGACCACCCCCGATGGCAAGGCCTATGCAAACACCATGGCAGTCAAATGGAAGACAGCCTATCAGGTGAAAATCGTTGCGGTCAATAATCGCGAAAATTTGGGGTATCGTCGCTTTAAGGCACTGGGCGATAGTCTGGTGGTGCAATTCTCCAAAGCCATTGATACCAGTGCTTCAGCAACCAATCCCTTCGCTGTGCATATGACCGATGTCAAGGGATCTTTGGTGCAGACTCATGTACATTGGAATTCTGCTCGCACGATTGCAACCATTCTGAATGTGACGCCTTTTCCATTGGCTGATTATGGTGTCACCAATACCACAACAACCGCTGGAGACAAGGCCAAGGCGGTGGCGTCGGTAACCTTTGATTTTGCGACCGCAGATGGCGAGGTGGTTTTTGGGCTTAAGCCAGAGGCGGAACCCATCAAAATCTACACCGAAGAGGGCTTGTGCGTGGTCAATACGAATGTCGTCAAAAACCATGTGAGTTTGTACGAAGTCAACAGCTCTGAAACGCCCCGGGAAGACTTTCCCCTTGATTCGGCAGTCCGCATCACTTTCAATCGCATTTTGGATACAGCCTACATCCAATTAGGAACATCATCCAGTTTTGGAGCCATTCAATCCGGATTGGGAGTGAACATTGCGGCCACAATTTCCTTTGAGGATGGAGGCAAAACCATGGTGATTAAGCCCAGTGCGAATTTGCCTGGGGCAAGCGAATACTGGATTAAGCTCGCCCGTGTGCCTGCTTTGGGATTGCGTGATGCCGCTGGGATTGGGGTCCATAGTGGCACCTATTCGGGCACCTCCACTACCAGTAGTTACCTGCTGATTACCGGGTTCTCTACACCATGATGCGCCTATTTGTCATTATTGTTTTTCTCCTTGCCTCCATGGTTTTTGCCGAAGGTCGCTATGCCTACGAAGGGGTGACCGAGCCCATAGCTCGTGCCGTGGTTAGTGCCACTGTGCCTGGCCGCATCGATTCCATTTTGGTTGCGGAAGGTGCCTTTGTGGCCAAGGGCCAAGTGGTGATCACGCTAGAAAAAGAAGAAGAAGCCATCAATGAGGCCATTGCCAAGTTGCTTGCTGCAAGTAAGTCCGATCTGGTTTCAACCCAAAAAAAGGCCGAGACTTTTGAAAAGGATTACCGTGCAGTAAAAAAGCTGTTTGAGACTTCCAATTCGGTCAGCGAAGATCAGGTTTGGGAAAAGGAGCTGAACTTCAAACTTGCCGAAGCCGAATTTCAAAAACAGAACATGGTGGAGGAGCGCGAGGTTCTTGAATCCCGCATGGCTTCGGTGCAGCTAGCCAAGCGCGTGATTAGGGCTCCCTTTGACGGGGTGATCGTAAAGATCAACAAGAACCCCTCGGAGAGCGTACAGGCCCTGGAACCCCTCTTTGAGATCGTCGATGTGCGACAGTGCCGGATGGTCGTTTATGTGGTCGCGCCCGAGGCCCAGGGCCTGCGTAGGGGCATGGAGCTTACTCTGGAGCTGGATGGCAGTCGCACGAGCCGTACTCGCAAGGGTAAAGTGGATTTTGTGTCTCCGGTGGTGGACCGCTCAAGCATGTTACGCACGGTGAAGGTCGTTTTCGACAATACCAACGGCTCTATCGAACCCGGGGTAACGGGGCGGTTGCTCAAGAATCGTTGATGTGATTATTGCTCCGGCAATTATAGATATCAACAAATCGGAGTCATGCGCGGAACGGCCGATGTGCTGCCAGTTACGGTTACTGGCAGCTATGCAAAGCTCGGCCACTTGCGGCTTTCCCCTTTCCACACAGTGCCGGGGACCAATCAAGTCGTTTGACAATAATAGTTGCCGAATCAATAAAATACTGGCTCAAGAGTCTCTGCTTTAAAACTTCTCAAAATTCTAATGGTGATTTTTAGGGGTAATAGGATTGAAGGCAATCATATTGGTAAGGAAAAGGCGGAAATGCTAAAAATTTATGGATACGTATTGACAAAAGCATTGAATGTGCGTACGTTAATGCGTACGAGGTGATTATGACGACTATGACGGCTACAGAGGCTAGAAAGAATCTTTACAAACTTGTTGATAGCGTATCAATAAGCCACATTCCAATTCAGATTTCAGGAAAGAATAATAGTGCGGTTCTGATTTCAGAAGAT
Source organism: uncultured Fibrobacterota bacterium (assembly GCA_903876665.1). GTDB lineage: Bacteria > Fibrobacterota > Fibrobacteria > Fibrobacterales > Fibrobacteraceae > CAIRAY01. Next base: position 2,756 of record CAIRAY010000090.1, on the reverse strand, counting down.
GATTGGAATTCTATACAGGAAACTCTGTTTCTTGTTGGTATTCCTGGAATGAGACAATCTATAAAGAGTGGAATGAAAGCTAAAATACAAGACTGTTCCACGAGCTTAAAATGGTAAAAGAGTGGTCGCTTGTATTTTATAAGCAGGCGCAAAAAGATGCAAAAACATTAGCTTCATCTGGATTGAAAGATAAAGCGATGAAGATACTTGAAATATTAAAAGTAAACCCTTTTCAGAATCCGCCTCCTTACGAAAAGTTAATAGGTGATTTGACAGGGGCATATTCAAGAAGAATTAATATTCAACACAGAATTGTGTATCAAGTTTATGAGCATGAGAGAATCGTAAAAATTATCAGAATGTGGACTCATTACGAATAAAAACTATGGCATTGCCGGGCACTCAGTGCAAAAACCGATATCGCTAACCCTAGCCGCCTAACGCTTTCGCTATACGAACCAATAAAAAATGCCAACCGTCCATGGGTGGCAAATACATAAAACCAAAAGCGAACAAAACAAATTAATTAATAAGTTCGATCCCTACTTCAGAGCAAATCAGTCTAAAGTGTTTGTCCACAGACGCAATAGCGCAACGGTTTTGCATTGCATTTTGAAGAATTATTAAATCAAGAATACCAACTTTATTGATTCCTGCTTTAATCATACGAACCTGAAGAGAAATAATATCTGGCCAAGAAATAGTCAAGGGAATTATAAATTGACTTGCGAGAAGGTCTGCGGCCCTATTTTCCTTTTGATGGATAAGATGAGGTAAAACCTCAGACAAGATCGCATCGTTAATAGAAAGTATATAGTCTTCGGAAATTCGTTCAATCAGGTCCTTTCTAAGGTTGCGACCTAAAAAATCTATCCAAATACAACTATCGACAAGTACCTTCTTAATCAAGCACGACCCCGGGAAGTATTTACGTCATAATCTATATGAACTTTGCCACCGTATTCAAGAAGTGACTTAAGGTTTGATTTACGGATAATCTGTTCCAATGCAAAATGAATCATAGCGGTCTTTGTATGTTCGCCGGTAATTTTCATGGCTTTAGTTATTAGTCTTTCATCAATGTCTAGTGTAGTTCTCATATGCATAAATATATAAAGATATGCATACAATAAGATGAAAAATTGTTGCGATGATCCGTGAAGCCTCAATAGAGGATAGGGGCTCCACTTGATATGCCTGTTCCGCTTCAGCGGTTACAGGCACATATCCACTGTGCAGGAGTGCCGGGGATGAATCAAGTCGTTTGACAATAATAGTTGCCGAGTCAATTAAAAAATATTTATCAGAATCTCGTACTGGATTTGGGTTTGAAACGTCTAATGGTGTAATATGCTGGATTTCCGGCATTAAAGGACACCATGAAAACAAAAATGACGCTTCGAATTCCTGCGGATGACCGCATTGCTCGGTTTACTTTTTCAGATACGACAAGAGCGGCGGGGCTCATTCGTGAATTTTTGCCTCGCGATTTAGTTGCAAGCCTTGATTTGTCAAAATTGAAACTTTTGCCGGATCAACATATTGATAAGCACTTGCGCGAGCATCGTGATGATTTGAATATGGAATGTCCTGCGATTCCGAATGGCAAAGTGTTCATTCGTATTCTTGTGGAGCACAAATCCATTCATGACCCCAATTTATGGTTTCAGTTGTTGCGTAGCATTGTTGTGACTTGGATGAAAACAGGTTTTTGTCCAGTGATTCCGATTGTGTTGCATACAGGGTCTGAGCCGTTTCGGTTTGCGATTCCACAAGACCGCATCGATTGGGTGCTACAAAACCCCTTCGTGATGCTTTGCCATCGCTTCCCATATTTGCAATTGACCTTGCAAGTACTGCCATGGAACGTCTTGAAAATAGCTTAGAGCTCGATGCGGTCGCAAAAGTCATTTTGAGTATTATGAAGCTTGTACAGCAAAAATCCCTAGATATTGGGAGTGTTCGAGAAGTGATTCGTAAGCACTTCCCCGGTGAGCCTACTGCTATTCAACGTGAGTATATGGGGGCTGCAATAACTTATATTTCCTATAAGTACCCTGAAGACGCTAATATCGCTGAACAATTGAGGTCTGACATGGCTCTTGCTCATCCTATCCACCCACAATCTGAATTTGCTCGTAAACTCCGTGAGGAGCATGCTAAAGGTATTGAAACTGGTATCGAACGGGGTATCGTGCTTAAAGAGCTTCATGATATTGAAATCGTGCAAGGTATGCTTGGGAAAAAATATGATTGGGCGGAAATTCAGGAAATAACGCATATTGATCGAGAAGGATATGCCACCCTCTTAGTCAAGCATTCGAAATTTCCGGCTACGATGGCGCATCAGAACCCATCTGCGGGTTCGGATTAGCTTGCGCTAGTCTTTCACCGCGTAGATAACCGGTAAATCCATAATATTTGCAATGACCCTCTTGTATCCCTAACGATACAAGTTTTCATGTGACCCCCATTACACTCTTTGCCGATGATTTAGTCAAATGTTTTACATTTGCTCTGGGAGTGGTTTGCACAGGACACACTAAGTTCACAAGTGCGTCAAGATGGTCATTCTACCCAAAATTACCTAGAGGAATTTACCATGGAAAAGAAATCTACGCCCACCGCCACCGCCACACCGGCCCCAGCACAGCCCACAGTCGTCTGGAACGACTCTCAAATGAAGAGCGTCTATGCCAACGCCACCAACGTGGTCGCAGGCCGTGAAGAGATTTTGATGCTCCTGGGCATGAACC
>CAIRAY010000089.1 GCA_903876665.1 uncultured Fibrobacterota bacterium | reverse complement strand
GGCAAGGATTATGCGGACCTGCTGCCCAACGCGCTCGCCGATGCGCTCGACGAAATCGACAAATTGCCGTAAACCGAAATCCCCGAACCCTTATGCATCGTCAGAATGCTTTTGTAAAGATGCGTTCGTCGGACGGATACTCGTCAAGCGTTGGACCCGATTGATCCACAACACTTCCACCCGCACTGAGGATATGGGATTTCGGCACAAAGCCATGCCGCTCCACGGTACCCGCGGTATTGGAATGTTCGCGCCATCCCGCCCGACCAAGAATGGTGGTACGACCACTCGCCCGACCAGGAACCGCCACCTGAAAGCTTTGGCCTCCGGTGCCTTGCCATTCGGAGACAAGACTATCGGCCTCCCAAGACAAATACCAGCGAGTCTCACTCGCCCCACTCACTGCTACGGTGGTACCCGACAGCTGTATGGGATGCAGGGTAAGTGCATGTGAAAAAGAGAGGATAGCGACAATAGATAATGCAATTCTACTCAATGATATATTCAACATCATGTTGCCTAATTAGATGGTTCATGGAGAAATGGTTGGACTAGAGTTGTTTGGCTTCATTTTCCAAAATTGCGAACGGTAAGGATCTGGGTATTCCTTGCATGCCACTTGACTTGCGATGGCGGAAATAGAGCCCATCATCATGGTTAATTCCGCTTTTAACTTTGGCTCCCATTTATTGGGGAAACGGATAGTTCGATTATTTCCCCTGGCAATAACGGAAATCCAATTCGATGCAATTTCCCGCAGGGATGAATCTTTGGCGCCAATAAAAGAAACAGCAGAGTCGGTTGCCAATATTATGGATTTCGCTTGATCTGGATTCAATTGAAATACTTGGACTCGCACCCGCTCTGGATCATGAATCGTCAGTCGAAGGCTACAATCCAAAGTCAGATTCACCCCAGAGTCCAAGGTCACTCCTTGGGTAGAAAGAGAAGAGGTCCAGGCCAATAAATGGCATGGCGTATCTGCATAAATATATGGGGCTGGATCGGAGATACACGACTTTTGTTGGCTGAACAAATCGGTAAAGAATTGGAAATTTTCTTGCCTCTGTTTACAACCCTCAAAAACACTAATTAATAGTAACAAGGAAAAAAAAGAAATTAAACAACAAGAAAGAATCTTCATTGGTTCTCGCGTCGCAACAAATTCGCGCGTTTAATAATATGCCCCCTCTGGTCCATTTCTGAGAGAGTGCCATCAAAAAGAAAATATTCAGCATTTGGAATGATTGATTCTCGAAGTTTGATCTGACCGCCCTCAAAGAAATATTCCGATAATACAGTTTTCCCGTTGGCCTTGTTCTCAGGTCTTCCGATAATAAATTCGTCCCGAATAGTGAAATACCACCCACCCCCCGAGTGCAAGTTTATAGAATCGCTAACTGGTATTCGACTTTTTTGAAGTAATTTCCTTGATTGTAAATCAATTGAAAGCAGGTAAAGGACTCCTTGGTTTTCCAACGCCATCGTTAATAATCGATTTGGGGTTGCTGCCATTCCAAGAATCAGACCCAATTCATTAGAAACACCTTTTAAGGATTGGGGTACACAACTTGGAAATTGAGAAATGAAGATTTTTCCATCCCAATGCCCAACAAGAATGCTATCCTCAATGAAATCCATTGTTCCGGTAAGTGAACATTCGGAAACAATATCACCGTTTGCCTTTGCAAGGTAGCGTTTTTTACTTTTTTGACCACCAAATAGTTGAGATTGAGAATTAAAATAGGTCGGCCCAAATTTGAATGACAGTCTATTTACTTCGCAAGAGCTCTTTCCTTGAAACATATCTATGCCATCCCAAAAAATTGCGGGATTTCCTGACCATCCTTTTGATATGGGCATTCCTACCGGAACACATATGGTTGATGCACCGATCGTCCAAAACATAATGGAAAAAGCCAAAATGATTCTATTTACCTGGTTCATTCTTTACTCCACTTTGTTCCAAATTGAACATTTTCATAATAAATTCACCAGCGGCAGCCATGGCGTTAGGAATATCCGTTTTACCCGTTTGACCTTTTTGTTTGTTCAATTTTAATTTTGGATTCGTAGTGATTTTTGAATACCTTACATCACGGCCACCGCTGTTACATGCTTCTATGTGAATTGCCTTGGCCTTTGTTCCTTCAAGCGTTGAATAATCAACCCAAGTAACGGTCTCACCCACCGGCACATGGGGTTTCGGGGAAATGGCATCACCAAATGGGCCTTCATTATCTGCTCCATGTGAAACAATTGCGGTGTAATCCCCTTGATTCACAAAAGCTAATAGTTCTTTCTTATCGGAAGTGATTTTGAAAGCAAAGTCTTTTGAAAGACCAGAGTTTTCAAATGCGGCAACTACTTTTTGGACCACAACAGCATTAGGTGTTCCCAAATATTCACCATTTTTTCCTGCGGCACTTGCGCCTGTGATTTCAGATCCTGAAATAAAGATGACAATTTGGTACTTTTCCAGTCCATTGGGATCGAAATAGAATAATGGATTTGAGCCGCTAAATAAATAGGACGAGAATTCCGTTTTTACGGCATCCCGGCTTATCCACATTCCCAGGTCGGGGCTGTACCATCTTGCGCCGAAGTAGTACATCCCGGTGGTGGCTACGTATTCCTTGCCGGTGAAGAGGTACTTGGTTTTCCAGGTTCCAGAGATGTCTTCCACATTGCCATAGGGGTCTAGTGCTGCACGCATCACCACACGACCGTTGCTGTCTGTTGCCATTGCAGCACTTCCCAGATGGTCGTTGTGAAGCCAGTGTACCTCGACCTTGTCGCCGGGTTTCTCATCCACAATGGCCACCTTGGCGTTGCCTAGGGGGATCGGATGGCTCCAAAGGGAATCACCCACGGTCCGTTCCGCTAGCACATGTACGCCTTGCACAAAGTATTCCCGTGCGTCGGTGACTGCTCCGTTCAAGTCGCCTTGATGCTGCTGTTCCTGAACCTTCCAACCATTTTCATCGTAACCAAAGCGCATGCCATAACCTGCGCCCTGAGTCGGCACTTTGGCATACGCGACCATTTGACCCAGGCTATTGAAGACCAGGGTATCACGGGATTCCAATTGAGTGCGCTCCTTCGAGGCAAAGTGACGCATGCCGGTCATATTGCCACGGTGATCCCAACTGTAATCCGTGGAGCCCCAGGAATCCTTCCAATCGCTGAATGGATCGGTGCTCAAAAGCATATTGCTTTGGGGTGCATAGGTGTTTTTTGTGCCACTGTAATCGTGGCGGAATTCGCTCCGGTTGCCTGTAGCGACTTGAAATAATGCACCCATATTCGCCAGAGAACTGGTTGACACTCACCGGGCTTCCTTGATGATGAGAAGACCATTCCTGGTCAGCCATCGTGTTACAGCCTGACGCCAGGCTGCCCGCCGGTCCAGTTCTG
>CAIRAY010000088.1 GCA_903876665.1 uncultured Fibrobacterota bacterium | reverse complement strand
GATGCAAATGGTAGCATCAAATCCATGACGGTCAATGAAAAAACGGCACTCATACGAGAAGAAGATGCGGTTCGCATTCAAATTTTCAATACTCAGCCACATGTGTCAAAGATCAGTGGAAAAATGGTGGTGCGGCCGATCCTGTTGGTTGATGGAATTAACCTAAAGGCAGATCCGAAAACATTAACCATGTTTTATGATGAGCTTGAAGGACTTGTTGGCGACAAACGAAATGTTGTGTCCACTCTCGAGGCTCTCGGGTATTCTCCCATCCTTGTGCAGTTTGGTGCGACCACGATTCGCTCCCTCGAATCCAACGCACAAACCTTTGCCAAACTCCTGACCTTTTTGACGGACAACGCCTTTTTGGGCTGGCAAAACTCCGCAACGGAAAAGTTCCAGATCATTGGCTTTAGCCAGGGTGGGGTGATTGGCCGCTACGGGGCCTACCTCTACGATCTGAGCAGGGGAACAAAACCAGCGATTCGCCAATTGCTCACCATGGATTCGCCTCACCAAGGTGCGGTTCTCCCCCGCTCCCTCTTGGCGAGCGTTGATTTTTGGGTGCGCTTCAGAGGCGAGGGTGGCGATGAAGGCAAAAGCTACCTGGATTTGTTACAGGCACCCGGAGCAAAAGACCTGTTGATCTATAACACAGAAATGAGTTCAAAAGAATCAACTCCAAGCGAATTTGCACCCGATGTTGGGACTACCCGGTGGCTATTGAAGGAATATCGTAATGCGGCGGAATATAAGGGCTTTCCGGTGGTTATGGTCAGCAATGGTCTTTTGGCCGGGCACAGGAATTATCCCGAGACCGTGTCCTTTTATAACTTGAAGCGTTATGCGAATTGGGCTGGGGATGACGGCGAGAAGGATGCCTATGGGAGTGCAACGAGCAATGCTTCCTATTCGACCTCGGAAAGCGATGAATATGCATTCAACAAGACTTACAAGTGGAATACCAACAGTCCGCCTGGCTGGACAAGGAAGGGCAACACTTCCTGGGATCTGGTGCAAGGAAGCGTTGGACCCTTCAATGAGCTTATATACAATATGTACCATTCTGCCTTTTATAATAAAATGCAGAATTCGTGGGAAGAAGATATTGGGGGTGGACCCTTGGCGCCAGACCCGGACATGGAAGGGCATTGGGGGGCGCAAAGTCTGAACAATAAAAACAGTACCTTCGTTCCTACCGTGAGTGCTTTAGACATGAAATGTGCGGGGGACCTAGCGGTCCGCAAAGATTGTGCTTTCAACAAAACCGAGGCCGGTATAAACTGGGAAATCCCAGGTTCGGCTTTGACTACAGCAAAAGCCATTTTTGCCATTGATGCTAGCCATGCCAAGTACAATGCCACGTCCGGTATCCGGCACGTAACCGGTGCCGACCCTCTGGATTATTGGCGTGTTTTCTGCTCCATCATGAAATCCGATGTGGAAAATGGTCAGTTCCAGAACCCAGCGCTGATTGGCCAAATGCAGCCCACTCAGTCCTGTATGGACCAGTCTTCCATTCCACAATGGTTC
>CAIRAY010000087.1 GCA_903876665.1 uncultured Fibrobacterota bacterium | reverse complement strand
GTTCGCTTTCTAGCGAAATATTTTCATTTTCGCCAGAATGGACCAACAGGCTTGTAGGGCAGTTTATAAACTCTACGTTCGGCGGACAGGCGAGGTTGGGAGGTGGGAAAATCGAGCGATTCCTGGGAAATAATTCATCCCCCGAAGGGCCGAGGGGCCACTTTTGGCTTCGCCAATCAAGTGGAGCCCTATCCACTGTGTGGAGAATCACCGGTGTTGGTTGCTGTGTTTCTTCCGGAATGGTGCGGTGATCCCCGTGCCGGGGACCAATTAAGTCGTTTTACACTTATAGTTGCCGGAGCAATAATCCTCCTATTCCAGAATCAATTGGCCATCCGGATTGGGGGAGCCTACGGTAAATAATTGGGATTGCATGCGGGGTCCATCGCAACAACCTGTACCTTGGTCTTCCTGATAAGAAAACTCCATTTGGTATGCCAGTCTGTCCTTATAGAACACCTGCACGCTGTCTTGTTGGGAATTGTGAAATTCAAAGCGGATGCGGGTGGAGTCCAAGTCGGGTTGTCTCCAAAAGGAATAGAAGATTGTTGCAGAGTCTCCTTGCCTCCACCCAACAATATGCAGATCGGCCATGCGCAGGGAATCTTGCGTGGTATCCAGGTCCGCAGCCTGCACATATCCTAGAAAAGTCGTACCCGGTGGGTCACAGTCACAAAATTGCCCCCAACAGGAGGCAAGGAGAAAAGTGGCCAAGAGAAGGAGGAGGAATCCAAATTTCATAGAAAAAATATAGCCTTCCGCTGGCATGTTAGCCTCAATTTCCACAAGACCAGATGCCGAAAAATGTTCTGGCACTATAAACGGGTCACGACTTGTCCACGATTTGGTGTCCAGAAGGGAAATTCCCCCTGTGAGGGGTTCGTGCCAGTGAATATATTGCGCGGGTGGGTTTGGGTGTCCACGATTTGGGGGTTTTTGTGGTAAGACGCGTTGTTGTGCTTTTTACATTGCTGGTTCTGGCTTGTGTGGGTCAGGCGGCTTTGTTGGTTCAAACCAAGGACGAAGGTTTGGCGGATTCCAAGTGGACAAAGCCACGCATTTATGTTCGCAATACGGGAACTGCGCCCGAATCTTTTTCGCGCATTCGCTATTTCTTCCGCGTGGATCCAGGTAAAACACCGGAGCTTGCGGTATGGGACCCGATTGGCACCCCAGGAAGCATCACGCTCGAACCAGATGGCCGAGCCTTTGCCGAAATGGATTTGGGCTATACGACGCTTGCTCCGGGCGAATCCCTGCGCTGGGGAAACGGCGTTCTGATTGGCTTGCACAACCAGGATTGGTCCGATTGGACGAAGACGGATGACTTTAGCGCTGTCGCGGTGCAAGGCAATGTGGTGGACAATTCCCGCATCGTTTTGACCAATGGTTTAGGTGAGATCCAACAAGGAACCGATGGAATGACCGTAGGCACATTGGCGCCGGATTGCTGGGGAACTTACGCGCTGTTGGCGGGCAACCAGATCCAGGCCGGTGACCGCACCCATATTCAAGGGGCAAGTGTTTTGGCAAAAGGTTCGGCGACCATGGGTTTTGACTCCTGGCTTGACGATGGTTCGCTCTATTCCGGTGGAAATATTTGGATGAATGACCGGACCAAGGTAGAAGGTGATGTTCTCGCGGGTACCCTGCTCACTCGTGGCTACAATACCGTGGTCCAGGGCGTTGCACAATCCTGGTGGAGCCCTGTTCCCAGTTGCCCTGTGGAGGCATTGGAGTCATTTTCCGCAGGCACAGAGGATGTGGCGGTGGGGCAAAATCAAACTCGCATCCTGGCTCCAGGGCGTTACCGGAATTTAGATGTAAGCTGGGGTGCTACCTTGCAACTTACAGGCGGTGAATACTATTTCAGCAATCTGATTTTGCGTCCAGACGCCAAGATGAAGATTGCATCGGGAAGTGATCCTGTGCGAATCAGTCTGACAGGTGCTTTTGAATTTGGCGACCGTAGCCAAGTGCTATTTGCAGGCACGGTGCTCCCCCGGCGGGTTCAGCTGTTATCCATCTCCAGTGCGACTTCGAAGATTAGCAACGATGCCAAAATCATGGGGTCGTTTCATGCGCCGCTGGCCGATGTTCGCATCCTGAGTCGCGCCAAGGTCACGGGCGGAGTGGTGGCCAAAAATATCTTCACCGATCCCGATGTCAGCATTCAGTGGTCCCAGCCCATTGTGCGGCAAAACTTACCCCCGGTCCTCATTCTCAAGCCTTTGGTGGTGGCCTATGGTTGGGAGGCGAGCCTTAGCCTGGTCCAAGTTCAAATTCAAGATCCAGATTCTCCTTTGGATCAGCTGATTTTCACGCTCAAATCCCTTCCCGCAGGTGGCGTGCTGAATCAGGAGGGCAGGCCGATGCATATCGGCGATACCTTTAGCCTGCTGGATTTGGAGCGCTTGCGAATTTCCTACTCCCATACCAATGGAACGGTGCGCAGCGATTCCTTTGCCTTTGAGGTCTCTGACGGAGTGAATTGGGTCGCAGGAGTGGTTGCGGTGAGCATAATGGGGCCATGATCCCACCTCCATAAACGAGTAAATCCCAAATAATTACCTTGCATCATGTTTCATTATTTGGCATTATGTCTGCAACACTTAATCATCTCTGGAGAAATACCATGGCCGAACAGAAAGAATTGCAAAGCAAAACCACAATGATCCTCATCAGTTTTTTCTTGGGTGGCCTCGGTATTGACCGGTTCCTAATGGGCTATTCCAACTGGTGGATCAAGCTGATTACTCTGGGTGGTTGCGGAATTTGGTCCCTCATTGATTTTATCATGATTGCGACCGGTAGCATGAAGATGGCCGATGGTCGTCCTCTAAAGAGCTAATGGAGCATTGCAAACAAAGACTCGGGGGCGCGAGCCCCTTTTTTTATGGCCAAAAATTTTATCCACTACCTTTGGTTCAATCGCCTGGTTACTGCGCTTGGCTGTTATTTCCTGTTCTCCATTATCCTTTATTCCCGCACGGGTATTGACATTTGCATTCCATGTTTATGGAAAACTTTGTTTGGATGGACTTGCCCCGGCTGTGGAATTTCCACTGCCACTATGCGAATTCTGGAGTTCAATTTTGCCGGAGCCTACCAAGCCAACGGTTTTGTGTTTGTTGTGCTACCTGGATTGATGTATTATGGGATCCAGGATTTTCGAAAGTTTTCAGGGAAAAAATCCGATTCCCCAAACGCTTGACTTTTCCCCCAAACCCTTTGTATATTAGGGCCCAAAGGAGATTGTGCATTGGAAGACCCCGGTCAATTTGGTTTAGTTGCCCACATCGAGGCGCCCGCAAAAGCCCACCTGGGCGATACGGTTCCATTGACTGTTCATGTCACTTGGACCTCGGCGCCTCATCCTTGGCTATTACTCCCCCAGTCTTCTCCGGAATGTTCCCAGCTTTCCCAAATCACCGTGGGTATGGAGCAATCCAACACCATTACCGGCGGAACCCAAAAGCCCGAAATTTTAGTCCAGTACAAGATGCTCGCCAAAGACACGGGCCTTGCACATATTCCCGCCTTGCAATTCCAGATCCCCGTTGAAAGCGGAACCATGACTTTATCGACCCAGCCTGCCCAAATTCAGGTAGTCGCTCCCTTGCCATACGCCCTGGTGGGCGGAATTCTTGCGGGCTTGATGTGCTTAGCCTGCGTGGTTATTCTTTTCCGAAAAAAACGACTGGGCAAGCAAAAAATTAACCGCGAAAAGCAAGCAGTCCTTAAGGCTCTGCAAGACGATTTTATTTTGCTGGGCAATCGCGTAAATACGGCCGACACCCGGCTCTGGATGCTGGATTTGGAACAGTTCTGCCTGCGCGCCCGCAAGCTTTCCGGGCCCATGTCTGCAGAACAACAGGAATCTTTACTGAAGCTCGAAGAGGCTTTTGCCCAGGCGCGTTACGGGGGTGGCCCCCGGGATGCCTGGGCCAACAAGGAATGGTGGCGGCAGGTCCGCACTATATTTGCTCTGAACACAGAAAACGAGGACAATAATGGCTGATATCCGTGAAATCACAGAACGCGTCCAGCGCGATTCCGCTTTTTGCGAAACCCTGCTGCAGGAAGTTTCGGGCACCGTGCTCGGACAGAAATCCGTACTGCAGAGCATCCTGGTGGGCATCTTGGCCGATGGCCATATTCTGCTGGAAGGCCTGCCCGGCCTCGCCAAAACTCTCGCTGTGAAAACCTTTGCGGACTGCGTGGGTCTTCAATTCAAGCGCATCCAGTTTACCCCGGATTTATTGCCCGCGGATTTGCTCGGCACCACCATTTACAATGCCCGCGAAGCCCGTTTCGAGACGCGCAAGGGTCCCTTGTTTTCTAACCTGATTCTTGCGGACGAAATCAACCGTGCGCCTTCCAAGGTGCAATCCGCATTGCTCGAAGCCATGCAGGAACGCCAGATCACCTTGGGCGACCAGACCTTCGCCCTCGACGAGCCCTTCCTGGTGCTCGCCACCCAGAACCCCATTGAACAAGAAGGCACATACCCGCTACCCGAAGCCCAGGTGGACCGCTTTCTGCTCAAGGTCAAAGTGGGTTACCCCTCCAAGGAAGAGGAAATCAAAATCCTCTCCGCCGTCTCTGCCGGCACACTGCGCAAGCCTGCCGTCGTAGCCTCCAAGGAGCAAATCCTCAAAGCCCGCGAAACCGTGCGCTCGGTCTACATCGATGAGCGCATCCAGGACTACATCGTAAATATCGTCCTCGCCACCCGCGACCCCGGTGCCTTCAAGCGTCCCGATCTGGTGGCCCTGATCGAAGTCGGCGCCTCCCCGCGTGCCTCCATCGGACTTGCCCAGGCCGCCAAGGCCCACGCCTTCATCCAGGGCCGCGCCTACGTGACCCCCGAAGACGTGAAATCTGTGGCCATGGAAGTCCTGCGTCACCGCATCATCCTCAGCTACGAAGCCGAAGCCGAAGAAGTTCCTTCCGAAACCATCATCCAAAGGATCCTGGACACCATCGCGGTACCATAAGAGAGGAAAATGGAAAGTGAACAGCCAGATTCTCTGCGCAACACCCTAGTGGAAAACGGAAAGTTTCGACGAAACTTTGCAAGAGGAAGTACCACCCGCAATTTTCCACTATAGCACTTTCCACTCTCCACTCTCCACTAACCATGCTATCCCGCGCCCACTGCCTTTCACTTTCCACTAGTATCCCTCCCCCCGTCCCCAACTTTCCACTTTAGAACTTTCCACTAGCAAGCCTATCCCGCGACCCGTGCCTTTCACTTTCCACTTGTATTCTCACTATGCTTGATCCAGAAGTCCTTAAAACCGTTCGGCGCATCGAAATCAGTCTTCGGTCGACCATCAACAGCGTGATGGCGGGTGCTTACCACTCGTCCTTCAAGGGCAATGGTATGGAGTTCTCCGAGGTGCGGGAATATGTGCCCGGCGACGATGTCCGCACCATTGACTGGAATGTGACCGCGCGCGTGGGCCATCCCTATGTCAAAAAATTCGTGGAAGAGCGCGAGCTGACCGTGATGCTTGTGGTGGACGCAAGCTCCTCCGCAGAATTTGGGTCGGGTCGGGAGATGAAGGGCCAGGTCATGGCCACCATCAGCGCCTTGCTTGCCTTTGCGGCCATTCGCAATAACGATAAAGTGGGCCTGTTGATTTTTACCGATGAGGTGGAGCTGTTCATTCCCCCCGCCAAGGGCAAGCGCCATGTGCTGCGCGTGATCCGCGAGCTGCTGGTGTTCGAGCCCAAGGGAAAAAAGACTCACATGCAAGGTGCCTTGGATTATCTGGGTGGCATTCTGCGTCGCAAGGCCATCGTGGTGGTCCTGTCGGATTTCCAGGACAAAGGCTTTGAATTGGCCTTCAAGATGCTACGCCGTCGCCACGAAGTGATTGCGGTAAGCGTGGTGGATCCGCGGGAACTCGAACTCCCCGATGTGGGATTTGTGGAGCTTGAAGATCCAGAAACCGGAGACACTCTTTTAGTGGATACCGGAGATCCTGAATTCCGCGATGCCTTCAAGCGCGAAGCCAAAATCGAAGGCAAGCGCCTCCAGTCCATGTTCCAGAAAATGTCCATCGACCTGGTCCGCATTGTCATCGCCCAAGATACCAAAGACACCGTGGCGCCACTGGTCGAATACTTCCGTCGCCGTTCCCGGGAGGTCCGCCGTGCTGGGTAAGATACAAGTGGAAAATGAAATGAACTTGGAAGGGACTTTAGTGGAAAATTTGAAAGTTCGAAAGTGGAAAGTTGCGGGCGGTACTTCCTTGGTGGGACGATACGTTGAAACTTTCCGTTTTCCATTAGCCTACCTTGCCCCTGACCCTAGCTTCCCACTTTCCACTAGTCAAACTATGCCGCGACCCTGGCTTCCAACTTTCCGCTTTCCACTAACCATCCGTGCTAAGTTGCTGACTGTTCTCTTTCCACTTGTCTTCCTAGTTCCCTCCCTCTTCGCTCAAGACTTGCAGATCAAGGCTTCGGTGAATCCGAGCCAGATCCAGATCGGGGACCGGTTTCAGTACCACATTGAAGTGTCTGCGCCTGCGGGAGTGACTCTCGACCTGCCGGGTCTGGTGGGGAATTTGGGAAGTTTTGAAGTCAAGGACATGACGGTGACCGAACCCAAAATCGCTTCGGGACGCACCACGCGTAGCTGGGACCTCACCCTCTCCACCTTTATCGGGGGCGACTTTCTGCTTCCTCCGCAAATCGTGGAAGGCATCCAGGGTCAAGACACCCTTCGCTCCAATACCGAGCCTGTGGCCGTTCGAGTGCTCGCCCGCATTAAAGATACGGACGAAGACATTCTGGACATCGAAGCACCTATTCAAGATCCCAACACACCTTGGTGGGTGTGGCTGATTGTCGGTGTGGTGTCGGCCGTAGTGCTCTTTTTCCTTGGGCGCTATTTGTGGAAGCGGTTTAAGCATTTTGGTGCAGTCCCGGTACTTCCACCCTACGAAGAGGCCTTGCAGAATTTGGCTTTGTTGCGAGCGAGGCATTTGCTCGCGCAAAACCTGCAGGCGGAATTTTATTTCGAAGAAGGGCAAATTTTGCGTCGCTATTTGCACCGGCGGTTCCATGCCGATGTGTTGGATGCAACGACAAGCGAACTGGCTGAGCGTGTGCAACTCATTCCAGAAATCAAGGGCAAGCTCGGTAAAGACTGGGTGGAGTACTGTCGCCGGACCGACTTGGTAAAGTTTGCAAAAGATATTCTGCCTCCAGAGCTCTGCAATGAGTTCGAGAAATTTGTGGATGATCTGGTGTACCGCACCCGTCCCTATGAAGACCCCTTGAAAAAGAAGGAAGGGACCTGATGGCTTTCCTCGCTTGGCATTTCCGCAACCCCGAAGCACTCTTTTTGCTGCTGTTGATTCCGCTCTTTGTGGTCCACCATCTGCGCAGTCTCAAGCGCCAGAAGGTGACCATCAAGTTCCCTGCGTTGGCTTTGGCGCGTAAAGCCCAGTCTTCCTGGATGCTGCGCCTGCGCCGTTGGTTGCCCGCCCTGCGTTGGATCGCTTTTGCCTTTTTCATTGTGGCGCTAGCGCGTCCCCAATCTCGGCAAAAAATGGAGCAGACTAGCACCGAAGGCGTGGACATTATGCTCGCCCTCGATGTGTCCGGAACCATGGATTTTCTGGATATGCTGGGAGGCGTGGAGCAAGCCAAGCTGGGCGTAATGAGCGCCGACAAAATGTTCCGCTCCGGCGAATACAAACAATACTCCCGCCTGGGATACGCGAAGAAGGTGATCGAGACCTTTATTGAAAAGCGCGCCGATGACCGCATGGGACTCACCGTATTCGCTTCGGGAGCATTCACCCAGTGCCCCTTGACCACGGACCATGGGGTCTTGGTGGAGCTGCTGCGCGGGGTGAATGATTCCACCTTGGGTGAAGGCCGGGGCACGGCCATTGGCGATGGCTTGATGGATGCGCTGATCCGCCTGCGCGACACCAAAGCCAAATCCAAAATTGTGGTATTATTGACCGATGGTGCCAATAATTCGGGAAGCATTCAACCGCAGATGGCCGCCGAAGTGGCCAAGGCGCTTGGCATCAAGGTGTATACCATTGGCGTGGGCAAAAAGAACGGGAGCTTCCTGTGGTTCCAGCAGAATCCCTTTACCGGCGAGCTGGGCTGGAGCGAAGTGGCCATTCCCCCAGATGGTGGAATTGATGAGCCTCTGCTCAAAAACATCGCCAAAATGACCGGTGGCCAATTCTACACCGCCAAGAATCCCAAGGAACTGGAAGAGATTTACAACAATATCGACAAACTGGAAAAGACGGAGATCGAATCCTGGAGCTACGCCCGCTACACGGAAGAATTCTACCCCTTGCTCTTGCTCGGCGCGCTCTTCCTGTTGCTCGAGCTTGTCCTGATGAACACTCGCTTTGTGAGGGTGCCATGAAGTTTGCGAATCCCGAATTTTTGTGGGGTATTTTGGCGGTGCCTTTTTTGGCCATGCTGTTCGTGGCCGCCTGGCGTCGTCGCGCCCAGATGACGCAACGCTTTGCGTCGATGGCCATGCTCGCCCGCATTGCCACCACTGTGAACCCTTGGTTGCGCGTCATCAAACTGACCTTCGTCCTTTCCGCCCTCGTGTTTCTGTTTTTGGCTTTAGCCCGTCCGCAATGGGGGCGCAAAGTCGAGTGGGTGGAGCGCAAAGGGTTGGACATTCTTCTCGTGCAAGACATCTCCCTCTCCATGCTCGCCCAAGATATTCAGCCCTCGCGTCTGGTGCGCTCCAAGCATGAGATCTCGGGCTTTTTGGAGAACCTCAAAGGCGACCGTGTGGGCCTGGTGGCATTTTCCGGAGAGGCGCGCATCCTGTGTCCGCTCACCCTGGATTATGGCGCGGCCCGCATCTTCCTCAACGAGCTCGAGCCGGGTTATTTGATGCCGGGAACGGACATCGCCGGTGCCATCGCCAAAGGCCTGCAGGCTTTTCAAGGGGCGAAGAGTGCAGCCCAATACCAAGTCATGATTCTCTTGACCGACGGCGAAGAACATGACCCCAAAGCCTTGGTGGAAGCGCAAAAGGCCACTGAACGGGGCATCACCATTTATACCATTGGCATCGGCTCGCGGGACGGTGTTCCCATTCCCGTTCCCGATAAAAACGGCGGCACCCAATACAAAAAAGACAAGTTCGGAAATATTGTGACGACTCACCTGGAAGAGGCGACCCTGCAGCAGATCGCCGCCAATACCGGTGGCCGTTACTACTACGCAGGCCCCGGTGAATTCCAATTGCAGAAAGTCCTCGAAGACATCGCCACCCGCGAAAAACAGGCTGTGCAGGGCCAGCAGATGGAGCAATACCAAGACCGCTTCCAGTGGCCCTTGGCCGTCGCCGTCCTGCTCCTGACCTTGGAATCCCTCTTCGCCGACCGCGCCCGCCGCAAACAAAAAACCGCCGGGAGATTCGTATGACCGGAAAACATTTGCCCACCGCAAACCTCCCAGCTCCCCGCCTCCGCGAGGATGAGCAAGCTGTGAACGCCCGTTCCCCCCGTCCCCCCGCACTTATCACTTTTCACTCTGCACTCTCCACTTGTCCCCCTTCCCCCCGTTCCCCAACTTTCCACTTTAGAACTCTAGCACTTTCCACTTTCCTCCTTCTCTCCTCCCTCTCTTTCGCCTCCTCCTGGTCCAGCGCGGACAAGGCATTCGCCAAAGGAGATTATGCCAAGGCGCTCGAGCAGTACTACAAGGCCCGTACCGATGCGCCCGACAGTCGCCTTTTGAATTTCAACATTGGCTCCACGCTCTATAAGCTCGGTCGCTACGATGAGGCCAAAACCGAGCTCGGGCAGGCCATCCATGCCGCTGATACCAACACCGCAAAACAGGCGACTTACAACCTTGCCAATGTCCAGTATCGCTTAGGGGCAGCGGCCAAGGAACCTGCCGAAAAGATCGCTGCCTGGCGCGAAGGCATCGCCCTTTTGAAGAAGGCCGTAGATCTTGATCCCAAATACGATAACGCCAAGCGCAACGCCGAATTCATCCAGCGCAAACTCAAAGAAGAACTCGACAAACAAAAGAAGAATCAGGACAAAAAGGACGATAAAAAGCAAGAGCAGAAACCTCTTAGCGAGGTCGCCAAACAGGCACTGGCCCGCGCTTTGCAACTTTGTCGTCAAGGTCAATACCCCGAGGCCAAGGGACTTTTGGAACAAACCATTCAGAACGATGAATCCGCCTCGAGCCTGAGCCCCTACGTGCAACGCATGCAAGACCTCATCGACATCAGCGAAGGTCGGGAACCCACCAAGCCCATCGACACATCCAACAACAATCAAGACCTGGAGGTCATCTAATGAAGACATCCCAGAAACTCATTTTGTTGTTGCTGGCAAGTGCGGTTCTTTTGTGTGCAAAAACGGCCACCGAGTATTTTCGTCAAGGTGCCTTTCAATACGCGGATGCCAAGTTTCCTTCGGCGGCCATTGAAGTCCGCGAAGGGCTTTCCAAGTACCCTTCCGATACCAAATTGCAAATGCTCCTCAAGCGCATTGAAGATGCGATGAAGGAGCAAAAAGACAAGAACCAGAAGGACAATTCCAGCGAAAAGAATCAGGATCAAAATTCCTCGAGCTCCGGCGAACAAGGGTCCTCCAATTCCCAGGATAAGCAATCCTCCAACTCGAAGCCAGATCAATCCTCGAATTCTCAAAAGGGTGCCTCCTCGGATTCCCAAGGTGCTTCCAGTTCCAGCGAATCTAGCGCGGATTCCCTGCAGCCCGGCGAGCTCAATCGCGACCAGGCCGAACAGCTGCTCAAGGACTTCCAGGAAAACGACAAGGAACGCAAGCGCAATGTGCAAATGCGTGGTCGGTCCGCTCCCGAAAAGGATTGGTGATATGTTTCTTTCCTGTCATCCCCCCGTTTTATGTCATGCCATATTGTGTCATGCCATATTGTGTCATGGCCGGAACGGCCATCACCGTTGCAGTGCGAATTCCTTGCGGGCGCGGTTCGGTGATCCCCCTGCGGGGGATGACATGAAGCTCAGGGATGACATGAAGCTCAGGGATGACATGAAGCTCAGGGATGGCATGAAGCTCAGGGATGGCATGAAGCTCAGGGATGGCACAAAGCAAAGGAATTACAGGACTTTCCGTGCAGGCCTATCACTCCAAATTTCTTGATTACATTTTCACCCATATTATGAAACACCTTCTCCTCATCCTCCTCTTTTCGACCCTCTCCTTTGCGGGGTTGAATGTCGGATTTGACCGGGATCGCATCGAAGCGGGCAAGTCTTTTCAGATGATTCTTTCTATTCCCGTGCCCGAGCTTCCCGCGAACCGCGGGGTTCCCACAATCAATGATTTGCAAGGCTTCACCCTCGAACGCCTCGATAGCGCGGATGAGCGGGTCAATGACTTCTTCAACGGACGGATCATTTTCCGACGCTACAAATACAATATGGTGGCTCCCAAACAAGGGGGCAGCTACAAACTGCCGTTGAGTTGGGAAATGGATGGATCCATTCGTTCCCTGGGCATAGTGAAAATCGATGTGGCACGTCCACTTGGCGCATCAGCCCTCAGCGTGGTGCTTTCGCCCAGTAAAAAAACGGTCTATGAAGGGGAACAGCTGAGCCTCACCATGAGTCTCTTGACCTACGAGAATTTTCAGGGTGGCTTAAATCTTTCCGCGATTGATCTGGGTAATGATTTTGTGGCGCACCGGGGTGACTTGGCCAAGCTGCAGTTCGTGCGGTCTACTCGGCCCGGAGTGCAAATGGAAGCCTCGGCCAAAATCGCCTGGCTGGTTCCCATTCGTTCTGGAAACCTGGAAATTCCCGAGCTCAAATTCAAATACCAGAAGCAGGGCGAACCCAAAGTCGTCAACAAGCAGATGGGCAATTTTTCCTTCAGCTCCGTCTCCCAACAGCCCGAAGAGGCCGAAGCCTCCAGCGGTCGCATCCAAATTCAAGTTTTGCCCTTGCCCACTGAAGGTCGTCCGACCAGTTTTGGGGGAATGGTCGGCCAATATTCCTTCGAAGCGCAGGTGGACCGCACCGCTTTGCAAGTCGGCGAAGCCCTCACTCTCAATGTGAAAATCCGGGGCAACGGCAAACCAGGATCCATCCCTGATCCAGTGATGCCAAGCTTCAGCGATTTCCGTAGCGTTCCTCCCGAGGGTCAGATCACCAAAAATATTGTGGATGGTTCGGTCTGGACCGAGCGCAATTTAAAGGTGTTTCTTTATCCAAAAAAGAAAGGCGAATTCAGGATTTCCCCTATCCAGTTCAGCTGGTTCGACCCCGCCAAGCGCAAATATTTGGAGGCGGCTTCTCCGGAATTTGTGATCCAGGTTGAAAAGGGCGACATCACCCAGGCGGCCGCGCAGGGTGGCGAAAGCTTTACTCCCCAGGCAACAACCGTGGCCAAAAAAGACATTGAACAGCTGGGAAGCGATATCCGCTTTATCCACGAGCCACCTGTGGTCCAGCAACAGGGGAACCTTTGGCACCGTTCTATTCTGTATTGGATTTTGTTGGGATTGCCCTTCCTGATTGCCTTCGGGGTTTCACTCTGGAACCGCAAGCGCCTCGCGCTACGTGACGACGCCGCCTACCAACGTCGTGGCAAAGCCGATTCTGCGTTACATGGCTTGTTTCACAAAGCCAGCCAAAGCCAAGATCCCAAAGAGGTTCTGGCCCTGATCGAGCAGGCCTTGGTGGCCTATTTCGGGGACTTGAATAATGTGGATCTGGGAGGGCTCACCCGTGCCAAATTGAAGGAAGCCCTGCAGGCCAAAAAAATGTCCTCGGAGCAAATCGATTCTTTGATGGAAATTTTGGATCGCTGCGATCAAGTCCGCTTCAGCCCCATGGGCGCATCGCCTGCCGAAGTTGCGGAGTGGCTCTCCAAGGCCAAATCTCTTGCCGAACAGGCCGGGAGGCAAAAATGAAGAACTTCTCCCGGACCATGATGGTTTTATTGTTCTGCATGGGTCTGTCCTTTGCGCAGAACTCAGGCTGCCCCGCATTCGCTGAGGGTGTGGCCGCCTATAAATCCGAAAACTACGTCCAGGCGATTTCGGCCTGGGAAACCTGCGTACAGAATGGGCTCCGTAACGTAGATGTCCTTTATAATTTAGGCAATGCGCAATATCGAGAGGGCAATTTGGGCAAGGCGATTTGGGCCTATGAATCCGCCCTGCGCATTGATCCCGCAAATCCCGACCTCAATGCCAATCTCGAGCTCGCCCGGGGCCAGACCGTAGACAAAACCGAAAAAAGCGAGGATGACAATCCCATCCTCAAGGCCTTCTGGCGCCTTCATCATGCCATGGGACTCAATTCCCAGCTCGGATTTCTGCTTGGGTTTGCGTGGTTTGCGGGGCTCCTCTTGATTCTGGCCATTCTGGTGCGACGCGAATCGGCCCGCAACGCAATCTATGTGTCGCTTTTTGTGCTGGGACTGGTCGCCTCCCTAATGGGGCTCGATGCGGGAATCAAGGCCTACCTCCTGGAAACGGATTCTTCAGCGGTTGTGCTATCCAAAAGTGCTGATATTATGAGTGGTCCGGGTGACCGCTACCAGGTTTTGCATGAATTGCACGAGGGCACAAAGGTACAGGTTAAGGAAATTCGCGAGGGCTGGGCCAACGTCCGGATCGGCGAATCCATCAATGGTTTTGTAAAAATTGACCTGCTTGGCCTTGTGAAATAGGCAAAATAGACCCAAAGTGGTCCCCAGGGATCGAATGGCTAGGCTTTTTGCTATATATTTTACACGATTTCTGATCGAGGCAACCGAATGCGGCTTTCCGAAAGATTGATGGACAATGGAATCATTATTAACTCGGCTTGTAAAACCAAGCCCGAGATCCTGCGGGAAATGGTGGATGTCCTGATTGAGGCCTTTTCCCTGAAGCATCGGGATGAAATTCTCGAGGCTGTCCTCACGCGCGAAAAAACCAAATCCACCGGAATCGGGTGTGGCCTGGCCGTTCCCCACGCCAAAGTGGATTATGTGGACCGCATGTGCATGGTGGCAGCCATCGTCAAAGACGGCATTGAATTCGACACACTGGACAAAGAACCCGTTTACCTATTGATGCTGATCGTGAGCCCATCCAATACAGTGGGCCCCCACATCAAGGCACTCTCAAGCGTTGCCCGAATCATGGCCGATGCCGATGTCCGCAACGATTTGATCCGAGCCAAGACTCCGGCCGAGTTTCTCGGACTACTTCGCGAAGCGGAAGACAAATACCTGACCCTCTAAAATGGATCCACCGAAATAGACAAACTCCCCGTACTTTATATATTTGGCTTGACCTCGGACAATTAGCTCAGCTGGTTTAGAGCGTTGCCTTCACACGGCAAAGGTCACTGGTTCGAATCCAGTATTGTCCATACACCCCGGGGGGGGATTATTATGGGACTATTCGACTTTATCTTCGGAAAAAAGAAGCAGGACGCGGATACGCCTTCCTCCAAGGTTGCCGGAAACGGCTTTTCCGACCGTGAAATTGGTCGCCACAAGGATCTGGACCGGGCTCCCCAAGGGTCGATTTTATTCCGGGATTCCCACAAGCCGGAATGGCTGTTGAATGGCAAGCCTGTTCCCGAAACTTTGACCCCCTCTCCGTCTTTGGGATCCAGGCCCCCTGAAATTCCCCCGATTGTTCGCCAAAAGGTGGGAAAGGCCATGGAAGGCCGTTTCCAAATGTCTTCGGATTCCGCAAAATTGATTTCATTGCTCAACAGCAATAGCGCCGATGCCGGTGAAATCACCCAGGCGGTCACCCGGGACCCAAATCTGGTCACCCGAATTTTAAAGGTGGTCAATTCCGCTCAGTTTGGACTGGCCATGCCCATCCACGCGGTGGGTCGCGCCGTAGTTTTGCTGGGCTTCAACAATATCCGCGCCATTGCCTTGGCAGACGCAGTTTCCCTCAATGCGGTCACTTTTGAAGATGCCGCCCGCACGCGCATGTTGTGGATGAACTCTGCGGTCACTTCTGCCTGCGCCGCTTCTTTGGCTAAAAAGCTTGGAAACGGCGTGGACATGGGCGACGCCGCTACAGCGGGATTGCTCAGCAACATCGGGAAAATGCTGATGAAGGTCGAAGAAACGGGAAAGCTGTCCCAGGTGACGGGCCTTCCTCCCTGCGTGGTAGAAGGTTTTGTGGGTTCCTGTTTCGCAGGGACTTGGGGTCTTCCGGTCCTCACAGGCCAAGTCCTGGAAACCGCAAGCGTTTCATTCCATTACTCCGTGGAAAACATTCCCATGGAATTCCGAAAAATCGCCCTCACCGTCGCTTTTGCAAGCTTCATTACCCGCTGGTACGGCTTCTCCAACGGCGATACACCCGAGCTTCCGAGCCAGGAATTTTTGGACGCCATCAATTGGAAGGCACCCAGTTCCGGCCATTGGATCGAAGGCGATACCGCCCTGGAAATGGAAAAGGCCCGCACGGCCATGCAGCTGTACCTGAGCTAATTCGCGCTAGCCCAAATGCTCCAGTAAAATCTTCACACCGATTCCGATCAGCACCAGGCCGCCCAGAATTTCGGCGGCTTTTCCCATTTTTTCCCCCAGTAGCTTTCCAAAACGGCCACCTAGCCAGGAGAGCGCAAAGGTGATCACTCCGATCATTAAACTGGGAATAAGAATCGGAGATGCGATCAGGGAAAGGGAAATGCCCACCGCGCCAGCATCGATGCTGGTTGCTACGGAGAGTAGCAACAGGGTCCTCCAGGAAATATTTCCCGAAACATCTGAATCCTCATCGTCGTGGTGCGCCTGAAACCCTTCCCACAGCAATTTTCCGCCCACAAAAGCGAGCAACCCAAAGGCGATCCAGTGGTCCGCAAACTGAACCAGCCCTGCCCCCGCGCGCCCAAGCCCGTAGCCCAACAGGGGCATGCCCGCCTGAAACACGCCGAAGCTCGCGGCCATCAGAAGCATGGTTTTTGCCGAAGGCGGATTGCGCCGGGTGCAGGTCCCGATGGAAACGGCCATGGCGTCCATGGAAAGGGCGACTGCGATGAGGATGATTTGAAGTAAGGACATGGCGCAAAGATAGAAAGGGGAAGGCTTTTCGTAACAAATTGGACCAAACTCCATCCGTGGGTGCTTCCGCATTTCAGGCTTTTGTCACCCTTGCCCCCCCCCCAAGGCATAGCCATCAATGGACTCCACGACCATGGTAACAGTAAGGCCGTTTTTGCGCGGGTTAATTTTAATGCGTTTGCCCTGTTCCACATTCCCTACATTTGGTCTTTGGCAGTATTTAGGTTAAATTTCTGTCCTTACAACCCGGCACGAATCGGCTTTTACAACGGTAGGACCTATGAATTTTGCAGCGATCATTTCGCAACAACTGAACATCGAAGAATGGCGCGTCGCCAAAGCCGTGGAGCTGATGGATGAGGGTGGCACAGTTCCCTTCATCGCCCGCTACCGCAAAGACCAGACCGGCACCCTGGACGAAATCCAGTTGCGCGACATCCAGCATGGCCTGGAGTACCATCGCGAGCTCGACGAGCGCAAGACCACCGTGCTCAAGAGCATCGAAGAACAGGGCAAACTCAGCCCCGAGCTCAAGGCCCAGATCATCGGTTGCTTGGACAAGACCTTGCTCGAAGACATTTACGCGCCCTACAAGCCCAAGAAGCGTACCCGCGCCACCATCGCCAAGGAATGTGGACTGGAGCCCCTTGCCCGTATCATCGAAGCCCAGGAGCCCACCTCCAATACCGCCGAAGAAATTGGCCGCATTTATCTTTCCGAAGAAAAGGGTCTCGCCGACCCCATCGCCGCCGTGCAGATGGCCTGCGACATCCTGGCCGAAGAGCTTGCGGACCGCACCGAGTGCCGCCAGTACCTGCGCGCCCGCATCGAAAAAGAAGGCATCATGGTTTCCAAAGTCCGCAAGGAATTTGAAACCCAAGAGACCAAATTCAAGAACTACTACGAGTTCTCCGAGCCCCTCTCCAAAATGCCTTCTCACCGGGTGCTCGCCATCCGTCGTGGCGAAAAAGAAAAGGTCCTGCGCATCTCCATGGACATGCCCGACGAAAACTACGTGGGCTACCTGCAGACTCTCGTGGTCAAAGCCACCACGGTTTGGAAGCCTTTCCTCGACGCGATGTGCAAGGATAGCTACGACCGCTTGCTCAAGCCCTCCCTTGAAACCGAAGTTCGCCTGCTCATGAAAGAGCGCGCCGAGCTCGAAGCTTTCACCGTATTCTCCAAAAATCTGCGCGACATTCTGCTCGCCTCACCCGCCGGTCACAAGGCTGTGCTGGCCCTCGATCCGGGCTTCCGCTCCGGGGTCAAGGTCGCCGTAATGGATGAGAACGGAAAGTTCCTCGACCATTGCGTCATCTATCCGCACGAGCCCCAGAAGGACATCGCGGGCTCCAAGAAGAAGGTCAAGGAACTCGTTGCCAAATACGGAATCCAGCTCATCGCCATCGGCAACGGAACCGCGGGCCGCGAAACCGATGCCTTCATCGCTGAATTCATTGCCGACCTCAAGCCACGCCCGGTCAAGGTCATCGTGAACGAATCGGGAGCGTCGGTCTATTCCGCCTCCATGATCGCCATCGAAGAATTCCCCAAGGAAGATGTCACTACCCGTGGCGCTATCTCCATCGGCCGTCGCCTCCAAGATCCCCTCGCAGAACTCGTGAAGGTCGATCCCAAGGCCATCGGCGTAGGTCAATACCAGCACGATGTGAACCAGAAAGAATTGCAGAAGCGTCTCGACGAAGTGGTGGAAAGTTGCGTGAACATGGTCGGTGTGGATTTGAACTCCGCCTCCGAATCCCTGCTCGGATATGTGGCCGGCATCAGCAAGTCTCTTGCACACAGCATCTTGGAATACCGCAATGAGCATGGTGCCTTCAAGGGTCGCCAGGAAGTCATGAAGATCAAGGGTTTCGGACCCAAGGCCTTCGAACAGGCTGCAGGCTTCTTACGCATTCCTGATGCCGAAAATCCATTGGATTGTTCCGCCGTGCATCCTGAAAACTATGGCTTGGTCGAAAAGATCGCCAGCAAAAACAGCCTAACGGTTAAGGAACTCCTAGGCAACATGTCCGTACTCAAGTCCGTCAAAGCCGAAGAATTCATTGATGACAAGGTGGGTAAACATACCCTCGCCGACATCATCTCCGAAATCGAAAAGCCTAATCGCGATCCGCGTAAAGAATTCACCTACGCGACCTTCAGCGACAAGATCCAGAACATCCAAGATCTTATCACCGGCTCCTGGCTCGAAGGCGTCGTCACCAATGTGACCAACTTCGGTGCCTTTGTGGACATCGGCGTGCATCAGGACGGCCTCATCCATATTTCCGAAATCTCCCAGACCTTCGTGAAGGACGCCAAGCTCGCCCTCACCGTGGGCGATGTGGTCAAAGTACGCGTCCTAGCGGTCGATGTGCAGAACAAGCGCATCAGCCTCTCGGCCAAGCCCGAAGTGGCAGAAGGCAATGCCGGCGGTGCCCAGCGCGGTCAAGATCAGCGCGGACAGCATGGCGGACACGGCGGGCACGGTGGCGCACGCGGAGAGCGTGGCGGTCGTGATAATCGTGATAACCGTGGTCAACAACAAGGTGGCCGTGGGGATCATCGTGGTCCTCAAGGTGGTCCGCAGGGCGGTCAGCAAGGTCGTGACCAACAGCGTGGCAACGGACCTACCCAGGGCCATGCGACCATCGCCGATCTCAAAAACATGCTCGCGGGCAAAAACCCCGGTGGCAAAAAGGACGAAAAGAAAGCCCAGCATGTGAAGCTCAGCGTAAGCCTGGCTTCCCTGATGAAGGGTGGACGATAAGAGAAGAATAGTTGAGAATTGTACACTTCGTGTATAAGTCCCACTATCAAGCGTTTGCTTGAGTGGGAACTATTAAGAATTGAAAAAAGGAGAGTTGCGGATAGTGGCTCTCCTTTTTTATTGTATTGAAAATGACACCGTTTTAACTGAATGCCTCGAATCTTTCTGCCAACAACTGTTTGCATTCGTCCGAGTTTATTCGTATCGCAGCGATGTGCCAGTCCATCCCCCACCCAACGGGAGAGGGGAATCCTTTGTGTCTCAATCAATCTGAGAGAGCACTATAACTCGCACCATGTTTTTCCATTTACCCTGACCCTTTTTGTCGCAATTGCAGTACTTTAACCGTTATGAAAATCATGTGCGTCGACGACTCCCCGGTATTTCGAAAAACCATACAGAAGCAACTCGAGGCGCTTGGTCACACCAAATTTGTGGAACATGACAACATCACGGATGCCGCCAATCATCTGGAGCAGGACTCGGAAATCGGCTTGGTCATCCTGGACCACCATATTCCCAGTGGCAACGGATTGGACCTGCTGAATTGGATGCGCAATCACCCCAGCAAGCGAATCTTGGAAATTCCCTGCGTCATGCTCACCGGAGACGCCGACCGGGATCTTCCGCTCCAAGCCACAGAGAGCGGGGCTAGCGGGTTTATGTTCAAGCCCGTGGAACTGGAAACCCTGAAAAATCAGCTCCAGAGAGTCATGAAATGAGCAATGGCCTGGGGATGGTGTTCCCCATGGTGAGATGCCAACACCAGCGTCGTGTCGCTCAACGCTAAACGCTGATCCAGCAAGTCCCAAAGTTTTTGCCTAAAGTGCGAATCCAATCCCTGGTCGGGCTCATCCAAAATCAGCAGGCGCGGTTTGCGGATCAGTGCCCGCATGACCAGCACCAGGCGCTGGACCGGGTAAGCCACCTCGGAAAAATCCTGGTTGGCATCAAGTCCGAGCGATTGCAAAAGATCCATGACCGCACTGCGTTCTTCCCAAAGGAATGGTCGCGCCCCTTCGCGAGGATTTAGATACCCGGACGCAACAATTGAAAATAGGGTCCCACCTTCGCTCCATTGATGATGCAATTCCGGAGAGCAAAATCCGATCTGGCGCTTATGCTCCCATACCGAAAGACCTTGCCCGGGCATTTGCCCAAAAAGGCGCACCCGATTCCGGTAAATCTGTGGATGATCCGCCGTCAAAAAAGTCAACAGGGAGCTTTTGCCCGAGCCGTTGGCCCCCTGCAAAAGCCAGTGTTCTCCGGCATAAATGGCCCAGTTATAATTTTCCAAGATGACACTTTCGCCAAAGCGAACATTGATTCCATCCAAACTCACCAATTCTTCACCCCGGGGTGCATTCGCCATCTTGCCATCCCTGCTACTCATGTCATTCCCGCGAAGGCGGAAATCCAGGGCTGGAATCCCCAGACCCTCTTCTTCCGGAAGACCCATAATTACATTCAAACTACTATGGGAAATATTTTCAATGGCTTGTTCCATGGCTTGGCGGTGCGCAGGATCCAGGCCACTGAGCGGATCGTCTAGAATCAAAGTGCGAGGGCCTTCCATAAAGGCGCGCGCCACTAAAAGGCGGCGCAATTGGCCGTTGGACAGGCTCGCAAGCTTCCTACTCAACATCGCCGAAGAAATATCAAACAGACTTTGCGCCTGTTCCAAAAGGGCGGGGTTGGTGGCGGGAAGAGCCTCGTGCTCTACCCGTCGCATGGACTGCAAAATGAATGGTGTCTTCAGCAGAAAGTCCCGCACCAGCGGAGCCTCCGGCTCTTCCAGGCTGACCAAACGCTCCTGCCAAAAGCGCGTAAAGGTGATCTGCACCCGAATTTGCAGGGCCGCATTCACCAGGGCGCAATGGCCTCCTATTGGGGAGGCAAGAGCTTCCAGCTGGATTGCCCTTTGCGCAGCATCGGCGACAATGATTCTTTGCAGGCTCATGTCCCAAATCTAGGAATCCGCGAGAAAGCCCGCGTCCTTACATATTGCTCTCAGAAATCCACTTGAAGACGGTATAGAAGCCCTCGTTGTTCGGGCCATAAAAGGTCAGGAATTGCACCTTTACCAGGTCGCCTTCTGTGGTTTGGATGACATAGGTCTGGACCGGAACCGTGACCGTGGAAATATGCGTGGCCTGGTCGTAGACCGAAACATACCAGCCCGCGCCAATTGCATTTGGGTCTACAGAAAGGCTATTCGAATCCATGGTGGTTACCGAATCGAATGCCACTGGGCCGATCAGGTTGGCCTTTACGCCCTTTGCGGAATTGAGCTGGATGGCGGACCGGGGACCAAAGCCTGCGGGGCCTTGAAAGAATTCCAAAGCGCGCACAAAGCGGATATCCCAGGAATCCTCCTGCGGAATTCCTTGTGTCACTTCTTTGGCCGTTCCCAAATCCAGGTAAACATGATCGGTTTTTTCCTCTAAGGTTCCCGTCAGGGTGTTTGCCGTTCCTGCAAGTCCCTTAGCCAAAAGCAGACTGAATTTCCCCGCCGGGCCAAAACTTTCAAACTGGATTTTATAGAACACGCCGGCCTGGTCCTTTACCAAAAACACCGTATCGTTGCCAGCGCCCTGAATGTTGTACGCGCCTGCGAGAGGATTGGAGCTGGAGTCGATGATGCCCGCCACCGAATCCGCAAGGGACGTCAGATCCGCGGCAATATCTGTCGAGGTGGATTTATAGAGCCGAACGCCCGCCCCATAAAGACCACAATTGGCGATGACGGAGGCGTCGGTTGTGGAAATGGCCAGGTCCCAGGCATCGGCTGCAATCACAGTTTTGGTGCCGGTGGAGAAATCAAAATACACGGTTTTGGAGGAGTCGCTCTTGTAGTCCACTAGAGCTGTATCCAGTGTGCCCTCGAGATTCACTGCCCCATGTTGGGTGGTTCCGCCACCATCGCAACCCATCAGGGTGAGCGCAATGCCTAGTGCTGAGGTGATAATTATTTTTGTTGACATCTTGACTCCTTGAATCAGTTTTAGTAATTCGCCGTAAATTCCAGCCGCCAAATGCGACCGTCGTGAAGCCCGTACCAGTCTTCTTGGGATACCAGGCCAATGGCCGGGTCGCCCTTTTGAACATTCAGATTATCCAGCGCATTGTCTACGCTAGCGAGCAGGGAATAGTGTTTATGGATGGTCTTGCGCACCGAGGCGTTGACCATCAAAAAATCCGGAGTATGCAGCCGAGGCTCGGCGCTAGAGAGTTCGCGGGAGTTGTAGTCCACTTCTAGACGCAAAGAAATATCGGGCTGAGGGAAATTCCGCGCTAGGGAAGCGCGCAGGCTGTGCGGAGTCTGTAAGGGCAAATCGAACAGGCCTGCAGAAGTACTCTGCTTAGCGACCAGGCGGGAGTAGGCGAGGGCGGAATTCCATAAGGCATTGTTCCATTCCATTCCCAAAGAGCCGCCCGTAGTGTAGGCCTTGCCAATATTGGCGTAAGAGCGGACATGTAAATAGGAGTGTTGTATGCCATGGACATCTAAAGCACTTCCTGGAGTGGGGTCGATGACCGTGTCCTGAATCAAGTCCCGCACCGCATTTCCGAAAATAGACCCCCAAACCTTGAAGGTCGGGCGAATTTTCCAGTCCGCGCTGGCATTCAAGGAGTGCGAACGCTCGGGCAGCAAATCGGGATTCCCCCGCAAAAGAAAGTTATAAGGAGCCTGATGAAAGAACACCCAATAGCGTTGCTTGAGGGTCGGGCGCCGGTAGCCCATGCCGTAAGAAGCCCGCAAAATCCAGGTCGGGGAGGGAGAAATGCGCATGGATAGTTTAGGTGTAAAAATTCCCGAATAGCGGATGCCCGGAACCAACTGATACCGCTCATCTCCCCAAAGTGAAATAACATCCTGAGAAAAAACATCAACAATGCGGTCATCCCGACGGCTTTCAAAATCTGGACTTTGCAGGGTTTCAATACGGTTGCTGATTCCAAACAAAGGAAGGTTCCAGGAATCCAGGCGCAGACTGAGGCGCAGGTCCGCACCGGCATCCAAATACGAGGACTTCTGGGCAGGGAGCTCATTTCCAAAAGTGAGGTTTTTCTGTTGCAAGGTTCGATCGAAGGACTGGACGTACACCTCCCCGGCCAGGTCGCTCTTGGATGTCAGGGGGGCTTGTCCATGCAAAGAAGCATCGAGACCGGTCTCCTCATAGTTGGATTCAAACAAAGTCACATCCCGAATGGTACGGACTTGGTGGCGCACTCCAAAGGAGGATCCCAGTTTCAACTGTTTGCGGGTGAAGTCCGCAGAAAGCCTTCCCGCCACCAGCTCTTGGCGTGGCATGGGGAAAATCGCCAAAGGAACTCCGAAGGCGTTGGTGGTGTCGTGCCGACTGCCCCGATCCCAATCCCACGAAGTCGAAGCTCGCAGCAAAAAGGACCCCAAGGCCTTGGCCACCTGTGCATCCCCAGCACGACGGCCATCGGTCCCTGAACCACCCCGCGCCCGCAGGCGAAGTCCCGCTCGGGACATTTTGACCCGGGTAATCACATTGATTACGCCGCCCATGGCGTCTGAACCATAAAGCGCCGAAGCCGCTCCGGGCAAAATTTCGATACGCTCGACATCGCCAATGGGAATGGAGGCGATAGGGTTATTTCCGCCATCATCCCCGGTCATCTCTATGCCATCCACAAGGACCTTGAGGCCTGCGCCCCCTAGGCCCTGCATGCCCACTTCCGCAAAGGCCGAAGTGGCCGGATGTACAGAGACATTTACCCCGGGCAAGTGGCTAACGACTTCGGCCACATTGTGCGCGTTCATGGCCTCGATCTGGGCCCGCGAAACCACCGTGATACGCTCTGAAGCTAGTTCGCTCGACTCTTCCATGCGCGAGCCCGTGACCACGGTCGTACCCAGATCTCCATCCACGGCAAGGGAATCCGCCCCGAAGGCCAGTCCGCTACAAAGAATGAGATAGAGATTCTGTCGCATAGCTACTCGAAAGAAAAGGGCCCAGAGGGCCCAGGAATCAGGGAGAAGTCGTTTTGGGAGGGAAGGCCAGGGAAGCCACCACGCCGAGGGTCAGGGAAGTTACGATGACCGTGAGGGAGATGGGCGAAGAAATGTGGATTTCGAAATAGACCACCAGCATTTTGACCCCGACAAATCCCAGAACTGCGACAATGCTGTATTTGAGCAGGTGGAACTTGTTCAGCATGGCACTCAAAGCAAAGAACAGGGAGCGCAATCCCAGAATGGCAAAAATATTCGAGGTAAATACAATGAAGGGATCTTTGGTCACTGCGAAAATAGCAGGGATGGAGTCCAAAGCGAAAATGAGGTCGGTATTTTCGATTAGCACCAAGGCCAGAAACAGGCGTGTCACGGCTTTGCGCCCGTCGGGAAGCTTGGTAAAAAAGTGGTTGTTGACGAGTACAGGGCTGACGGGGTAAAATTTGCGCACGCCCTTCACAATCCAGCTGTGCTCGGGGTCAATTTCCTCGTCGCCCTTGAACAGCATCTTGATGGCAGTAAAAACGAGGAAGAAACCAAAAAGATACAGGACCCATTCAAAGCGGCTGACCAATGCGGTACCCGCCAAAATGAGGGCACCGCGCAACACGATGGCCCCAATGATTCCCCAGAACAAAGCCCGATGCTGATACTTTCCGGGGATTTTGAAAAAGGTAAAAATCATCGCAATCACAAAAATATTGTCGAGTGAAAGCGAGTATTCAATCAGGTAACCGGTAATGAAATCCATTGCTGCAGTTTTGCCAGCCGTTGCAGGATCAAGGGGAAGACCATTGAGACCTAAGGGCGGAAGACCATTGGGGCCTAAGCCTATTCCAAACCAATGGTGGCTGTAAGCTCCGTAAATAAAACCACTGAAGGCCAAAGCCACCAGCACCCAAACCAGTGTCCAGCGCAAGGCACTCTTGGTGTCAGGTTCTTCATCTGTTTTGTGAAATACACCCAAATCCAGCGCAAGTAGGCAACCAATAAAAGCCAAAAATCCAATCCAGAATATCATCATGACGGTAAAGATAAAAAACGGAGCGCGGGAATGGGACGGTGCGGGACTATCCCTGAGTCATTCTGTCTGCATTTTTGGGCACTTGGTCGAGACCCTGGCCTTCACCAATCCGCTTCTACCGTTCCGCCCTGGTGCTGCAAACTCCGGGGGGTGTACTGGTGCACTTCAAAAGCGTTGCCATCTGGGTCTTTGAGCCAGATCTGATAGGTTTGGTCACAGCCCAGTTTTTTGGGAGTGAACGCAATTCCCTTGGATTCAAGTTCCACCATGGTGGCATCCAAATTTTCCGACTCCAGGCAAAAGTGCGCAAGGCCAGTGTTCACAGGATGGTCTAGACTGGGGTCCTCGAAGAGCTCCATAAATTGCCCAGAAGTGATTTCCAGGTAGGCTCCAAAAGGATTCCCCAGGCGGGTGAAATCAAAGCGCCGCTTGAATCCCAGGCGACCGTAGAAGTCCAAGGACCTTTCCAGATTTTTAACATTCAGGCAGACATGGGCAAGGCGTAAATACATGCAGATTCCTTTTTGAAAGACAAAAAAAGCCCCGCCAAAAGGCAGGGCGATTTAGAAAAGCGAAAATTATTTTTTGCCTTTTGGCTTGGCGGAATTGAATTCTTTGTTCAGCTCTGCTTTGATCTGATCCAAGGTTTCGGCGGAATTTTCGGTATAGCGGATGAATTGTCCGTTTGCCAAAACCACGATCATCAGGGGAACATGGCCGGTCCCATACAGGTCGCTAAATTTGCGGTTCTCATCCTGGAACACAGGGATCTGGGCATTTTGCTGGTCCATGAACATGCGGATGTCGTTTTTCTTGACTGCGCCCACGGAAATGGCAATCCCTTGCAAGCCACGTGGCTCATATTCCTTCAAAATAGCCTGGTATTTAGGAAAGGTGGCCTGGCAGTGTGGGCATTTGGGGCTGAAGTAAAAAACAAACAGCGGACGTTGACTGAAGTGGCTGAGCAGAATGCCTGGATCCGATATGCCCGTAAGGGGAATAGAGTAATCGAGTTTCTTGGGAACACCCTTCTCGTCCTTCTCAATTCCTGGAACAGGCGGAAGAAATTGTGCATGGGCAACGCCGGTAAAAAAAGCGAAGGCCATCAGTAGGGTAAACAAGCGCTTCATGAATTGAACTCCTTTTTTGTGCCCATAAAATACAAAAAACAATTCATGGGCGGAAAAAAGAGGGAAAATGACCTAATCGGTCTCCGAAGCGGCCCCACAGAGGCGGTCGATCACGTAGGAAGTTGGTTCGCCGTTCTGATAAAGATGGAAAAGGGATTCGTCGTCGGAGCATTCAGCCAAGGAAACCCCCCGGCAAACCATCAGCTCTTGTTCCAGACGACGACGGAAAACCTGAAACCCATTTTGCAGTAGGTAAAATGCGAGGTTCTTTTTCATTCGGAATCTCCTTGGTTCCATTCTATCCTAACATACACACAAAATCCAGGATAATTCAACAATCATGGAAATAATTTATATGTGAGATGATCTGCATCACACATAACGGATTAGAACAAGGATGTAAAGAGTCTGTTTATCCGTATACAAATCAATGCCTTACGGAATTTAAGCGGGCTCAGGGCCGCAAACGGTTGGGAAGTCTTGGAAAAGGAACGGTTTCCCGCACATGGGGCAGCTTGCAGAGCCAAGCCACCGTGCGTTCCACGCCTAAACCGAAGCCCGCATGGGGCACCGATCCAAAGCGACGCAGGTCCAAGTACCACTGGTAGTCTTTGGGATCAAGCTTGGCCTCGGCCATGGCCGCAAGGATCACATCCATATTCTCTTCGCGCTGGCTCCCGCCTACAATCTCGCCGTAACCTTCTGGAGCCAAAATATCCATATTGTTGACCACCTTCCCATTCTGCGGATTGCGCTTCATGTAAAAGGGCTTGATGGTGGTGGGGTAACCATGCACAATGACGGGCCGGTCGAATTTTTCCGAAATAATGGTCTCGTCCGCGGCACCAAAATCATCGCCCCATTCGAAATCCACGCCGGCGTTCCGGAGCATTTCCACGGCTTCCGTATAGCTGATGCGCGGAAACGGTCCCGCAATGACCTGCTCCAAAGGCTTGGTGTCGCGCTCAATGGTGGCAAGCTCTGCCGGGCAAACTTCCAAAACCTTGCGGATAATGGCCTGAATCAAACCCTGCGCGAGGTCCATGTCCCCCTCGAGGTCCATAAATGCCACCTCAGGCTCCACCATCCAGAATTCCGTCAAATGCCGACGGGTATTGGAGTTCTCGGCCCGGAAGGTCGGCCCAAAACAGTAGGCGCGTCCCACGGCCATGCAGGCGGCTTCGGCGTAGAGCTGGCCGCTCTGGGACAGGTAGGCCTTTTCCTCAAAGTATTTCGTTTCAAAAAGGGTACTCGAACCTTCGCACTCGGTGGGGGTAAAAATCGGGGAGTCCACCAGGGTGAATCCGCCCTCGTCAAAATAATCCCGGATGGCCTTAATGATGACATGGCGAATCCGCAAAATGGCCTGCTGGCGCGGGCTCCGCAGCCAGAGGTGCCGATGGTCCATCAAAAAATCCGTACCATGTTCCTTGGGGCTAATGGGGTAATCGTGCGCAGCAGAAATGAGCTCAATGCGCGAAGCAATAATCTCGAGTCCCCCCGGGGCTTTTTCGCTCGTCACGACTTTTCCGGTAATGCGCACCGAACTCTCCTGACCCAGATGGCGCAAGGTCTCAAAGTCCTCGGCGGGTACATCCTGCACCGCAGCCACCACCTGGATGAAGCCTGAACCATCGCGGAAGCGCATAAACTGCACCTTGCCCGAGCCCCGGGTGTTCCAGGCCCAGCCCGCAAGGGTAACTGTTTGATCAATGTGAGAGTGAAGATCGCGAATCAAGATTTGTTGGTACATAAGGTGAAAAATACAATTTGCACCGGGATTCCATTGTTAACCGCGAAACCCTTTGTAGACTTGTCATCCCATGAAATGGGATCACCGCACCGTTCTGCATCCTCTGGCATTCTGGCCCCCAAGGGGGTAAACTCCGGCGGGGATCTGGGGCAGAAAAGCGCTTAGCTTGATGGCTATGCCCGGAACAGGGGGTGCCGGGGATGAACAGGTTTATGTCGCATAATTTACGACGATGTTAGTAAGAGACCTAAGACCTATGGGGTTCGCCCTGCAGCACCCACCTCATCCACCGTTTTCTGGTACAGCTCCTCCAGTTTGATCCCAAATCGCGTTTGAATCGCTTCAGGCAAAGGAGTACCCTCGGAAAGACCCGCGAGCAATGCACGAATCTGCCCCATGTCGTTGCGGGCGCCTTCGCGGAGCAAAATTTGAAAAAGGGCTTGGGAGCTCATATACAGCCTACGCGCCTGGGCCATATCAGCTTGAGCTAAAAAATTCTGGGAGAGGGTTTCCAGAGGAGCGAGACCTACGGCACCGAGCGCACCCCAGTCCAGGCTTGTGCCATCCAGGTTTTGGGCAATGCCCTCGTCGAGCCAAGGAGCGACATTGGTTTTAGCCAGGTCATGCACAAAGGCATGAGCCACTTCGTGCTCCAAAATATTTTGCCTCGCGGGCCAGCTTGCCAGCACATTGTAGGGCAGGCGAATTTTGCCGTCAAAGAGCGCCCCGGACCAGTCAGGAATCTCGCGGGGCTGCAAGCCCTTGCTGCTATAAAAAACCGCCTGCAACTTTTCCGCCGGGTAATAATTCCAAGTCAAGCACATCCGGTCATAGATCTTTTCCAGGGCTGGGAAAATCGTATCGGCGCCGTTCCAGGCTTGGGAGCTTCCCTCAACCCACATATGAAAATGCGCCGATTCCATTTGCCCCATGGAGGCATCGTCCTGGGCAAGCAGACCCGCCTTGGAGATCCACTTTTCCAAATCCGCATTTTGCAGGCCCGATCCCTTGGCCTTTTCAAACCAGGCTTTGGCTTCAGAAGCCTTGCCAGTTTCGAGGAGGCAGCGACCCAATAAAAATTGGTTGTTGGCGTCGGGGCGAGCGAGGGTGATTTGTTGCAAAAGAGGGACGGCATTTTTGCAGTCATCCGCTTGTAGCGCAACATTGGCTAGGCGAATCAGGGAATCGGTGGGATCGCCGGGAGTCTGTGAGGTGACCGCGAGAATGCCCGGAGCGTGGGGGATTTCCGGAGAGGATTTATCTCTAAATTCCCCGCGCCACCCCAAAAAGCAACCGACCGCTATCCCCAGGAATGCGAGCAAAACAAATACCCGTCGCCCAGAGCCATGGGCGCTTAAGTCATGGCCACAAACCACACAACGGGGTGAACCTTCAGGGACAGCTTTTTTGCAGACCGGGCAACGCATGGGGGAATTATACGAAAGCACAGGAGGCAGAGGCATGACTAAAACACAATAATTTTGCGTTTTTTTTATGCGCTTGCCCTGAAATTAAGGGTAGAATCCTTACAATGAATTGCACTACTGTCCAAAACAATTGGCAAAAGGCCTTTCTATGTCATGCCCGGCACGGGCATCACAGATGATTGACACACAAGGGATTTCGGGCAGGTGCGGTGATGCCCGTGCCGGGCATGGCATTCGTTTAAGAGATGACATTGAGTCATTTGAACCGTTTTTTTTGACCGAATGGAATTGAGAAGCTAGCATGCCTGAATGTCGAACCCTTTTGATCGCCTCCGAAGACCCCTCAAGCCTTGAGTCCTTGCGGCAAATCTTTTTGCCCCGGCAAACGGTATTCGAAATCCCCGGGATGGTGGAGGAGAACCCCGAAGAATGCCTGGACCTGCGCTATTTTGACAAGCTCTCGGATTTGATTGTATGCTTTGGGGAAGAATATTCCCGAGGCAATCCGATTCCATTATGCATTGTGGACATGAAAATCCAGGATTCCACCGGGATCGATATCGATTCCATTCTGCGCCAAATTGATCCCCAAGTGGAAATCGTGCTTTGTACGGGCGACTCTGTCTTTCCCTTGGACATCATGCAGGCCAAGATCAGCAATGGAATTTACCTCACTCAAAAACCCCTTGTTGGAGAAGAATTCAAATTCTTGGTTCATTCCATTTTGCATCAGTGGGAGGAACGCAGGGAGCGTCAATCCAACGAAGAACGCTATCGCCAGATCATTCAGAGCACCCAGGTCGGAACCTGGGAATGGAACGTGAAAACCGGGAAAACCATTTTCAACGAGCGCTGGGCCGAAATCCTTGGCTACTCCCTGGATGAGCTGGAACCCACGACTATTGACACCTGGAGTCGCCTCGCCCATCCCCAGGACCTAGAGCACTCCAACCAACAAATGACAAAACATTTGGCGGGACTCAGCCCCTTTTACGATGCCGAGTGCCGGATGCGCCACAAGGATGGTTCGTGGGTCTGGATCCATGACCGCGGGCAAGTGGTGGAAAGGGACGCAACGGGCAGCACCGTCCGCATGCTGGGAACCCACACCGACATTTCTTTGCGAAAACAGACCGAGAGCCTGAGACAAGAGGCCCTTGACCGCCTGCAGAAAATTGCCCATAGCGTTCCCGGAATGCTGTACCAATATCGCCTGCGGCCTGATGGCAGTTCCTGCTTCCCCTTTGCGAGCGAAGCCATTAAAACCATCTATCGCGTTACCCCGGAGGAAGTCCTGGAGGACGCCACCAAGGTATTTGGAAACCTCCATCCGGACGATTTGACGGGCGTGGCGGCATCCATTGCGGACTCCGCAAAGAACTTAACCCTTTGGCAATACGAATACCGCGTGAAGTTTGCCGATGGCACGGTCCGTTCTCTTTCTGGCAACGCCTCACCCGAACGCGAAGCCGATGGATCCATTCTTTGGCATGGCTTCATCACCGACATCACCGAAAAAAAACAAACCGAAACCCGCCTCAAAGAAGCCACCGAGCGCCTCGCCTTGGCCACGCGCTCGGGTGGAGTGGGCATTTGGGACCTCGATGTGGTCCATGGTGTTTTGCACTGGGACGAGCAAATGTTTCGGCTCTACGGAACGGAATCCAAGAATTTCAGTGGCGCCTATGATGCCTGGCTCGCTGGCTTGCACCCCGACGACATGGCCCGGGGCGACCTGGAAATCAATATGGCACTCACCGGAGAAAAAGAATTTAACACCGAGTTCCGTGTAATTTGGCCAGATGGCTCGGTACACAACATCAAAGCTCTTGCCTCCGTGATTCGTGACAGCTCGGGAAAACCTTTGCGCATTATTGGCACCAACTGGGATGTCACTTATGAAAAGCAATTTGAATCGGCCTTGCTGAATTCAAATGACAGGCTGGAGCAACAAATCTCCATGAGAACTGCCCAGATGCGTCAAGAGATCAATGCCCGCAAACGGACCGAAGCTATCCTCCGAGAAACCAACGAAACCTTGGAAATGACCTCCGCTCGCGCCAACGCCATGGCCGCCGAAGCTGAAATGGCCAACCAGGCCAAAAGCCAATTTTTGGCCAACATGAGCCACGAAATCCGCACCCCCATGAGCGGCGTTTTAGGAATGACGGGACTTCTTCTCAACACGGCCCTTTCGGATAAACAACATCACTATGCCGAAAAAATCAAGACCAGCGGGGAATCCTTGCTTGCCCTGCTTAACGACATTCTGGATTTTTCCAAAATCGAGTCAGGAAAACTCACCAGCGAAAGCATTCCCTTTTCACTGAATGGTTTACTTGAAACGGTGATGGGAATTTTTGGAGTCCAGGCCACGGACAAAGGCGTTATGCTTCATGCCACCATGGACCCCAAGCTCCCTACAAACTTTTTGGGCGATCCCAATCACCTGACCCAGGTGATGAACAACCTAGTCAGCAACGCCCTCAAATTCACCGCCCAGGGGAAAATTCATATTTGCTCCTCGCTTCTCGGCCAAACAGAGGCTGGCGTGGAATTCCAAATTTCCGTGCAGGACACCGGGATCGGCATGACAGAAGAAGTGATTTCCCGGTTGTTTACACCTTTTACCCAGGCTGATGCTTCAACGACACGTCGCTTCGGAGGAACGGGACTAGGCTTAGCCATCAGCCGGCAATTGATGGAATTCATGGGAGGCAAGCTTTACGCACAAAGCGTACTCGGAAAAGGGAGTCAATTCATCCTTCAGGTTACCTTGCCCCTGGCCCTGGAACCCTTGTCTACCCAGGCCCCCACGGTTGCGTCCCCAAAGGAGCGATTTTCCCACGTCCGGGCATTGGTGGCGGAAGACCAAGAAATCAACCGGGAAATTTTTTCGGAGATTTTGTATCAGGTAGGAATTGAGCTGGACATGGCCCAGGATGGTCAGGAAGCAGTCGACCTATTCAGCAAAAATGACTATGACATCGTATTCATGGATATTCAAATGCCAGGACTGGACGGCTATGAGGCCACGGAAGCCATCCGACAATCGGGCACTGAAAAGGCCACGAAAACCCCCATTCTTGCCATGACCGCCCATGCACTAAGCGGAGACCGCGAAAAAAGCATGGCCACCGGAATGAATGGACATCTCACCAAGCCCATTGACCGCCAGGCGCTGATGGCAGCACTGCAAAAATGGCTCCCCCCCGAAAAATGCAACACTGCCCACGATAAGAACCCTAATCTAAATGGCAAGTCAATATATTCCGATATTCAACAGCACGAATTGAACATGGGCGTAGGACTGGGCCGAGTGGGCAACAATCAGGAACTCTACCTCAAGCTTCTGCGCGACTTTGTTTCTGAATTCTCGGATACATCCGAGAAGTTATTGCAAGAAATGCGCACCGACCAAAGAGGAGCAGCACTTCGACGGATCCATGGAATTCGGGGAATCGCTGGAAACATTGGGGGAGTGCGACTGGAGGCCGCCGCCGAGGAACTGGAAAAGGCCATCCGGGGCGTTGATGGAATTCCTTTAATGCTTGGAGAACCCTTGCGTACCTTCATTGACAGTCATGATGCTCTGGTCACAGCCATCGGATCCGTACTGGTACGACAGCCCACTCTGGAGGCCCCAGGCATCCAAAAGCCAGCGGGCAACCTCGCTGAATTTGGCCCTCTGCTCGAAAGCCTTAAAGTGGCCCTTGCCAGCAAAGAACCTTTACCCTGCAAAGAAATTTTGGCGAAAATGCTAAAAATAAAATGGCCTGAAGCCCAGGAAGCAACCCTCGCGGAACTAAACAAACTCATTCAACGATATCACCTCGCCGAAGCCCTTGCCTTGATTCAAAATTTGTTGATCCCGGAGAAACAGTGAACCCTAAAAAATCAACATTGCTTGTGGTCGACGATATGCCGGCCAACATTGACATTCTACTGGAAACCCTTGGCGGAATCTACAATCTACGCGTTGCTACCGATGGTTTTGAGGCCTTGGAGAGCGTCAAGGAAAAACACCCGGACATGATTCTTTTAGATGTCATGATGCCTGGCATCGATGGCTTCGAGGTCTGTCGACGATTAAAGGAAGACCCCTCAACCCGAAGAATTCCCATTCTCTTTCTCACCGCCATGAACGATGATTCCGACATGGGCCGTGGCCTGGATTTGGGGGCAGTCGATTATGTCGCCAAGCCTTTCAATCCCGTGATTGTCAAAGCACGCGTCCGCAATCATCTGGAACTGAAAATCCATCAGGATCATCTGGAGGAGCTCGTCAAAGAACGTACCCACGAACTCTCCAAAGCCTTTGAACGCATGCAGGAATTAAGTCAAATCAAAGACAATATTCTGAAAATAATTTCTCACGAATTACGCACACCCGCCAACGGGATTTTGGGGATTGGAGCCCTGATTGTGGACATGTGTACTCCTTCCGTTGAATGCACCCTGTATAGCGACTTATTCCACCAAAGTGGATTACGCCTGCGAGGCTTGATCGATGACACCACCATGATCGGTGAAATTGAAAAGGTTTCTGGCACTAGCGGGGAATCCATTTCGGTTTCGTGGCTTGTGGACCAAGTGCAAAAAGCCCTGCCTACCATCCAAATCCACACCAGTCCACTCCACCCAACCAAGCCCGCTTTTCACAACGGAAACGGCCCATTGCTCCAACGCGCGTTGGAAACAACAATTCTCCTTGCCCGCGCATTTTCGAAGCAAAAAGACCACGTAACCATTCAAATACACGCAGAAAGCACCGGTGATCCCCGTCTACGCGGGGATGACAAGATTGGCGCGGACGACCCTCCCTGTCATGGCCGGAACGGCCATCACCGCACCGAGCCCGAGGGCATTCAAATACACGCAGAAAGCACCGGTGATCCCTCGGTGGGGCCGTTCGGGCTTGCCCGTTAC
>CAIRAY010000086.1 GCA_903876665.1 uncultured Fibrobacterota bacterium | reverse complement strand
CCATGCGTCGACAAGGGACCAGTCAAGGCCTCCTTCACCTCATCCAGAATCATCACCAAAGGAATTTCTTCGAATTTGCTCGCCAATTCCCCCATTCGCGCAAACAGCAGAATCCCTTTGATCAATGCGGACATGCGGGCAACGCTCTTCCGGATCGTGTCAACGTATTCGTCGATTTGGCCATAATTCTTTTCAGCCAGGGAAGTCTTGATTTCACTAGCAAATCCGTCAATGGTCACTAGGGGCGACCGGAGATCATGGGATATGGAATACGAATAAAGGCTAAGCGCCTCATTCTTGTGCTCGAGCTCCGTCAATAATCGGTCCCGTTCCGCATTTGCCCTATACAGGTCAGTAATGTCTTGAAAAAAACCATATACGGAATTGTGATCGGGGTCCACAAGCCCAATTGCATGTACGAATTTTTGATTACCGAGCGCTGACAAAAGCTCTAGTTTCAAGCTGAAACTCTCACCATTCTGAATCGCCTGCACAATGGCCTGTTCGATTAAAATGCGCGAAGCGGGGGCATAGAACTGGATGCTATTTTCCACGCTGGGTATGAAATCGGATGGAACCTCGTAGATCCTGAATATTTCCTCTGTCCAAGACAATTTTTTTGTCGCAATGGGAAAAGACCACCCTCCCACATGCCCAATGCGTTCCGTTTCCGAAAGCAACCTCAGGCTTTCTTGCAGCTGAACCTCCACCCGTTTGCGCTCGGCGATTTCCTGCAACAGGATTTGGTTGTTGAGAATCAATTCCTGAGTCCTTTCCTGCACCTTCTCTTCTAAGCGCTCCCTCAACTCGTGAATCTGCAAATGGATGCGCACCCTTGCCAAAACGTCCTCTGGCTCGAAGGGTTTGGTGATATAATCCACAGCGCCTGCATCGAATCCTTTGGCACGCTCCGCAGCTTCGCTCATGGCGCTCAGGAACAGAATGGGAACCTTGCAACTCTTCTCATCCTGCTTCAGACGACGGCAAACCTCAATCCCATCGAATTCTGGCATTTTCACATCCAGAAGGATCAAATCGGGCCGTTTAGCTGCCACAGAGCGCAGCGCTAGCCTTGCCGTGCTCGATGTCCTCAATTTATAGCCCCGGCTGGAGAGGATTTGTGTCAACAATTTCAGACTGGAAAGGGAATCATCCACCACCAGGATCTCTGACATGCTAAGGGGTGATGTTTCATCACTTTTCATTGATTATTCTCCAAGCTATTCAAAACCGTGATGAGAGTACCATAGTCCAGTCGGCGTGCTTTTTCGAGCATCCATCCCCCGACAGAGGGATTAAGCTCGATCACCTGTTCAATCACGTCTTCGATCGTCTTTGCGGAACCGATTTCTAAGGCATCTTCTAGCTCCCTCCGGATCTGGATGGGTAAAGCCGCCATAGCGCTTTGAGATGGCTTTACGTTGGAACTGGGTATGGTCTGTTCTGGCGATCGACGGACAACAGCCAAGGGAAGATGGTTTTCCAGTGCTTGGAGGATAGTCGAAATGGTGTACGGCTTGGCAATGAAATCATCACAACCGGCATCGCGCATTTCCTGTTCTTCATCGCGGAACGCGTGAGCGGTTACCGCAACCAAAACAGGACGATTGTTGCTTGCATCCAAACTACGAATTTCCTGAGCGGCTTCAATTCCATCCATAATAGGCATGCGTCTGTCCAGAAAAATCAGATGCGGATGCCATTC
Organism: uncultured Fibrobacterota bacterium; assembly: GCA_903876665.1. Classification (GTDB taxonomy): domain Bacteria; phylum Fibrobacterota; class Fibrobacteria; order Fibrobacterales; family Fibrobacteraceae; genus CAIRAY01. The sequence goes on along the minus strand of CAIRAY010000086.1, from coordinate 577 downwards.
CTGGCAATAGTCGACACCGATTCGCCCGTTTTCCGCTTCACGAATCGAGAAACCGAATGGTTCCAAAATCGAACGAAGAAGACGGCGGTTGTCCATTTGATCCTCAACGATCAGAATGCGGAATTCACCTGCATTGGCGATCCCGGAAACGTCGCCAAACTTTTTTGACGCTACTGGCAAATCATTTTCAAGGACGGGTTCGTAGGCAACGATAAACTGGAACGTGGAACCTTTTCCAAGCTGGCTTGTCACCTTGAGCTCGCCCTCCATCAGTTTGACTAGTTGCTGCGTGATGGTCAGTCCCAAACCGGTCCCTTCATGGGTGCCGATCTGCACAAAGGGATCCATGATGCGCTGGAAATCTTCTTGCGCAATCCCCATGCCGGTATCGATAACCTCTCCGATGATCTGATGATGGTCCGTTCCATTGCGGACACTCGCTGTGCAGAGCTTGATGCGGATTCCTCCCCGGTCGGTGTATTTGATGGCGTTGCCGATCAGGTTGACGAAAATTTGCTTCAACTTGGCGGGGTCGCTTTTTACAAACCGCGGAAAGGAAGAGGACTGGTCGATGGTG
>CAIRAY010000085.1 GCA_903876665.1 uncultured Fibrobacterota bacterium | reverse complement strand
CCAATAAGCTACGAGTAGCGCCACTTACGATAACGCCACCATGGCTCGTGATATCTCCCATCTTTGCAAGCGGAGCAGCCATTACTTGATCCTGAGCATAATGTTCAGCATGAACCCAACCAGGCCACCGATAAGGGTGCCCAGCGAAAGTGTTAAACCCACGATCTTCCACATGGTTTCGGTTCCCATCTTTGCAGATACCCGACCGTGAATGCGGTTCAGTTCCTCGGCATGTCGGCGCAGTTCTTCATGAATATTGCGCACGAGAATGTCCACATTTTCTTTGTCCGACTTCTTCTCGATTTCCCGTTCGATCATCTCAAGCCGAGCCTGAATTTCTCGTCGGTGGCTTTCAAGAATATCACGAAATTCATCACGCCAACTATCGAAGGTTTGTGCGAGCATTTCTTTGGTGATCGTATAATTCTGGTTTTCCATTTCTGAATCCTTGAGTCAAGTGTTGATGAAAACTTGCGCCGTTGACTTGACCTGGATGATTCCAGCCAGCCCATCCATTTTGATTACGCTTCCTGATTTATCTGTCATGGTGATGCTTTCCATTCCTGGAGCTGCACTCATGAGAATCTTTTGCCCTGCTGCATCGGTGAAAGAAATTGATTCTTTGCCTTTTACGGAACTGATCACGATCGATTGCTTTCCACACAGGCCAAAAAGCGTCACCTTTTCTCTGCCCTTGGTGGTATCGAGAAGAACTTTCTGCCACCGGGTTCCTGCCGAATCACCAGAGAGGATATGCACCTTCTCTTCATCTTGCCAGGCGTCAAGACGGATCTTCTGATTGGATAAGTCGATCAGCGCAATATGGGCTTTGCCATTAACAACATGACTTTTCAAGTCGAGTCCGGTGGATTTTCCACAATCTTTCTCACCACGTCGCAGGGCGTTTCCAGACTGCTTTGATGGCTTGACGGGGGCAGAGAATTCAATCGTCTGGCCAGAGCGATCTAAGAGCTTCAAAAGCTCTTTGCCATCTTTGTCGTCCGCTAGAATGGTATGCCCGGTCTCGGATTTAAAAAGGACCTTGAAGCGAGGACAATAGTATGGCGGATGCGCATGGTATTTTTTGTGCTCCGCATGATCCTGCGGGTTGGCTTGATGATCGGCTTTATCCTCGCAATCCTTACAGTCTGCTTGGGCGCAAGTTCTGGAGCCTTCCTTGGGCTGTTCACCGGGATTGCTACCGGCAAGCCATACGCCGCTCCAGATTGGAAATTGAGGATCGCCGCCCTCAAATTCGGCCCACACAGAAGCCCCTTCTTCGGGCACCAAGAACATGCCCGAATCCTCATTTCCGCCATATGGAAAACAAGGCCAACCCCAGTCGGACCAGCATTCTTCTCCAACGCCAAGAACGGCGGGCACTTCCATGCGGACACGCCCCAATCGCTCTGGATCGTTATTGTCCTTCACGAAGGCCCTGTATTTGCCGTAGAACGAACCTTCAGACATTGCGCTTCTTTGCCTTGGTGTAACGCGATGCGCCTGCCATGCGAACAGCCCAGTACATGACGTTGCGCTTCCACACCGGAACGTCGAGTCGCTTCATGAGCTCAAGGAAGATCTTGTCAGCTTCGGCTCGGGAAACTAGGCCCGTGGCATACAGATAATCATGCACCACGGCGGCAGGAGAATACGGACCCCAAGGTGGAATCAATCTCCAAAAAGCCCTGGGCACCGATGCAAAGTCGGTCTGGAAGCCCGCAGGCACTTCGACGATTCGACCCGATTTACAACGCACAATAAAGGGGCGCACAAGGATTGCGCTGATTCCATTGGGCATAAGCTCTATGCGCAATGGACCATTCAGCCCAACGGTGTGACCCATCATCTTGTCATTCATCATATTCTCCACCTCGCTTTTCCCGAGCGCACATCGACATGAATCCATGTGCTGTAGATTCCAATGCCGCCGTTTGCAAATTGCGGAACTTGCTCTGCTAGTGCTACGAGTTGCACTGCGCTCATTCGCGGTGGTACCGCAACATCAGCGGCCATTCCCAAGGGGTGATAACTATCAGGCTTGCCACCCACTTCCTTGTTGTGCTTAATGCAGCGAAAGCCACTGTTCACCTTGAGTGGTACCCCGGCAAGGTCTCGCAAGTGCTGCAGCGCAGTCACCAGATCCGGATGCATTGGAGCCGCTCCGCCACAGCAATCTTTGCCCGTGCAGGCAAACTCACTGCGATTGAAATCCTTTGAAATATTTCCCATTGTGTCCTCCGTTAAAGTCTCTTACCTGTGTTTGCATCGAACTTGACCATGGCTGGTGGGCTGGCCGTTGCCCCCTTGGCTGGAGCTTCTTTCTTGTTGGTGACTCCGCTTGTTTTGCCACTCTTTTCGCCCGCACCTTTCCCTACGGCATTGCGCTTCAACTTGAGCTCGCAGGAATATCCCGAGCCAATCGTATGGCGGATGGATTCGCAGTAATAAATGCCGCTGAATTTGAGCCCGACTCCGGCAATCTCGATGTTTTGTTTTGCCTTCAACTGTGGCAAACCGACGATGACAGCGCTCGCCTCAATCTGGTTGAGCTCTGCTTCCTTGAATGCGCCTTCGGCCTTGGCTTTACCGCTAGCCTGGGTAGGCTTTTGATGAGCAGATGAACTGGATTCGTAATTGGGGATAATCTTCCCAGACTCTTGCCCTTGGAAGCGACCCTCTCCGGTATTGCCATCGATAAGGAATGTCTTTTCGCCCAGGGATACACGCTCACCGGTGGTTGCGTTATTGGCCTTGTGCACCTCGGCTTTCTTTTTCCGGGGGTCGACGCCGACGCTCTTTGTTTCTACGCCTGCACCTTTGGCACCTTGCGCCTGGGTTCTCGGGGAAAATGAGCGAAGGATTCCATTCGAGTCCACAGAGTATGTGAGCTTGATTGCCGGAGCATCCTTGAGGGCCCTGGGGTGGAAATGAAGCTCATCATCCTGGATGAAGAACACATACCCAGCAGTGCCAGCACCATCGCGGTCCCTAGCCTTTGCGGCAAGATCTTGGAGGAGTTTTGCATCGGAAATGTGGCTTTGCACCACCCGCAGATGGCGACCCACTGTAGGGGTGACCACCGGCGTGAGCCCTGCCTTGGTTGCTATTTCTTCGGCAATTTCAGAATAGAGAATGCCAGGCGCAGGCTTTTGCCAAACCT
>CAIRAY010000084.1 GCA_903876665.1 uncultured Fibrobacterota bacterium | reverse complement strand
GTCCCCTCATTTTGAGTCAACTAGAACCTCAGATGCGAACACGGACTGTCATTGCGTTTGATGCTCCAATCTGGTGGTGCTGAGACTCATTTGTGTATACGTTTCCATATGCAATCACGTTTGATCGGTCACTACGAAAATAGCTTTGCAGTCAGGAAATTGCGGAAAGTCGAACAGAAGCAACTATGCTAATCCTAATTCCCGCGAGAGGTGACCATTACAGGCAATCCAAGGCATCGAGGCCCATATGTAATACAAGCCCCACTCCAACCCAGCGTGTTTTGGAACAAAAGCATAATAATCCGTATATTAGGATCGGAAATAGAGTATGTAAGGGATGGAAACCGATGGAGCAGCGGTTGGGGTCGTAGATTGGATTCGCGAGCAAGTGATCCGAATCGACTACCATCGTCGCCATCATTATCAGAAATGGTTTCCAGAAAGAGCGATTTGCCAAACGCCTGTATCCCAAGGCAATGCATATGGGGAGGAGGACGTGTAATGCCATGTGAATCATGGTATGAAAATTAGAAATTGTAAGTCATTTTCATAAATAGGGCAAAATTCAAAATTGATGACCATGGATAGGGAAATACGTTTGCTTCCATAATTCCGGAATAGTTGCATTTCTGCAGGATGATTCGGGAATATGGGATACACATAAAATAATAACGACAATAGAGAAGGCTCCTTCGACATTAATAGTGACCTCGCGATCTAGCTTGCTTGATAACTGTCTGTATCTTAAACGCAAAGGTCTACTTCGGGAAATGGGAAAGCGCAAATAGGGGTTGCGAGTAAACTTGGTGTATCAGTATAATGCTGATGCGAATGCATCGGCTAGCGAGCAGGATGCACTAACGGTAAGATTACAACATGCGGGGCTCGAGCGCCTCCATGGTCATTTTCGAGGATTTCGGGGAGCGAGGCTTTGTGTTTTTTGCAGTGTTTTTCATTGTATTCCTGGATATTGATCAAAAAAAGTGGATTTCCCCCGCAAAGGGGGCTAGAATAAGTTTGGTTAATTTAGGCGGTTAGAGTGTCCAATCGTGGACACAACGGAGGGCAAAACCCAGCTCCTTTGGCATGCCAGTAGAGCTGGTTCCCGCGTCTGCTGTAGCAATCTTTTGACATCCACCAGTTGTTGCTGAACCTTCTAGAGAAGACCACCACCAAACAGACTTGCTCAAAAGATCAAAAGCCCCTGTTGTATTCATCCTCACCCCGCCTGGTACCGCAGAAAAACCCGTAAGGTTGCTACCTGACCAAGCCCTTGCAGACATTATGAGCGTCCCATTCTGCGCCCCGGGGTCTGTGACATTCCAATCGCTAGCGTTTATGATATGCCAGCCGGTGGGGCATAACCCCTGATGATGACGCAGTGTAATGTCGCCCCCTGCATAGGCATAGCCATCAAGCTAAGGATTTAAGCCGCCATTTCATTGCTCGAACCGCCTAATGAATTCTCGAGCCGTTGCTCAATCGTTGGCCTCGTTTTCCCCTCGTTTTTTCGGCAGAGCCTTCCCATAGAGGCCGTGATTCTTTTGATCACGATCAGTATTGCCTCTTTTCCTTCCATGACCGCGGATGCCAGCATTGCCGCATGGATCTTGATCGTTTTGGTCGCTTTGATTCGGCTGATTACAATGTGGCCCATGTCCATTTCCGTTGCTCGCTCAAGTAAGGAAACCAATGTCGCCGCAATGAGTTTGCCGTAGACTTCGCACATGACTCTTGAGTGTTTTGCAGACCTTTGCCGATCAATGCCAAGCACGGATTTCCATGATTTGAACACCAGCTCAACCTGCCACCGGATCCGATAGAGTGTGTAGAGTTGCTCCATGGTATATTCAGCGGGTAGATTTGTGATGAACATTGAGTAGTGCAGAAAACGCCTATACTTTTCCGTAATTTGCCCCGACTTTGACTCCGAGCAAGAATTGGCCTTGCGAATCCGTTGTCCAGCTGTTTCGTCATCAAGGCGCACAGCGACTAGCCGGCATTTTGCCCCTCCGATCAGTATGACGTCTTCAAAGCGTGTCGGATTCTTTTTCAGTTTCTCATCCAAATCCAGCAGGTCCCCATTTTCTCGGTATATGTGCACTCCCGAGTTCATTTTAGAAAGGAAGAACAGCCCTTCTTGGCCTGAAATGTAGGCAAAGGTCGACGATTTGAAATACCCCAGATCCGGGAGGATAAGGCTGTTTCCATCCAATGGTATTTTCCCATCCCGCACAATGCCTGCAAGCGTGGCCGGGTCAGAAAGCCTGACGTCTCCAATTTCGAGGTACATGGCTTCGGTGCAGTAGTCAAGAACAAACTGAATGCGCATCGCCGCCTTGGACGCGCCCCCGCCATTGCCTTTGAATATGGGCGCAAGCTCCGGGGCCAGGTTGAAATTTGTGCTGTCAATGGCGTAAATGTGATTGAACTTGGATAGAATGCCG
>CAIRAY010000083.1 GCA_903876665.1 uncultured Fibrobacterota bacterium | reverse complement strand
CTGGTCCACGCTGTCCACCGACCGGTAGCCCCTTCGGCTGACGCTGATCTGGTTCTGTTCTCCCGAGACTTTTCCAAACCGCACGAGTCCATTCTGGTCAGTTACGAGCTGGATGGAATCGCCTTCCGAGGAGAGCAAAAGGACCGTCGCGGAATCAAGCGGAGATTCATCTTGATTGGAAATAATAACCGTATAACGGACATCAGGAATATCATTCGGGGTATCTTGAAGGCAACCCACAAAGGGCAAGCACAGCGCGAACAGAAAGAGAATTTTGCGGGTCATGGCAGGGCTCCAGTGGAGCTCAAAATGTAGTTATTCGGAGGCGAGATGAAATGAAGGTTGCTTTGCAATCTTGAGTCGGACAGGTAGGGGGCAAAATGGATTTGAATCCAGCATAACTTCGCAAGTTTCAAGATCCAGTGGAGCACCGTTGATGGATGTTGCGGAAAAAATGGCAACGGCCCCGAAGGAATGGGCAATTTCACTGGAGCGGGGTGGAACGTTGACGGAAAGAGCGGGATTTGATGTTCCGTCTGGGCAGTTTAGGTGTAGCCATTCCGTGACTCCCTGACGGAAAATTTTGGTTGCGCTACCGGACCATGCAGGCCAAGTTTCTGGGGTCTTTGGTCTTATTTCTATCTGGAAGCGCACAAGTTTCGGATTGGAGTGTTGTACAGTGGGATAGCCCATTTGGTTCGCGCTGTCGAGGGAGGACCAGGCGCGTGCAGCGAGAAATTCATCCGATAGGACCATCCCACTGACTTCGATTCCGCCTTGCTCCTGGATGGTCCGCGCATCGCGAAGGTACTTTTCGACATATTCATTTGGGGTGAGCTTTCCGTTGCAAGACAACAGGGAAAGGACAAGGCCAAAGGCGAGAAACTTTCCAGGAATCATCATTTTTCTTGGTTTGCTCTCAGGAATACATCTTGAATTATTTGATTGGTCAGATTGAAATTCTTTTCTGATGCAAAGGCGATTGTGCCTGTGGATGTCGTAAAAAGAAGGCCCATATTTTGGCTTTTTGCCCAGCCCTGAATGACCTTGGTGAGTGAATCATTCAACAATTGAATACGCTTAACTGCAAAATCCTCCAGCTGGATTTTGCCAAGATCGGTTTCTAGGCTCAGCTGGTAGTCCAGGTGGGCTAAGTGATTTTGCAACGCCGTCTTATTGAGGAGCGAGGATTGGTCAAAAACCCGCCCCATGGAATCCACATGGGCCTGTAATCCCTTTTTTAGCGGATCAATGCGGGAGTCGGTCATCGCTTTTTGGTCGGCGATCTGCTGATTGATCTGCTGAGCAAAAGGGAATGATTGATAAATGACATCAGTATTGAAGTAACCGATTTTCTTTGCTGAAGATAGGTCAATGCCAGCAAGCACAAGTGAGCTCAACGAGACGGCTAGGGATAGAATAAAAACTTTTGTACGTAAATTCACGGTGCAAAGATAAGTATATTTGCACTCTTTTTTGTGCGAGGATGCAATAATGATTTCCAAATTCCTTCCTGGGTTTTCGCTTCTCATTGCCATAATTGCATTGTCCCTTGGTGCATATTCCCACAATCAGCAACAAAAAGTGGCTTATGTTGAAACGGATCGCCTTTTGCACGGCTTTACCCTCAGCGCGAAAGTTCAAGCTGAAATTGATTCGGCACAGGCCAAAGCCCAAAGTGAAATCCAGCGAGCGGGCGACAGTTTGGCCGCATTCAAATTGCGCATTGAAACCGACTACGCAAATAAGCCTGTTGCCGAGCGAGCCAAGCGCGAGCAAGTGCTTGTGGGCCAAGTCCAGGCTTTTGGCCAGTTCCGTGAGGCTTCAGCTAGGCGGCTGGCCCAGCTCCGGGCAGACAAACTCCAGGGCATGGCAGACAAGGTAAATGTTTTCCTTGCTGAATTCGGAAATAGAAATGGCTATGCGGTCATCTTTGCTACGGTTAATGGGAATATTGCATACGGCGATACAGAAAAGATGGACATCACTGATGAGGTCGTCCGGGAATTGAATCGGCAGTTCCAACCAGGATTTTCCAAATGAAATTAATTACCTTCCTAGTCCTCTTGACTATCGGTGTCCCCCCAGTTTTTGCCTTGCAGGGTGGACCTTCGCAGCCTGACTATCTGCAGTTTGAATCAGTGGATATGCCAGACATGGTCAATATTTCCACGGGTGATTTTGCGTATAATCTTCCATTGGGTGAGGTACCGGGACCGTATGGAAATTTTCCGCTGAGCATGAGTTATCATGCAGGCATTACTCCAGCCCAAGAGGCAACATGGGTCGGTCTTGGGTGGAGCCTGAATCCGGGGGCAATTAATCGCACAGTACGAGGTATCCCTGATGATCAATATCATGGTGGGATGTTAAGCTTCATCTATCAATATTCCATGACGAGTGTGTGGTCCACCTCGTACGGTTATTCAAATGGAGCCTATTCTGTAGGCATTACTCAGAATAGCAACGGGGATTGTGGTATTACTGGGGGAATTGGGCTTCATTTGAATGGGATCACATCCATTGGCCTTTCCTTTGGGTCCAACGGGGTTGGTGTCAGTGCCTCACTGATGGTTCCTGTCGGTCCTGGGGCTGTAGGGATCACAGGCTCCCTTATGTATGGCAGGGGGGGATTGTCAAAATCAGCTGGTGGAAGGGCTGCGCTTGGCCCCGTAGATGCATCTCTCGGGGTGGAGGACAATGGGAAAAAGACATCGAGCACCGCTGGGTTTGGAGTTTCTGCTGAGGGTGGTCGGGTTGGGGTTGATTTCAGGGATGGAGCCTTCACCGGTGCGTCTGTGAGTGTGGGGCGTGCATCTGTGAGTGTGGGTGGCCCAAGTGGGGGGTCTGCAACTACCAAGGCAAGTGCGGTAAACCTTGGCGTTATTATTCCAACCCCCGTAGGCGTTTTTAGCTTCGCGTATAATCGTACAATTTATCAGAGTTTCCTCCGTAAGGCTAGTTCCGAATATTCATTCGGGTACATGTACCAGGGTGGCCCAGCAATTATTGCCGGGAATCAATTAGGTTCAGCCTCTCCCTTGGTCGATAATGGTGGTACCTCTACAAGTGGTGGAACAGTTCCTTGGTCATGGATGAACCGGGGTAAAACCTTGGATCATGTGGGCGGGGTAGGTGATCAGCCTCTTCCGGGTTGGGACGCCTACTCGGTGACGGCGGAGGGCATGAACGGCTCTTTCCGACCATTTGGAGAATCTCAGAGCAAACTTTTGCGGGTATATTCCGAAAGTGGCGATGAAAGTGTTATGGATTTTCTTTATTATTTAGAGACGGAGTCGGAATCCGGGCTAGATCCTGATTGGTCCCAGGCAATTTCGGAATTCAAAGATGATAACACAGCGGAGCCATGGGCATACCGTTATTGCCCCGATGAAACCAATCCAGATGGCTATTCCTTTGTGAATTCAGGTGCCGATGCTTTGGCAAGGGCGAAAGCAACAACCCCCACCTGCAGTCGATATGCTGCGATAAAGAGTCGGCATGTGAATCGGGTTAATAGGCTCGTTTATTCCCCGACGGGGAAGCAGGTTCATAGTCGATTGGATTTTATATTTATGGGAGAAAATGGGGGTTATTTTGAAACAGGAAACTCGCCTCCTGAAATTGACCAACCTGAGTGGTCTTTTAGTGGCAACTTAATAACGACAACCTTGCAAGGCCATACAGTCCCGCTTTCAGGTGCCCGGCGCATTCGACCCATTCTTCAAACCATTGAAGGGGAAATTCAGTCGGACGGACATTTGCAAGGCTTTGAAATCACGGCGGAGGATGGCACCAAGTATTATTTCACCCATCCATTGCATTCCTTGATGCAGGCGGATTACACCATCAATCAGGAAAAAGGTGGACCGCTCTTGATCGATAAAACCGCTGCAGGGGCGAAGGATGACTTTTTAGATGTTATCGCTAATGCATTCAAACGAGTAATCAATCATCCAGGAGATGTTGCATACAACACAATCACAACTGCAGGGTGGTATCTTGTTCGTTTCAGCCCATTTGGGATCATAAAGTACGACATATTTGCTTCTGGAAAATTGAAAGAGGCATGTGGGGATCCAGATGCTGAAGCCAAGAACAAAAATAACTATTTGTACTCCTACCAGGTGAATATGAACCCGTTTGCCACTCAGTGGCTTTTGGATAGCGTTCATGGCTCAGATTTTATCGACCTTAACGAGACGATAACAGGTGATGAGCTTGGGTACTGGGCAAAGCTCACCTACACGGATCGGGTCCCTTACAAGTGGCGTTTTCCGGTGGCTCCACCCAATACCATTTGGGAAGACCTTCCTAACAGTAAACTTCCAATGGATGGAGTTGCGCCAGAGGGGTGCCGCGCACAAATGTATACAGCTTCTTTTGGTGTCAAGGAGACGGCATACCTGAAGAGCATCGAAACTGCAACTCATAAGGCGGAGTTTATTCTGAATGACCCAATTAGCAACGAGCGTTACGATGGGAAAGGTTGGGACTCCCAATGGGCTGTAAAAGAAGATGAGACAAAGCCTAATACTGCGATTCCCCTCGTCATAGCCGCCGCGCTATCGATTAATGTGGTGAAACATTGGGCAGGACCAGAAATGACTGGAGAGCAAAACCTGTCACCAGAGTGTACTGCCACCCAGAAGGTATTTCTGGATGTGGATCGGCTTTACGTCAACGTAAACATGACTCCACAACAATCATCGATGTTGCCAGGACGAAAATTGCGGGTAGCTGGCTTTTCGCTGTCCCATACCGAAAAATATGGGAATGGCGAATATAATTTAACCCCAGGTTTATCGAACTCTGGGATTCTTGTTGCCGGTATCCTTCAGGCGGGAAGTGGGGATTTTTTTGAGGGAACTGTTAAGAGTGCAACTCGATCCACAAAACCATATGGCATGTGGGAAATTTCCTTCAATGAGAAAATCCTTCTCCCCGGTACCTATACGGAGCCAGTGCCAAAAGTTAATAATGCGTGTCCCGAGGACCACATTGTGGTCCTGCCACACTTGTCAATGATGCTCGGGGAGGATGGGGATATGAAAACACCCACACAGATAACTCCCATGGTTAATTGGGCATCAGCATTTGATTACATGTCAACAGATGTTTCCAACGATGGCTCGAATAGTCCCATTTTTGCAAACCAGATGAGAAATTTGAACCAGATTTTGATTTCTGAAAAGTCAAATCCACAGGTATCAAGAAAATTCCAATTTGACTATAGCTACCGGCTACAGACACCAACAGTGAATTCCTATAAAAATGGAGATTATCCCCAAACAGTGACGGAAATGTCATCAAAATTCTTTGGAAAGCTTACGCTTGATTCGATAACGGAGCAAGTGTGTAATCCACTTGTTTCGGGCTCTTGCTTCTCCATGCCACCCTACAAATTTGATTACAATGCACCCTCTGCCACCCCATTTGTGGCGGGCGTTGACGTATTGCAAACCATTGTGAATTCCACAAACAAGGCTGATGAATGGGGCTTCTGGAATACAAACGCAAGTGTGGAGAATCGAAAGGTTGATCAGACCTTTGCTGATTATGGTGCAACGGCATGGAGCCTTTCAAAGGTTGTCGATCCTTCCGGTGGTATGCTTGAGGTTGGCTACGAACGGGACTTGATGGTCGGGGAGAACTATGGACAGGAAAAAGAATCCCTCCCAGTACTAAAATGGGGCAAATGTGAAAATTTTATCAATTCATCTTATTCTGGTTTTGCAGATGTCAAGGATAACCTTTGCCTTGTTCTGGCACCGCTATACTGGAAGACCGAATGTCTTTCTTCCCGCAGCCAATATTGGGATGTATTCGAGGGGGAAGATCCTCTGGATCATTTTGGCTATATCGATGATGTTGGATTGAGCAAGATTCCCTTGCCGGAGTTGATCTTTAATCTGAAGCTTAAAATGAAAACTGATGTAGACTGTGGTCTATGGGGTATGGCTGACTGTGGTCGCAAGAAAACGGTAAATACCATTGGCACGGGGAATATCGTGGAAATTCTTGGGCCCAGCTCAGATGTAAATGGGGTAAAAACAAGCCTATATACGCAGGCTAAATGGGATATCACAGCTCTAAATGAGGTAACTGTCAAGAATGTTCCGGTACGGGTCGCTATTATCAATAAGGCGATTGTGGAGGTTGAGGCGGGAGCTCTCGCTGCAGCAAAAATGATAAATCCCGATCAGACTTGGGAAACCGGGAAAAACCAGGGAGGAATGATATTTTTGAAGAAACCTATGGCTCCCTTAAAGGCTGGCGACATCCGCGTTAAGTTTCTTAAGTTCCATGATTTGGGGCGAACCTATACTACGAATTACCAGTTTGATGAGCCTGGGCAGTCGCCAATGCTTGTCGATTCTGCTATGTCAAGTACCCTTGCAAATAGTTATCGAGGGGCCTTAAATACGGCGCTCATGCCTGGGACGAATTTGTCTGGCATGTCTCGGATCATTGGGCTCTCGGATGATGACTTGCAATTCGTTCCTGGAGCAAAAATTATGTACCCCAAGGTCACTGTTTTCAACAGCGTTGAGGGTGCAACAAGCTCTAATGACGCATTGAATGGAAAACAGGTCATGGAGTTTATTTCTCCAGAAACTGGGATTCTACCAGGGATGGGTATTCCCATGCCAGGAAGTTTTCTTAAACTGGATATTGATATGAAACCGAAACCTGATTTGCTCTGCTTTCCTCCTCCCAATTGCTCTGTCAATAATGGTTACATTCAAATGACCTTTGACTGGATTAGCGGAAGTAATCAAATTTTCACTATTCCGATCTCATCTGGGCAGCTGGGTCATTTTTTCCTTGGTCCTGAACTGACAGAGAATCACGCATTTCCGCAAGACCTTGTTAGTATTGATTTCAAGCTATTCCTCGGAGGCGAACATTTGTCAGAGTATTCACCTCCATCTAGCAAAATTAATATGCCCTCCGATCTGAAAAAATATTCAGACATGAGAATAAGCGTGACCACAAATCTGCCTCCCACTATTGTCTGGCATCGTACAACAGACAATATTCCCTTGATTGTTCGTGAGGTCTCTTACGCGAAAAGTGATAGATTGAGTAATTACAAAACCATTGCGCCATTGTCTGAAGACCGATCCAAAGGATGGCCCGTTTTTGTAGAGGAATTTGTAACCTACAAGGATTATACTGCGTTTATGGGCCGACCAATCAAGACTACCTTTTTTAGGGGTCAAGGCATGGGGATAAAACAATTCCGTCCTGTTCAAATTGATTCAACGGTTTACGGAATCTCACCGGGAAGCGTTGACAACCGTATCAATGCCAGTGGAAATAATCTGGTGTCCAAACTTGGAGTACAACGGGAAGAATGGTACAACGACGATCGAAAAATTTGTGCGGCAAATGTTAATTGCGTAATCGGAAAATGGGTGGATTTGCGAACTATGGCCACTGAGCAGAGGAAATCCACCGAATACATTCGCTACCCGGTATTTGTCCGGGAGGTTTGGTCAAAGACTGGATTTAACAATCAGTTCCTGGATGATGCATCCACGGCAAACAGAATGATTATCCAGAAGACAAGCAACCATCTTTTCGATGTGATCACCGGGCAGCCTTCGGTCACCATGAGTTATGAGGGTTCTGGATTGGGAACGGACGGCGCTAAAATGACGAGAAATACTCCGGCATACCTGGCAAATCTTTCCGATGGAAGTAACTCACTTTCAACAAAGATGTTTCTGCGAAATATGTTTACCCAGCCATTCCGCACCGACGTCTATTCGTGGGATAATAACGCGCCAATATCGAGTGTGGTTGATGAAATTTCACCGACCCTCCGTTATTTGGATGCCTATAAAGCAAATCATCGTTCGGTAGCGTTTAGTCAATACACACAAATGCCTGCCGAAAAAATAAAGGGCATTACTGCGTCGGCACTCGCGAATGTGGTGCTCCCCATTGTAAAATCTGGCGAATTCAAATATCGACAGGATCCCTCCACGGTAACAACGACCCTTAGCGACCAGGCTCTGTTCACAGGAACCCTTGCACCGGCTAATTATGCTGGTTCTTGGATCACGGCTTGGGGGCTCAACTTCAAGCCTATTGAAGAAATGGATGTTCTGGGCCGTTACGGATCAATCCGCTTTGACCAGAATTGGTTGCGTCCCGTGGCAGCATTGCAAAATGCCCGCTACGATGAATCTCTTGTGTTGACCTGGAACACCTTCAAGACCTGGACTCAGAATGTCCAATGGTACGAAAATAAGCAACTCAATATGATTGGGGTACCTGATGGAGCATTCAATATCAGCGCACCAATTTCAAAACAACTTCGGAACGGGAAACTGGTCTATATTGTTGAAGCCAGTATTTATTCCTCCGTGGTGGGGCAAGCCATCACCATCGGTTTGGATGATCCATCAACCACTGCAGATCCGAAGTCAGTTCAAACCCTGGGAGCTGGCTTAAAACGGTATCGTTGGGTGATTGATGCCACAAACTATGCTTCTGGAACGACAAGCCAGACTAACTTTGTCATCTCAGGGACCCGGGGAGCTGCAACGACCTTACTATTCCGTCATGTTCGAGTTTACCCCGAAGGTGCGGTGGCGAATTCATTTGTCTACGATGCCAGCGGTCGAATTGTACAAGCTGTTGATCCTGTCGGGAATTCCACATACTTTGAATACAACCAGTTGGGTCAACTCATGCAGAAACGAAATGACGATGGCATTGCCTTCAGTGCCCATGTCCGCCATCTGCTGAACAGGAGCAAGTAAGATGAATGAGATTTTGAAGAAACAATTTAAAGTCTTAATGCTCGGACTGGTTTTGTTTGCAGGTTCGGCTTTCTCTCAAGAAATCTTGTATGTAGATGCGGCATCAACCGCGGTGGGTGCCAATGGTTCCACTTGGGCGATGGCTTATTCCAATTTGAATTCCGCATTTGTCAATATATCCCTCAATCCAAGGTCGGTAATGATACGCATTGCCGAGGGCATCTATAAACCAGGAACAAAAAAAACTGACCAGTTTTATACATTGGTAGATGGACTGGCACAAGATATTCAAGGCGGGTATTGTCATGCGGATCATAGGTTGGATAGTAAAAGTTGTCCTACTATTCTGAGCGGGGACCTTGCGGGGGACGATAATTATGCAAGTTGGCCGACCACAATTGCGGGGGCTAACACTGCGGTCGCTTCGGGGATGCTCAAAGATAATACACCGTATCTATTGTACGCCCGTGGGGATATTAGGATTCGGTCAATAAGGTTCAGGGGGGTCACAGGGAAAGTTGTGGCAGGAGCGAATTCCATCAAATTGGAAGATGTTTCCGTTGAATGGAATGCACCTGAAGTTGGAATTGAGGTGTATGGGAGTTCGAAAACCTTTTTGATTGATCGGTCCATATTCCACCATAATATTGTGCGAAATGGTACCCTTTTGGTATCCGAACACAACAGTCAATTTCAAGTTTCAAACTCCATGTTCTTCAAGAATATTGGCCAACTCATTTGGTTAGAATACAATAATTCAACTTTGAATGCACATAGTGTGAAGGCTTTGTCGAATTCGTTTGTTGATAATAAGCATCCCAATTCGCCGCTAGTTAGCTTAATGGGTGGCGCAAATTTTGTAATAGCCAATAATTGTTTTTTCGCGAACAACGGTACCGGAAACAAGCTTTTTGGCCTTGCGAGTACTGGAAATGGTGGAGGTAATCAAGATTTCACTAATTTCCTTTCAAATGCGCTACCTTCGACAGATATGGGAGCTATTGTAGGGAACGGGTCAAATGTCTTGGGTGAGGCAAGTCCTGGGACCGTGGCTTTAAGCGATTTGCTTTCAAACTGGGTAATATCTCAGAATAACATTGTTGCCGCCCCTGTTTTTCTGAACAGTTCAATTGGAGATTATCGTCAGGATGCTTCTTCTAATCTGATTGACAACGGCGACAATACCAAGGCCAGTGGAACAGTTGATTTAGCTGGCAATCCCCGCTTGGTTGATGGTGATGGGAATGGTGTCGCCTCGATTGATATCGGTGCATCTGAATACACTAGGCCAACTCCTAGCCTCATTCCCGGCTTGCATATCAAATTTTGGGACAAAGAAACCTACGTGGATAATTTATGGGTGAGGGCTTCCATAATTATTTCAAACGAGAGTACCACAGATGTTAACCTCGCTAATGCCTATGCAAAGTACTATTTCGATACCCAGGGGACTACTTGGGCGAATCCCGAGCTTTGGTGGTCTGGGAATACAGCTAGAGCTTTATCCATTGAGCAATGCGGGAACGGAAAAGCAGCGGTAAAAATTGGGCTCTTGGATGGAACGGTAGTGAAGGCAGGAAAAACCCTCTTGCAAAATAGTTATACTACCGACCTTCCTGATATCGTCTTCGGGCTTAGAACAACAGGGTCGCTTGATATCAACAAAACTAGCCACTACTCCTATTTAAACCCAAATCCCCCGAGCCCGGGGCTGGAAGACACCAAGATAACCTTATACAATAGTGATGGGCAATTAATCTATGGTGTTGAACCTACAAACTGGGGAACTTGCGGGACTTCGTCAACATCGTCGTCATCCGTAGCGTCCTCATCTTCGTCAAACCCTTCCTCATCTTCTTCTGCCGCATCAGGAATACATCTAAGGTATTTTGATGAAAATACGAATGGCGTGGAGGTAACTCCGTCTATTACCATTTCGAACGAGGGTTCTTCCAGCGTCAGCCTTGCGAACGGCTATGTCTATTATTATTTCGCTACCGAAGGGCTTACTTCTTGGCAACAAAGGAAATATACGGGTCTTTCTTCTATTTCCATGCAAGACTGTGGTAGCGGAAAAGCCACGGTCAAGTTGTCGCTTCCATCCAACGCAGTTTTGCAAGCAGGTAAAACCCTGAATGGCAATTCCTTGACGAGTATGAGCAAGGATATTGGTTTTGGTATATTTACCACCGATTATAAAGCACTCAATAAGTCCCTGCACTACTCCTATTTGAGCCCAAACCCTGCCAGCCCTGGTAGCGAGAATCCGAAAATAACCCTATATAACGGGAACGGCCAATTACTATACGGCGTTGAGCCCATAAGCTGGGGTACTTGTGGTGTCCAGTCTTCGAGTAGCAGCGCAAATGTTGCCCCAGTCATTTCAAATGCTAACAGTGCTCCAACTCAGAGTCTGACCTTGAATGAGAACATGACCTCAGTAGTGGATTTGGATGCTACAGATGCAGATGTTCCATCGAATTTGGTGTTTAGCATCATTGTTGGTACTGATGCAGCCTTATTTTCCATTGATGCCTCGACCGGTGTTCTTTCCTTCAAAATTGCTCCAGATTTTGAGGCTCCCGCCGATGCTGACCATAATAACAGCTATACCGTTCGTGTTCAAGTTTCTGATGGCTTTTTGACCGACTTCCAGGATCAAATTATCCAGGTGAATAATGTTGTCGAAGTGATTACCGGAGTGAACTTGTCGCATTCGACGGTCAATGAGAACGATCCAATTTCTCATCAGGTAGGCACTCTATCGACAACAGGTGGTGACAATGGCATAGCCTATTCCTTTAGCCTTGTTTCTGGAACGGGTAGTGCGGACAATGGGAGTTTTGAATTGCAGGGCAATTCCCTCTTGCGGAAAACTGTATTTGATTACGAGGCTAAATCAAGTTATTCAATTCGAGTCCGTGCAGAAAAAAATGGAGACCCGACCCTGTTCCTGGAGCGCAACTTCACGATCACCGTTATCGATCTGAATGAGGCTCCCTCCGACATCCTGCTGAGTGAAAATAAGATTCGTGGAACGGTGCCTGCGGGAACGTTGGTTGGTATAATCAGTGCGGCAGATTCGGATCCCAGTAAAACGTTTATATACACGCTTGTGGCCGGTCAGCTGGACAATTCACTTTTCAAAATTGTGGACAATGCTCTCCAAACCGCGGTACAAATTCGTTACGATGCGCGAAAAGATTATCACATCCAGGTTATGGCGCTGGATCGCTTTGGCTTGAGCCTTGTGAAGGAACTTGCAATCTCACAGACAGGAACTTGGGATGTTTTGATCAAGGAAGATCGAGGCGATCTTGGGCTGCTGTCAAAGCCCACGGTCAAAATCCAATGGTTCAATGTGAGCACCACCCCAAAGGTTTGGATATCTTATTACTTCTCCTTGGAGAGTGGGAATGTGCCTGTGGTTACGCACCATGCGGGATCCTCAGATGCCATTATCAGCTTGGGCAGTGGCCAATACATGTACAAGTTTTCAATTCCAGTTTCAGGATTAACGGGTTCAAGTGAATTAGCATTTACTCTGGAAAACAATTGCAATATTAACTGTGAAGGAACCTGTGATATTACCAATGTTCCGTGGGATTTGAGTGACGATTACTCGGCCTCAAATCCAGTCTCTGCAAATTATTCCGTGACCGAAAAAATCCTTGTGACCGATGCAAATGGGAAAGTCCTTTACGGAAAGTCTGGTGGGCTTGCCGTATTGACCAATCCCGAAGCTGCGGAACTCATTATGGATGTCCCCCAAATTAATAGCCAGGTGCCCAATATGACGGTGGCCCAAAGCTACCTGAGCGGAAATGCAGTTGTGAACGGCTCCTTTGAAGACAGGCTCTCCAATTGGAATTCCTATGCGGGTGCCCCATTAAGCTTGGATTCCTCGATGGTTGGCGGTTCTTGGGATGGTTTTTTCTGGGCCAAGGTCGGGGCGGTGACCGGGAAGACCGGTTACCAGGGACTTTACTACGATATTCAAACAACTGATCCGGCCTTCAGCATGCTTGAATCGGCCGCCTTTTCTTTCAGTGCCCGTGTTCGTGGGACTGCCGGGAAAAAAGTCTATTTGCAAGTGGAAGACCTGAATTCGAGGGCTGCACAAAGTGTTACACTTGGCGAGGGCTGGGTTCAGGCCAAATTTACCTGGACAGGAATCAAGGCCCACGGTGCCGGTTCAACCCAGCAATTTTGCCGTTTCGCGATTTTAAGCTTGAATGGAGAATCGTTCGAGGTGGACAATGTTGTCATTAGTCCCACCACCGAGGCCTCTGTCAATGTTGCCACCCGGTTTACTTCGACTCGGCATAACGAAATTCAAACGAATTCTTTTGATGGAAATTCGGAACTCCTTGTTTCAAATAAGGATCTGGATGTCCTTGGACGCCCTTGGCGGAGTTGGCTCCCGGCACCGCTGGCTGCTTGCGCCTTATCTTCAGATTGTTCCGGTTTTCGTGGAGATTATTCATCAACGAGCGCAGTAACTACAGCGGATCTCGCTTCACTTTTTTATATTGGAACTGACGGAGGAAGCCCGGACGCAGAGGGTATCCCGTATACAGAAACAACCTACGAAGAGGATCAGACAACTGTGGTGGACAAGGTTGGATTACCTGGACTCCCCTTCAGTCTTCATTCCCCTGATGGCAGTACTGCAAATACCCATGTTGCGAAGACATACTTCGCGGGCGTGAACAGCTTGAATTTATCGGATTTAGGGAACAAACTCACTCAGCCCTTGAATACCGCAAATCCAATATTTGCTTATCAGCTTACAGTGGATGCCGATGGTCGCAAGGCCATTACCATTAAGGATGCCTTTGGTCGTGTGAGGGTCTCGGCTATTGTTACCGGGTCGCAGTATGGCAATTACCTTTTTGCGAAAACCATCAATGAATATGATGCAATCGGTAATTTGAGGAAGATTCATCCTCCGTTATCTTGCGAATACCAAGGGGCGGACCCATTGAAATGCGTCGCGCCTTCCACATATTCCTATGATGGTGAGAACCGCAAAATTCAACAGGTAGAACCTGATGCGGGGGTTACCAACTTTTTCTATGATCTGGTAGGTCGCCAGCGGGCAACCCAGACTCAGCGGATGATTAATGCTGGGATTGCTCTTGTTAGCCGATACGATAACTTGGATCGGGTAATGTACACTGCTATCGTGGAAGTCGGGGTCAATGATTTGCGAGCCAAGGTCTTGGATCCAAGTTGGCCCGGGGTTTCTGATGCTGCGGTACTTTCCAGGAATTATTATGATGTGAATCCTGGCCGTCAGCCACTTGGAGTTGGTGGACCAAGTTTGTATACAGATTCCTATTTACCAAGCAATAACTATTCCTCACGACTTGTGGCGACGGTCACGAACGAAAAAGGGATTTCTGACATTTCCGACCGTGCTTCGGATACTTGGCACAGTGTATTTTATGATTATGATAAGTATGGTAATGTTACCAACACTTTCGAATACAATGGTCTAAACAAGCAAACAGATGGGACGAAGCTGACCCGCATCCGGAATGAATACGACAATGCAGGTCGGTTGGCCAAGGTCGGCAAGTGGTTTTTCCCAGAAAATCTAGAGCCAGGTGTTATTGAAAAATACCAATACGATAGTCGGGGACGAGTGTCGATAATATCTGACAATAGCGGAAATCCAACTGCTGAATACAGCTATTTTCCAACAGGTCAGTCGAAAGAAGTTGTGATCGGGGGGAGGAATCGGCCGATACCTCTGAAAATACGTTACCAGTGGCATATTTCCGGTGCACTTAAGAAAGTTGAG
The DNA here is from genome assembly GCA_903876665.1 of uncultured Fibrobacterota bacterium. GTDB lineage: Bacteria > Fibrobacterota > Fibrobacteria > Fibrobacterales > Fibrobacteraceae > CAIRAY01. The sequence continues at coordinate 5,780 of CAIRAY010000083.1, read as the reverse complement.
GCCTTTAGTGGGCAGCCCGAAACTCGAGTGTATTCCGAGGAACTGGACTATGAAAAGTGTGGAACCAATGCAGACTGCACCCCACAATTTGCCGGAAACATCGCCAAATTGGCCCAACAGATCCGCATGGGGAATGGAAGTGAAAGTGGAAGCCAAGTATTCACCTACGACCTTGTCAATCGCCTGGTCAAGGTCTTGAATGAATCAAGACCTGAATACAAATTGGCAATGAAATACGATGACCAAGGGCGTATTGCTTCGCAGCGACGGGGGGCATATGCCATACAAAGCAATGGTGGTGAATACCATTATGAGGTAGGCACCAACCGTCTTCTCTGGGTAAATACCGGTATGGCTCCTCAGGAGAATGTAAATGGATTAGACCTACCTGGTGGACTAAATTTACCAGACCGTGACATGAGTGGGAACGCAAATGATCCAAGTTCAAGGCTCTATGAAGAGGCAAATTTCCAATACGATGCCGATGGAAACATGACCGCTGATCTCTCCAAAGTCATGACTCTCTCTTGGAACTATTTGGGCTTGCCCGATATGATGGCCTGGACCGAGGGTGCTGATGAGTGGCGGCAATTCAACCGCTATGATGCTTCGGGCCGCCGCATCACCAAAATTGAAACGCATCGCCCCGCAGGTACCACCGAAGCCTGGCAGATAGCGACGGCTCGCCATTACAGTGCCTTTGGGCAGGAAGTGTTGGAGGGGACTAGCTCTGAAATATACCTGGATTTACCGATGGGACTCGGACGGTATACCAACAATAGTAGCTGGGAACTTGAGGCCAATATCAAGAATCATTTGGGAAGTACGATGATCGTGCATAGTTCAAATGGAGGAAACAAGGGGCAGTTCGATTACACCGCCTTTGGGAACAAGGTCACATTGTCCTCCACCACAGAAGAGATCACCAAGGAGTTCACTGGCAAAGAACTCGACAAGCGCACCCGCCTGAACTACTTCGGTGCCCGTTACTACGATGCGGATATCGGGATGTGGATTAGCCCTGATCCGAAACGGCAATTTGCATCACCTTACCTCTATGCTGGAAACGGATTCAACCCGGTAAATGGGGTAGATGCGGATGGAAAAGTATATGATAGAATATTCTCTATTGCGGTTCAGTTCGCTAATTTTGCGATGTATGCCCGCCCTGTAATACAAGAGAATGCGGTAAGAATAGGTATTGAAATCGGCGTCATAGAAGGGGTTGTAAAGGAAATGGGGGCATCTGTTCCTACTGATGCATCTAAGGTAGCGGGAAAAGTTTCAGATGTGTCTGTTGATGGCTTTGGAGCTGATCTTACGGGTCAGCCAGGTTATACGGATATAGGGTTAGGCTTGTTTGATTTGGGTTCAATGGTTTATAGAGAAACAATGAAGTCCATAGCTTCTAAGGTTAATGGGGAAATGATCTTTCCAATACAAGATAGTAGACCCATGAATGTAAATGCCGAACCAAATGCCGCCATTTCTGACAAGACAGCAACACCTACCGGATCACTTCCTGCGGATCTTATGATCCTTTCCACGGAGGATAATGAATGAATAATATTGGCCAAATGACTGAATTGAGAATGGCAAAGCTTGAAGCTGCTGCATTACGAAAGGTCAAAGGTGATCCTCTTAATGTTATTTGTAAAGAAACTGGTTTTTCTAAGTTGGATATTGAGGCGGAGGAATTTCGGCTTAGGGCTGAGCATAAAGAACAAATAAGCAATTGGGTGTTTTCTCGGTTATTAGGTTGCGTTGGGTATGGCCTTGTCTCGTTATTAATTGGGATTCAGTTAGTGACTGGATCGTATAAGTTCCTTTCTATCCAACATTCGTCGCTTCGCCTGGAAGTACTAGGGTGGTTGATCATATTGAATGCCCTGTTTCATTTTGGTCTATTTTTCTGGAAGAAAAAAGCACTATCTCTATTTCAAGATGGGGCGCTTCTCGCAGGATCAATCTTCATTGCATATGCTGTCGGCGAGATTTTTAAACCGTTCTAATCTTAAGTGTCCCCAGCCACACTGCCATCATTGCCTCAGCCAAATTCACTTGTCCTGATTTTGGCACCCAATTCCGACAAATTCGGTACCATCCGATTGTCATGGAACAAGGTGGCGTAGGTATGGGGGACTAGGGGAGTGGTGATTTCAGTGATTCAACATAGGTTGGGTTCTTACAAGTTCCTTTTCCATTGCCCTAGCTTCCCTATGCAACTTCTCAGTTAGAATGGATTTCAGGACTAGTTCATAACCCATGCTCCCATTGGGCGCACCACCATTCAGAAAGTCTTTTGCAAGTTTCTGCAAAGCGAAATCAAGCAAGCTATCATCCATGGTGGATAGTTGCACAGGGTCAGCAAAATTGACTTGCGGTGAAGCAATGATGCAATCCAGTGCAAGCCGTTGCGCAAGGCTGTAATCGGTTTTCTTGCGTTCACCTAGTATCAGAGTGGAAATCTCGTACAGGTCGATTTTACCACCTTGGAAGAGGTTGGAAACCAGGTCCAAACTGTTCTCAGTGGTTTCAACTGCAAGCGAGTGTGCTTTTTCTCTGTCTAACTCTGGGGTCATATTAACCATAGTTTATAAAGGTTCATCCAATCTTTGCTTTGCATGGGATGCCACCAGCTAGGGCACACTCATCCATGATTTCCCTAACCTGTTCTGCCATGGATTCCTTGACCCACAGGGCATCAAAAGCATACAAGCAACGGATACCCATTCGATAAAGTTTCCCCATTACATTTCCAAGCAAATCAGCTTCATACATCAATAGGATACTGGAAGTTTCCGCATGACCCCTGCTGGTTGCAAACTTGCCTGATTGCAACCGTTCCAACATTTCGGGGAAGTTGTCCACAAAGTACTGGTGACACTTGTAGTGATGCTGGTTCCCTGCCTTGTCATTGAAGTAGGTGAGCAGTTCCTTCTTTACCTTGGGACGGTATACCTCTACCAGTTCCGTTTCTGATGCGTCTGGGTGCAGGTATCGTGCTATCTCTATGTAGATATCACCCTTGAGCATTCTAAGGTATCTATCGGCTTCTAATGGGTTCACAAACCCATTTAGGATGCGCCAAACCAAACAAGGGTGTAGGGCACCGTAATCAACCTCTGATATGGATTCCCCATCAATCTTGACCAGTTGGCGTATCCATTTGCGCATCATTGCGAAAGAGTCCACGACTCTGCCACATTCGGTGGTGTAGGGTTGTGCAATCCCTTCCTCCAAGAATGCTTCATAGAGTTCTATATGTCCCCAACCGCACTGGCGTCATAGCCACAGCCAAATTAAATTGTCCTGATTTCGGCCTCTAATTCGGTTGGTTCCCGCGATAATCCGGTAAATTGGAGGGCCATTTCTGTCGTATCCCTATGACGTCACGGGAAGCCTGACACCTTCATCCCACCTCCCGGATCATATCGCTTCGACCGCACGGGTTGCGCAAGCAATAATGATTCCCTTCATCCCGCCATTTGCATCGTACTATTGCGACGCCACAGATATTATGGTGATACAAATCATCGCCTATCCTGCCTCCATGGTCGCATTCTTATGATGCCATTGGTTGCGCGGGCGTCCATCCACCCGATTCCGTCATATTGTTATGACGGCAGGAACCCAACGCAGAAAGGGGCCACCTTGCGGCAACCCCGATTTTGCGACGTCACGGGCTCAAAATGATGTGGAGTCGATGTCTCGTTCTTCCCTCCAGTGGGGCTGCATGAGCACCCTGTTCACGTTGTCGAGGTCCACTGTCCTTTTTCGTGCCCGCACGGCCTCAAGCAGGCACGAGAGCGCCATGTTTCGTGCCCTGCGCATCAGGCCGTCGGAGGTGCGCACGATCAGCCCCATGGCTTCAGGGGCATAGGTGCTGTGCGCAAGCCCGCAGTGGTCGAGTTGCGCATGCAAAAACGCCTCCATGTCCTCCGGCCCAAGGCGGGGAGTACTTACGCTGTAGGTGATGCGGCTTCTTATGTCCTCGTGGGCCTTGAGCGCAAGCGCAGACAACAGCTGTGGCTGGCCAAACAGGACCAGGTTGTTGTTGGGCGGGAAGTCCGCAAAAAGCAGCCTGAGCTTGCGCAACGTGTCGATTTCAAGAAGGTGCGCGTCGTCGACCAGCGTGACGATGGAGCGCCCGGCCTGCCTGAGCGCAAAGGCCTCTTCGATGAGGTTCCTTTCGCAGCGGTAGTGCGAAGCCGCGTGTTCGATCCCGAAGGCCTGGCACAGGATGCGGATGGTGTTGGTGTAGGTGTGCATGGTCCTTGAGATGCTCGCGACCATCACCCGCTTGTCGGCCTCTTTGACAAGCGCATCGCGCACCACGGATTTTCCGGTGCCCGGCGTTCCCATGACCAGGCAGAACCCGCCCTGCTGGCAGTGGACCTTCAGGGTATCGAGGATCTCCTGCTGATACGCCAACAACCCGCAGGCCTCGTGGGAGAAAGGATTCCTGTCGATGCCAAAATGTGCGCGGATCATGCGGCCTTCCCCTGCAACGTCCTGTTGCGCATGATGCCGTTGGCGACGAGGTCCAGGAGCTTGGCGTCGCCGATGCGTTGCGACTTGAAGTAGACCACGACGCGGTCCTTCTTGACGCGGTCGAAGCGGACCTGGATCTCGCGGTCATGCAGGGTCGCAGGCGCCTCGTAGCGCTTTCCGTCGAAGGAAAATGTGTTGTCCTTCTTGACCTTGCGGGTGTCCTCGCAATAAAAGAGTTCGTCTGTCACCTGGTCCGGAGGCAGGTAGCGTATGCGCCTGTGGTCGAGCGCGAACCGGTCGATGGGCTTCATTCCGGTGGCTGAATGCACCGACGCGTTGTACACTTCCTCGAGCCATGCCGTAAATTGGCGGTTGAGTATAGAGAATGACGACAGATCCAGGTTGCGCGAAAGGAAATGGTCGCGCACGGTGCGGAAGAACCTTTCAATCTTGCCCTTTGCGGCCCCGTCGCGCACGGGCGTGTGCCGCAGGATGGTGCCCACGCGTCCGCAGATCAGGGTGATCTCTTGGCCTGCGTAGATGCTCCCGTTGTCCACATACAATTGCTCCGGCACACCCCGCTTGTAAAAGGCTGAGCGCATGGAGGCCACAAGCTGCACCGACGTTTCTCCGGGGTAGAACTCGGCATGCACCACGAGCCTTGAGGCGTCGTCGATGAAGGCGATGAGCTTCGACTGCAGCAGATGCCCTTCGGCATCCTTCAGGTGCGGCCCGAACATGGTGTCGGCCTGCCACAGCTGGTTCGCGTATTGCATACAAAACGCCATGCGCATCTTGTTCTGGCATTGCTCCTCGGGTTTGAGCAGCTCGTATTCGCGGAGGAACCTGTAGAAGGTGGTCGGGGCGATCGCGGTGCGGGAAAGGAGGCCTTTGGCGACGCATTCGCGGAACAGGTCGGTCTTTGTCCACCGGCCCTTTTCTCGGAACAGGGGCAGCACCTGGTTCAGGGCCTCCAGAAGCTCTTCGGGCGACACCTTGCGGGTGTGGCCTGCGTCGCTGCGTTTCTTGTTCACCATGGATGTCATGCCGTTTACCTTGTAGCGGTAGAGCCATGTCGAGATGGTCCTCCAGGTGAACCTGCGCGGGTTGCCGTCCTCGTCGATGAAGTCGGACTCCGCGACCTTCTTACTACCTAGTACATAATATAGTCTACATGTTTTGATGCAAAGAAATTCCGCAATTTTATTCTGTCACCTTTTAGTTCTGCCAAATCTGACTCTACCCGATCTTTCAGTGATTCATTCTTTTTTAGCGGACGCTTACTT
>CAIRAY010000082.1 GCA_903876665.1 uncultured Fibrobacterota bacterium | reverse complement strand
CGGGTAGAGTCAGATTTGGCAGAACTAAAAGGTGACAGAATAAAATTGCGGAATTTCTTTGCATCAAAACATGTAGACTATATTATGTACTAGGTAGTAAGTATTTACGGTCGTAAGGCTCATGGAGCAATAGCACATAACGCAGAATCTGTAGTGCGATCAAATGGTTGGGGCCGGACTTGTGCTCCATAAGGATTGTCACCACACTACCTCCGGTATTGCAGGGGCATTGAAAAAGTAAATCCGGAGTTCGTTTACCGACATCGGGGTCAAAGTGCGCTACGGGCAAGGCTTTGAGGTTTTCCAAGTCGAGCGCAGCCACAATTTCTGGTGAAACCAACATGCGGATTAGGCTGGCTACCGCACTAGGTGTCTCGAAGCTTTGGCGAAAATAGGAATCGTGATCGATGTCCTTTGGTTGTTGTGGCTTTTTCATCAAGTCTCCTTTCTGGGATTAGACGCAGAAGGGAGACTTTTGGTGCGCAGGGAAAAGAATTTCAAGAAAAAGGCACCCGCCTGGGGCAATTGCCTTCGTTGGCCTGGTCGAAATCAGTCCTTTATGCAGCGAATAGAATAACCGCTTTCCATAGGGTTACAATTGCGGTTTATATAACCCCCACTTTCTATAGAACGGGTTAAGCAACCATCTCCTGTCTCGAGGGCCGTTACCGTCCACCAAAACCCCTTCTTGTTTAGGTCCCGGAAACCGTATGAATTATGGCGCGAACCAGCTGGTAATGCGGAGAATCCAAAATTGTCGTTGCAATCGTAACAATCACTAAGTGTGCTCGCGCTAAGGCTCTCTCCTGATTTATTTTTTCCGCCCACGGAAATTTCTAGAGTATTCCACTCCGTCGTGCTAGGCAAATGCCAGCCACTTGGGCAAGCCTTCATCGCGGTCGGCCCGGAATAGAGGCGACCATAGATTTTACAATTTGAAGCGTCGTCATTATAACACCAGGAATTCCCATTTTTAGGGTCAAAGTTTAAGTTTTGAGCCAACCAGGTTTGTTTGCCAATTTTGGTGGTTTTGTAGGATTGTTTATCCCGGGGATCAATAAAGGGGGTTTTCACGGTATAGTTCTGTACAAGAACGGAGCTAGAATTCCAACCTGGAATCATGGAAATGGCCTTTAACGATGATTCACGATTGATAATAATTGGAGCATCAAAAACCTTTGATGATTCTGTTGGGGTTGTGCCATCTGTCGAATAATAGATGATGGCATCGGGTGTTTGACTGCTTAGGTTTACTGTTTGCTCCCCCCAATATGTTCCAGAAGAAAGGCTAGCGACAGGTGTAGCGGTTTCGAATGTGTAGTATGCAGTCGTCACCGAGCTCATGTGGAATCCTGCTTTTACTGAAATAGCATTGATTGTCTGGTTACCATAAATACGAATAGATTCCGTGTATAGTTTGGATGCAGTTGTGGGGATACTTCCGTCTGTTGTGTAATAGATTTGAGCTCCGGAAGTTGCCGACGAAATTGTCAGAGTTTGTTTTTCATGGAATGATCCTCCCAATAGACTAAAAATGGGGGCAGCCGTTTCGAATGTGTAATATGCAGTCGTCACCGAGCTGACCGGGAAACCTGCTTTTACTGCAATAGCCTTGATTGTCTGGCTCCCAGAAATTGAAATAGATTCCGCGTATGTTTTTGATGTCGTTGTGGGAATACTGCCATCTGTTGTGTAATAGACCTGAGCTCCCGGCATCTCCGATGAAATCCTGAGGGATTGGTCTTCATGGTATTTTCCTTCCGTTAGGCTAAATGAAGGAGTATAAGCGAAACTCAACAGGCATCTAACGGAGTAGCCAACCCCACCTTGGGCTGGTGGGTATGATTCGTATTCATCAAAGCTAGATGATAACCAAAATGTATTGCCATCGTAGTAGTCATTATACCAGAAACGAGCACTTTCGCCCAACTCTTCAAAGGACTCATGAACCCAAAGGTGGTATTGTCCAGCTGGCAGAGCTGAAAATCCGAAGTCATCCGAACCACTACCTCCTATGGTGGTGGTTTTTCCCCATTCAGTTTTTTCCGAACCTTTTTTCCACCCAGATTTTGATTTGAGTTGTTTCCCAATCATATCATTTCCAAGAATAGCAATTAGAGTATCCAGATCAGGGCGAGTGGGTAAATGCCAGCCTTCAGGGCAAACTGATAGCGCACCTTGAAAATCATACAGACGCCCGAACTTTGCGCAATTCTTGGGTTTGTTGTCATAACAAATGGAATTCCCCTTGCTGGGTTTTGCATCCATATTTTTCGCCATCCAAGTCTGTGTGCCAATCACCACTGATATTGGTTCACCGGCAATACATGGGATATCAAAAGAAAGCAAGGCAGCTACAAAGAGTATCGGAAAAAGTCCAACACTCTTCATTTCCCACTCCCATTTTCCATCTCTCCTTCCGAATCCTTCTCCGTAGCACCTAGCAATACATTGCGCTGTCCCAGTGCCTCCGTCGCATCCTTCACAGCACGACGCAATGCAGAAACCATTGCAGAACTGTCATTCCATCGAATCATTTTCTCCGTTAAATCCGCATCACGGTCAACACTGTAGTCAGCGACCATAAGGCCAATCAAATCCGAAGGCAATAGGAGATGTGCGCAATCCGTTTTTGCATCCTTTTCATAGATTACAAATACCCGTTGCACACGAGGCAGGTCGTCCTCGAGGCGATCTTGCAAAATCCCTCGGCGACGCTCCTCGAGGAGTGTAAGTGCCATTCCCAGTTCCATCCACACATTGGCGCTAGTAAAGGCAAAATTTTTGGCAACGGGCATGTTTTTGCAATTCTTTTCTTCTTCGGGGCAATCTTCCTGAATCCCCCTAGGCGAACCGAGGTTCACCACAATAATATCGGAGCCGTGCATGCGTTTTTGAATGGATTCCATAACAGTTCCATCGCCAGGAATCGCCCGCATGCGATTTACATGCACCGGAATCGTGGTGTCATTGGGAGCATCGGTTGTCCGATCATTGGCGCCCGTCGCGCTCTCAATCTTTTTAATGATTCCCTGCGCCAGGCGAGTGTCCTGGACTTCGTCCTTCCACATTGCGGCAATTTCTTTTCCGAAATTGTCCTTCCAGTTTGATACCAGGCTGATTCGTACTGCTTTCATAATCCCTTCCTTTCATTTCATTTATTAATTTGACGATAGCGAGGGATATTGTAAAAAAAAGCGTTTTTCGTCATTCCCGGCACGGGCATCAAAGGATAATGCCGAAGGGTGCGGTGATGTGCAAAGAGGTTATGGTCATGCGACACCTGGGAAATTTATGTAGACCATGTTTTGTGTGTATCGTGTTGGTCCTAATCATCCAATCCGCATCGATTGCTGACATGGCTGTTGATTCTGTAAATGAATATTCCAGATTCCAGGCGAGCCTTACGGGCCCGCTACAACCACGAATCAAGATTTAGCCAATTTCGCACCGTTATCGTACTTGACGTTTGATACGGAATAGCGTACATTAATATGTACGGAGATTACTTATGATTGCAAGAACAATAGATTTGGTTGAAGACATTTGCCCGATCACTGAGTTCAGATCGGATATAAACTCAATGATTCAAAGGACTAAGAAGACTCATCGTCCTATCATTCTTACTCAGCATGGAAAGTCAACTGCTGTAGTTGTCGATATTGCAGACTATCAAAAAATGATTGAAAAGTCTGAGCTTGCTCAAGATATCGCGATTGCAGAGAAGCAGTTTAAGGATGGGAAAATATATACAACCGCCCAGGCAAAAAGTCGCATTATGAAGAGATTCGCCAATGCTTAAAGTGGTATGGTCTGAATTATCACTCCAAAGAATAGAAGAGATATGTGAGTACATTGAAATGGATTCAATAAATGCATCCATTGAGTTTGCCAATAAAATTTTCGGGAAAGAAGAACTATTGAAATCCAATCCAAAGATTGGTCGCATTGTTCCTGATTATGGAAATGAAGAGTATAGACAAATAATCATTGGAAATTATCGACTTGTGTATAGGCTAATTGGAAAATTGATATTAATCCATACAGTAAGGCACTGTAAACAAAATGGGATTATTGAATAAATGTTTTAAGGTTCCTTCGAGAAATGAGTGGGTACAACAAGTCCTATAAGGGCTGGAAAATCTAGCTTGTCCGCTGGGCTCGATCGTCGCCCACCAGTGCGACCTCCGGTCCGGTCACCCCCTTTCTACAGGAGCTCCTCGACTATCCCCTGCATCCAACTAGCATCCCCAACCCTTGTAACGCGAACTCATTTCACGAAGGAACCAGCATTTTGTGAGTTACGGACAGTAGTCTAGCAAGCTAAAACTCTCCGTAGGCTCCTTCAAGAACTTGGTTCTGATTGGGTTACCCACTCCTACACAGGGGTGTTAAAGTCTCCGTATCCCAGCAAGCTGGGACGGTCACTATTAAATGTCGATGGAGCCTGTTTTAATTCCCGACCCAATTCACCTTTCTATCTTTTCTCCCATGGCCGACTCCTCCGATCAATTGCTCGAAATTATCCTGGATTGGATCCAGACCAGTGGACTCAAGCTTTATCCTGCCCAGGAAGAAGCCATTCTCGAGCTTTTCGAAGGGAAGAATGTCATCCTGAATACCCCCACCGGTTCGGGAAAATCCTTGGTAGCATCTGCCTTGCACCGTTTGGCCATGGAGCAGGGGCGGCGCTCGGTCTATACCTGCCCTATCAAGGCCTTGGTGAATGAAAAGTGGATGGCGCTGTGCAAAGAGTTCGGGCCCGAAAATGTGGGATTGAGCACCGGCGATGCGACCGTGAATCACGGGGCACCCATTTTATGCTGCACCGCGGAAATCCTCTCCAACATGGCCCTCAACGAGGGTGCAGAAACCGATGTCCAAGATGTGGTCATGGATGAGTTCCATTATTACTCCGACCGCGAACGCGGGGTGGCCTGGCAAATTCCCCTGTTGACCATGCCCAATACCCGCTTTTTGCTTATGTCGGCGACCTTGGGCGAAACCAGCTTTTTTGAAGAGGTGATGACCAAGCTGAATGGGCTTCCTTCCGTCACCATCAAATCCGTGGATCGTCCGGTTCCCCTGCATTTTACCTATTCGGAAACGGCGCTCCCCAATGCGGTGCAGAAGCTGGTGAACGAGGGCCGGGCTCCCGTGTATGTGGTGCATTTTACCCAGGCCGAAGCGGCCCGCAATGCGCAGAATTTCACGAGCCTTGAACTGTGCACCAAGGAAGAAAAATCCGCGATCCACGCGGCCCTCGAAGGGTTTCGTTTTTCCAGTCCTTATGGCCCGGATTTGAAGCGCTGGCTGCGTGCGGGCATTGGTCTGCACCATGCGGGCCTGCTTCCCAAATACCGCATTCTGGTGGAGCGGCTCTCCCAGAAGGGTTTGCTGAAAGTCATCTGCGGCACGGACACGCTTGGTGTGGGAGTAAATGTTCCCATTCGCACCGTGCTTTTTACCCAGCTCTGCAAGTATTCGGGAGAGAAGACGGGAATCCTCACCGTGCGAGACTTCCACCAGATATCTGGCCGCGCGGGTCGCAAGGGCTACGACGATGTGGGTTACGTGGTGGCCCAGGCTCCCGAGCATGTGATTGAAAATTTGCAACTGGCCGCAAAGACTGCGTCCACGGGCAAAAAATACCAGAAACGGCAGCCACCGGAAAAGGGCTATGTACCTTGGGATGAACCGATTTTTCGGCGCCTGATTGAATCCTCTCCGGAGCGCCTGGTTTCACGCTTCCAGGTGTCCCACGGAATGTTGTTGAATGTGCTTTCGCGCAAAACCGATGGGTGCCAGGCCATGCGTCGCTTGATTGCGGATTGCCATGATCCAAAAAAGGACAAACTTGCCCATCGCAAAAGGGCCATGCAGCTATTTCGCTCCCTAGTTGACCGGGGCATTATCGGATTCATCACGCCTGCGGGCCCAGGCATGGCCAAGGTTGCCGTGCATGTGGACCTGCAAGAAAATTTTTCCATGAATCAGACGCTATCGCTATACCTGGTGGATACCCTGCCCCAGTTGGATCCCAATTCTCCCGACTTTCATTTGGATGTATTGACCTTGGTTGAATCCATTCTCGAAAATCCCGATGTGATATTGCGTCGCCAGCTGGATCTACTCAAAACGGCCCGCATGGCCGAGATGAAGGCTCAAGGCATGGAGTACGACCAGCGCATCGCCGAGTTGGATGAAATGGAATACCCCAAGCCCCTGCGGGATTTTGTCTATTCCACCTTCAATGCCTTCTCGGAATTGCACCCCTGGGTGGGTACGGAAAACATTAAGCCCAAATCCATTGTCCGCGAGATGATCGAAGAATTCATGACCTTTTCGGGGTACATCAAGCGCTACGGGATCGAACGGTCGGAAGGATTGTTGCTTCGTCATATCAACAGTACATACAAGGTGCTTTTGAATACGGTGCCCGACAGTATGAAGACCGAACCTCTGCGCGAAGTGGAGGAATACCTGGGCGAGATGTTGCGCCGGGTCGATTCGAGCCTGCTCGAGGAATGGGAGCGCCTGCGCAATCCCGACTTCAAGACCCTGGAAGCCGCCGAGCTGGCGCCCCCGGGTGCCGAAGAGGCTGCCAAGGACATTACCCGCGACACAAAAGCCTTTACGGCAGCCTTGCGTTCCCGCATCTTCTCCTTTATGGCATCCGTGGCCCGTGGTGCTTTTGGCGAAGCGCTGGATGGACTTGCCGAGGGCCTGCCCGAAGGAGTTTCTTTGGTGGACCTTGCCGGAGTCCGCTGGACCGAGCAGAAATTGCTGGAGTCCTTTGCGACCTACCAGGCCGAGCATTGCAAGTTTCGTTTAGATGCAGAAGGCCGCGCCCTGCGCAACACCTTGGTCGAAAAAGTGGAAGCCGAAGGGCTCTGGAATGTGCAGCAGGCCCTGCAGGACTATAATGATTTGAATGACTGGTCCATTCGCTTCCGGGTGGATTTACAAATGTGCCGCAACGCCGGAGCCGCCTTGTTGCAGTTCAGCGGTGTGGGCGAGATTGTGGTTTAAAAACATCCAGCTTGAGAATATTTGGAAAGTTTAGGCAAAAAACCTATTTAAATGACCTTGTTCTGTCAAAATGATTGAGCTACATTTGACTCGCACAATTTTTGGAGAACACGATGCACAGAAGCACAGAAGCACAGAAGCACAGAAGCACAGGCATAGCCGACTTACTTGGGTAGCTTGTTTTGTGGGTTTATCACTTTCATTTGCGTGGAGCGGTGATGCAAATCCCAAAATCATCAACCTTTCCGACCCCGTCATGATTGAGCCAGCCCCCATCGATCATATTCGCGATGCGACGCTAATGTGCGGATTGGAGCCTGATGCGTTCGGGTTTATTCCGCAAGCTCAGATTACCATTAGTCACCTTCAAGCCGGGCGCGCAAGTGATTCTTACTGCACAGTTGACAAGACTGCGGGGTATTGCTGGGGAGGCTCAACCATTCGGAATTATTCCGTACAAGCCCAGGCTGATTTCACCGTCACCTGTAAAAACCGCGTCAGTTATTCAGGCAGTCTAATTTGGAAGCAATACAAAGGAAAGTGCAATCAAACCTATGCCGAAATTAAGGGTGTCTTTAACTCCGTTTCTGATTTTACGGAAGACGCCTTAAATTCGCCTTTTTCGGCATTGGGTTATTTGCCTGGTGAAATTTCCATTCCGGGGGTTTCGGGGAATAATTGTCCAGAAGGCACTGCTGTGGAGGTTGTCTCCCTAACTGACCCAACAAAATTTGACCCAAAAACGGGGACATTCAAATTCAGTGGATTCGGTGCCGTGCAAAGAATTCCAATGGAGCTCATTGCATGGGGTGCCGAAGATCGTAAGACTCCTCTTGGCTACAATGAAAGAATATTAAAACTCCCTCCCCCAGCAAAAGGTGTAAACACTTTATCTCGACCCATTCTGTTTATTCATGGCATCAATGACCAGCACAAAGTATGGGGAATTGAGGAAGCAAAAGAAAAAGATTTGACTACCTGGAAACAAGGCCTGGTAAAGGCATACCTGCCTGGTTCTGCTCCAGACATTATCGCTAATTCCTATCGTTTACAAACAAGCATTGATGAGAATATTAATCCGCAGGATTGGAAAATTAACGACAACGGAATATTCTTTTTTAACGGCAACACCAAGGACGCAAATTGGGGTGCAGTACCCATTGATCCCCAATGGACAACGACAGCAGGTGGTGTCGGTCAATCCCAGCAACTTTACAGCAAGGTCGAAGAAATCTTGAATCTATGGTATGGTGATGCGTGGAAAACAAACATGACTTTGCAAATCGACCTAGTTGCACACTCCATGGGTGGTCTTTTGGTTCGCGACATGCTAATACATGCAACTGCGGCAGGTGGAACTTCGGCCGCGAACCCCTGTAATCATATTCGAAAAGTAGTGACCATCGGTACGCCCCATCAAGGCTCTATGTTGTCAACCCCAATGGAGTTAATCCCAGAAGATTATTCGGGTTTGAGAAATTTTAAAGAAAAACTGAATTCGGAAGAGAATAAAGCGAATAAACTCTTTGAAGTAAAAATTGATGATGGCTTTATTGAAGGGCTTGGAAAGACCTTTGTTGGAACTTGTCAAACGGCAAGTGATTGGAACGAAACCGTACCAGTTCTTGGATGGTTGGGCGGAACCGTTGTAGGATTACTCACTGGTCCATGGACGGATGTTCGTTTCAAATTGTCAGGTGGATATTTAGGTGACTATCATGCGAAATTTACCATTGACCCAGTCGCGGCCCATTCGTTTGTATGGAATGGAGATTTGGAGACCTTCGCAGGTGAAGCGGGAGCTGGAATCCAGGCGGAAACGCGCAAGCGCCTTGAAGATCTGGCATACTCAGAAATGCTAGCGAGAACGGGTTCTCCATTGATTTTGCGGTTGAATCAGGTCGCCCCTAACCGTCCCAATGGGACTCCGATGACCATTGTTCCCTTGTATTCTGATGATGTTAGTCCGCTCGAGGAAGCGCTTATCAAGAACTTAGGCCATGCCGGAACCAAGGCTTGCGATAGCGACTCGAAGCTAAGCAAAGAGCCCGGGTGTTTTGCTGCTGAGGATTACATTGAAAGCATGGCAAAAAAAGAGACGAATGACTGGGATCTAGTCGATGTCAGTTTGGACGGTGACTTTTTTAAGACCATGGCGAAAGTCCGGGACCAGTGGTTTAAAAAGGGTGACATTGCCGTGGAAGCCGAAAGCCAGAAGTATAGCGAAAAAGTCCCAGGTTTTATTTATGACATAAAAACCCCCCGAGAATTTAAAATCCACAGGTCGTATCGTTCTAGTTCCATTGAAAAAATGGTGGTACATGGTGGAATTCCCGATATGGACGGCATCCCTATCGCCCGCGAGGCCGAAATGGGTAACGACATTTTTTGTGCATTGGATGAATATTGTTCCGCCAATATTGTAAATGGGGACCCCATCCGCTTGATCGATCAAGTCCTTGCCATGGCAATGAGTCTGCCGGATGCAAACGGTGTGGCACAGTCCACGACGGTGCAAACGGCAACGGTAACCGTACAAGGGAATTTCGATGTGTCCACAACCTCTGTCCCTAGTGGCGATGCCCAAGGTGTGGTGGTGCTGGATGCTAATAATCAGATGGTGGCTACTGTGGGCGCCAATGTTGCTGGTTCACTTTTCAATGGCTCCACAATTTTTGGATCGTTTGGGCGCGTTCCTTCTTTCCGCATGGTGCGTAGTGGCAATATTTTGACAATCACTGCAATTAGCCAGGACGGACAAACACTGGCCCAATCCTTCACAGTCTCCACGGCAGGTAACCTGAAGATAGGGTCATTCACCACGGGTGTATCCAGTCAGATCCCGATGCTTGTGGCAAGTCAGATTCAACTAGTCAATCCAGCCAAACAGCAGCCTCCGGCCCAAATCCCCGATAGTCGCACAGCAGAAGATTCCGGAGTACTGGTGATGCATCGTGAGAGCCGTGGCCTGGAGACCAATGTTTCCAAACCACGCATATTGCTTGTCAATCGTGAAGAGCAGGCGATCCACGGCTTCAAACTCTACTACTACTTTACTGCAGACCCAGCACGCAATCCCGTTGCCGTTGCTGATTGGGCTCCAAGTCAATCCGTGACCACGGAGGCCTTGGGTGGTGACCAGTTCCGAATGGTGGTGGATGGAAGCAATGTAACCCTCCAGCCACACCTCATGTTCCCAGCAAACGACGGCGACCAGTTCCGCATTTTCTACCAAAAGGACAACAGTTCGTGGTATCTTTGGGATGACTGGTCCGAGAATCACAATTACGGACTTCCAAAGGCCAATGACAAAATCGTGGTCACTGACTTGACTGGGCGCGTCCTATGGGGTCATGCCCCAGACCTCACTGTGGCAACTCAACCCTCGACTGTGGCACCGAAAGTAGCTCTGCAGAGCAAGGACCAGGGCATCCATGAAGGCAATGTCTCAAAACCCGAAGTACAAGTCACCAACACGGGTTCTGTCCCCATCAAAAACTTCCATGTCGAATATTACTTCCGCATCGATGCAGGCAAGGTGATGGCACCTCCGGAAAAGTGGCCCGCAGTGGAACAGGCGACGCCAACCGTCCGTCACATTGGTGGAAGCCTCTGGGTTCTTGACTGGTACTTCAACCAGTATTCGCTTTACCCGGGTGAGTCGATCAATTCCGGAATGGTCGGGCTCCATTATAACCCCTATAGCGACTGGAATAAATCGGATGATCCCTCCTACATGGCGAATGGGGATTGGGCCAGAAATGCAAACTTGGTTTTGCGTCTAGAGGATGGGTCCATTCTCCAGGGTCAAGTGCCGGAGATTGGCGATATCGGTGAGGTGACTCCTCCAGAGCCACCAATCCCTACTGCACCGAGCAATGCAGACCTTGAGGTCCGTATGCGGGATGAGTCCGATTGGGTGAATCTCAAACCACGCTTCACGGTAACCAACAATAGCGCAGTGGCGGTCTCGGGATTCAATCTGGGTTTTGATTATAGAACTGAAAATGGTTTTGTGCCCGTTTTGGTTCAGCCACTTTGGTGGGCTCCCGGTTGCCAAGGCCAGAATGCCCAGGTGTCCGCAGATCTCTGGCGGGTAACGCTTATCTGCACCAGCCTAGATGTAAAGCCCGGACAGTCCTGGCCGGACCAGACAGGCGCTACATTTGGAGTGCACGACACTAATTGGTCGCACTGGCTTGTCAGCAATGATCCTTGTATGGTAGGGATCACAGGCAGCATGTCCAAAGCCCAGGTTCAAGTTACAAACGTTCAGGCGAGGTAATCTAAATGCGCGGCGTAATCACTCTATTTGCCCTATTGCTTTCGATTGCTTTGGTCGGTTGCCCTGACAAGGGAACGACCCCGGGTGAAAAGACGGAGTTACGCCGCATTGGCTGGATGGGAGACAACTTTTTCCCATCTGAAGATGCAATCGGCGATTCGGGGGCGAGTCCCCAGACCATTAAGTAT
>CAIRAY010000081.1 GCA_903876665.1 uncultured Fibrobacterota bacterium | reverse complement strand
CCGCATTGGCTGGATGGGAGACAACTTTTTCCCATCTGAAGATGCAATCGGCGATTCGGGGGCGAGTCCCCAGACCATTAAGTATGTAGATGGTCATTTGATTATGCAGGACAGTTACCATAAGGGTGGCCGTGCATACAGAATATTTACGAGAAAAATTGGGGAGCCAGATTGGGATAGCTTGATTAATCCGTTTGGAATAGGTGCGTTCAGTATCGGGTGGTCAGTGGATAGTGAATATGTGTACCTAGGAGCAATTGATGCGCCGCGCGCCATTAAATATAAAGTGGAGTCGAAGGAATGGAGAGAATTGCCTATAACCCTGTCAGGCCCAATTCAAACAAGAAAAGGATTGTTTTCGGCTTTAGATTCACCATATTCCATTCCTACGGTTTTCCGGGTAAAAGACTCGTTGTTGATTACAGTCGGTGCTTACGGGAATGCAGAGAATTTGGCCAAACCCGCAGTGAATTTGTGGGGGTCACTCGCCGGTGGCACTTGGAGTGGCCAACCAGATTCCTTGGCTGAGGTAGACAATATCGCTGATATTCAAGACTATCATGGTAATATATATGCGGCAAGCTATTCCAATGGCGTATGGCGTCTTGGTGCCAATCGGATGTGGGAGCGGCTTCCTCCTCCAGATTACATCATTTGGCAGGGAGACTCCACCCCCTTCGTCCGCCCGCGTGCCATCGAAGTCGTGAATGACCGCATGTATGTTTCGTTTTTAGGCGGTTCTGTTTTTCGCTATGACGATGTCACCAATAGCTGGACCGATGTCGCGAAATGTGATTCAGGTTATGTCTGTTATCCAAAACCAAATGACAACATGGCCCTAACCCAATACAAAGGGCGTCTTATCGCATCGGGTATGACCGTGCCTGTGCCGGTGTGGTACAACGACACCACCGGAGTTTGGACCTGGCTATCCTATGAAACCTGGATGCGCGCGTTCCCGACTAGCGATTACTATGGACCCACCTATGACATGGCCGTCGCTGGCGATACTTTGTATGTAGCCCATGAAAATGGAATTGTTAAATTGAACTTAGCGGATCCAGCAGTTTGGACCGCAGACACTACAGATGCTACAACGATTGAAGTGCCCATCAACCAAGGAAAATAGCCAATGAAACTTTCTATTGTCGTGTTATCTTTCGCATTTTTATCCATGGCTTTGCTGGCCTCCTGCAATTCAGGCAGTGGAGCATCGGCGGACCTTGGCTCAAGCTCCTCTTCGGTAGGCTCCTCCTCCCAGTCAAGTTTTTTGGGGGTCGGAATAACTGAGGCTGAGTTTAATGCACTCGATAGGGTTTCGTGTGAAGTATACTACATCCAAAATCCCGATAGCCTTTTAGTGTGTATTCCCAGAGAAATGGCAACAGATTCGGCGAGAGTTGTTGCAGGTGAGGGCTGTCCTGAAATTGTTCACGATGATTCCGGCAATGCCTCGCAAACAATACGTCAACGTTTAACCCTGAGTTGCTCAGCTGGTGCAATTGCTTCATGCCAAAACACCTCCTTTTCATTTTTGCTTTACAACCTCCCCGCCGGTGAGCCTTTACCGGCGGGGTGTACTCTCAATAATCCATAGAGCCACACCGCTGGAGCAACCTTGTTTCAGTTCAGTGGTGTGGGTGAAATTGTGGTTTAGGCAAAAGACCTATGTAAATGATTTTGCTCTGGCAAAATGATTGTGCTACATTTGGAGTGCACGACACTAATTGGTCGCACTGGCTTGTCAGCAATGATCCTTGTATGGTAGGGATCACTGGCAGCATGTCCAAAGCCCAAGTGCAAGTCTCAAACGTTCAGGCGAGGTAATCTAAATGCGCGGCGTAATCACTCTATTTGCCCTATTGCTTTCGATGGCTTTGGTCGGTTGCCCTGACAAGGGAACGACCCCGGGTGAAAAGACGGAGTTACGCCGCATTGGCTGGATGGGAGACAACTTTTTCCCATCTGAAGATGCAATCGGCGATTCGGGGGCGAGTCCCCAGACCATTAAGTAT
>CAIRAY010000080.1 GCA_903876665.1 uncultured Fibrobacterota bacterium | reverse complement strand
TGAGTCTTTGGCTAACATTAGGTTCCGCAATGTCCATTTTGTCACCCTCGCGAAGGCGAGGGTCTAGTGTCGCCATTGTGCGCGGGGACGCGCTGAGCCTTCGGCCCGCGCGGGGGACGGGGGGATCGGCTGAGCTTCGCCAGCCTTTGGGACGGTTGAGTCTTTGGCTAACATTAGGTTCCGCAATGTCCATTTTGTCACCCTCGCGGGGGACGGGGGGGGCGGCTGAGCTTCGCCAGCCTTTGGGGCGGTTGAGTCTTTGGCCCGCGCGGGGGACGGGGGGATCGGCTGAGCTTCGCCAGCCTTTGGGACGCGCTGAGCCTTCGGCCCGCGCGGGGGACGGGGGGATCGGCTGAGCCTTCGGCCAGCCTTTGGGGTGGGGGGGGACTTTCGTAGCCTGTCGAATAGGAATTCTAGGTCGTTGTCCTTGATCTCGTATAGGGTTCCTAGCAATTCGCCCAGCTTACCGGCAGGGAAGCATTTTCGTGAAACCACACCACAAAAGGTTCGGGAAGATCAATGAGGGCTTGTTGGAATTTTTGAGCATGTGGTGGCCTTTGGGATTTGTTGGGTTAGTTCGTTTATATGTAGTCGCCTATGGCCGGAGTGGATTACTTGTGGCCATTCCGGTTTTGGTGCTACAGTGCTCGCTACCGGTGTCGCAAAAATGTGGCAGATTGGTAACCCACAAAGAACCATGCGCGGAATTATTGCATTTACAGTTCTCGCAACCATTGCGCTTGTGCTCACTAGAATCCATATGTACCCCAAAACTCCGGTGGAGCCCTTCGCAACTGAAATGAGTGCTGAGCCAGAGGTGAGCGAGCCTCGCTTAGCTATTCCCCCCAGATACGCTGTGGGTAGCGCCAAATGATTCTGGAAAAGAAAACCACTCAAGGCATTGACGATCTTTAACAAAACAGTGTAACCGGTTTCCACAGCCTATTGCCGAACGGAATCAGGGAATGCAACGTTCCTGATCGAATCCTGGGATGGTTCCGCCACGGTGCCGGGTGGCCCGGCGTGAGCTGTACGCTGCACCCTATAGTTCCAAATGGTTATCCCGTACGCACAATACATTGAAGGGCACCATGTGCATGGATGACTGCAGTGACTATGGCAGTGAAGGGACTGTGATTCTGGATTTGAATTTGAATCTGATTCGGGGGGAATAAAAACATATCAATAGATAATATCATATATTGTATATTTACTACTGATATGAAAAGTGATTTGATCGATTCTGTTGTTTTGATCTCCCTTGCTGAGCAGGTGGGTGGCGTTTTTTCGCTGACGGAGCTGTCTGCTCTGTTTCAGATATCTAACCCATTGCTGTTGAATCGCAAAATTAAGGGCTTTATTGTGGCAGGTGCGCTACGACGGTATTGCAGAGGGATCTATGTAGTGCAGGAATTTAGTCCCGAAGTGCTAGCGCAAAAAGTACGCCCTAGATCCTATATCTCGCTAGGGTCCGCTTTAGCAAGGCACCGCATGATTGGCACTGAGCCCCGTTTTCAGGTGTCTAGTCTGGATACTTCACCCGCAGCAGAGTTTAAAGGCGAGCCCATTCTGAGCTTTGGGCAAGTATCGGAATCGATGCTTTTTGGATTTGATATCCTCGACAAAGGGATTCGGGTGGCAGACCCTGAAAAAGCATTGCTAGATACGTTGTACTTCCATTTGAAAGGCAGGCGTTACTTCTTTCAATTGTTTAATGATGTAAGTGTGGATCGCATCGATCGAGTAAAATATGAATCATATTTAACTCGGTTTCAAAATCCAAAATTTGTGGCGTTTGCAAAAAGGTATTTAGATGGTGTCTTTTCGGACGACTGAAGAGTTACTGGCTTGGATTGTGGATTACTTTGCGCAACAATTTGGAGCTCATGCAATTCTCAAAGGTGGCATGGCTATGCGCCTTTTGCAAAGTCCGCGATACACCAATGATGCGGACTATGTGTTTATCCCCTTTGCATCGAAGAATGAAATAAAAGATTTGATTGAAGGTAAGCTGAGTCAAGTAGCTGGGCTGGAATATCAGATGAAGCTCAATTCTAAGGCTATGCGCATTTTAGTTTCGTATGGAGGGCAAAACGCTCAGGTTGAAATCAATGTTTTAAAAGATTGTCCCTCAATTGCGGCATCCACGACTTTACTTTGTTCCCAATATGGCATGGTGCCCCGTGTGGTTCGAATTATGAGTCTGCCGGTTTCTTTTGCGCATAAAATTGCGGCATGGAACGAGCGCAGACTAATGCGTGATCTTTATGATATTTACCAGTATGCCATCGCAATGAAAATCCTACCAGACTCTGTGACTCTGCAGACTCGTTTAGTGAAGCCAAGGGTGTATAGGGGAGTAATCCCTGCTGAAACATTGGAGAGTTTAAGAGCCCAGTTATTGACCACGGCAGATGAATTGAATGATAAATCAATGCGGGAGCTGGTGTCGTTGTTGCCAGAGGTTGAGTTTGCCGGGCTGGTTGTTCGCATGCAAATGGCTTTGCGACTGTTGGCAGAACGTTTGGGGTGACGCTCTCCGCCGTGATCTTGCTACGCCGCTTCTTCGGGGCATTCAGAAACAAGAGTCCACTCGGCGAGTAGAGTTTCGGGAGCGATGTCTGTGATGCCCGTGCCGGGCCTGGATCATGTCGCATAATTATTGCTCCGGCAATTATAGATATCAACAAATCGGAGTCATGCCCGGCACGGGCATCACCGTTCCTGCCTGCAATCCCTTGTGTATCATGCATCAAGTCCAAATGAGGGGCCCTCGCTCCTTTGGAGCTCTACGGAGCTCTACGGGGCCCTGCTTGGATATGTGCAAGCATCCAGCGGAAGCTGGGCTTGCATATCATGATCCCCGTGCCGGGGATGACCAATCAAGTCGTTTTACAATTATAGTTGCCGAATCAATAACGACGAAGTGAGTATGTCCCTAGATCGGGAAATCAAGGAATGGTATTGTCGACATGTAAAATCTAAATAGCGATATTCCTTTGAATGCATCCAGCCATATAGAGAGGTAGGTGAGTAATGCTCTCGGACTCTTCGGGCATGCCACTGTATAAGCGGACGGCGCGGTTGCTTGCGGGGTGGGACTCCATAAACGAGCGCAGGCTTTTCAAGGTTCCACTGGCGCCCGACTTTACTTCGACTGGAATCACCTTGGAGCCGGATGCCACCAGAAAATCCACTTCGGCCTGGCTGTTCAGGGCCTCTCTAACCCAAAAATAGAGGTCCCCTGGCAATCCCATTGCCGTGGTTGCAAGTAACTCCTGTGCGACAAATTGCTCGGCCACTGCGCCCCGATGAATCGCAAGGAGGTCCTTTTCTTTCACCAGCTCTGGTTCGATCTGTAACGATGCATGCATTAATCCTACATCCAAAAAGAAGAGTTTTGCGATGCGCTCATTGCAGTCTGTCGCCAAAGGCAATCCTTGGCCAGCACTATGGAAGACTCTGCGTACCACGCCGGCTTTTTCCAGGGCTTCAACTGCAGGTTTAATTTCACTTGCGCGGTAATCTGGATCAATGTGCGAAAATTTGAACCGGCCACCCACTAGGCCCGGGGCCTTTAAGAACAAGCGTTCTGCAATCGGGACCTTGATTCTTTTGGCGTATTTGTAAAAATCCTGGCGGTAGCTTTGCAATATGGATAAATGGGATCTTCTACAGGCTTGGCTGTCGTGGTTCTCTGCCATGGCTTGCAAGGCCTGAGGCATGCCTCCGCAAAATAAATAGGAGCGCAATTCTTCCAGCGCAGCGCGGTGGGCTATGGGACTCCAAAGCCCTGCCCCAATCTGAAACGAAGAGATCTCCTCGGCAAGGGAGGATTTTCCTCGCGCTTGCAAGTATTCGTGAAAATTCATGGGGTGAATCCACAGAAACTCTACACGGCCAACCGGCATGGAAAACTCTTTGGCTTCAAAAGCAAATTCAAGCAAAGATCCAGTGGCAACCACGGCTAGCTCTGGTCGCATTTCATAAAAGTACCGGAGCGCAACAATGGCTTCGGGGGACTCCTGAATTTCATCAATAAAGAGCAAATCCTTTTTGGGGTCCGTTACCGAGTACCCCAGAAAAGACAAGGCCTTCAGAATGTCATCCGGGTTTCGGCTCAGAAATGCGTCGCGGACATGCGGATTCAGCTCCAAATTCACTTCGACAAGTCTCAGTTTTTGAGTCCGAGCGAAGTCGCGGACCATCCAGGTTTTTCCAACCTGCCTGGCACCCCTCAAAATTAAGGGTTTTCGGTCATTTCGAGTAATCCAGTCTTGAAAACAACCAATATACCGTCTATTCATGTTTTGAAAATAGCAAATAAACAGTCAAAATCAAAACATAAAATTTGTAATGGAGATGCGCTGTTGCCTGAAAAAATGCAAGAAGTGATAGTTTCGCGATGTTACCGATGATGTGGGCAGTCCTTACTTCCGAAGCCTATCGAACAAAAACTCTAGCCCATTCACCTTGATCTCATACAGGGTTCCGAGCAATTCGCCCAGCTCTCCGGCGGGGAAGCCTTTTTCGTGGAACCACACCACATAGGGCTCGGGAAGGTCAATCAGGCGCGTGCCTTTGTATTTGCCAAAGGGCATGGGCATATTGGCGAGCTTGAGCATGTGGTCGGGCTTCCAGGGAAGTTCGAAATCATTTTCGGATGGGGTGTCGGTCAAGGGTATTCTCTCGGAAGTGGATAGCTCAATTTAACCATAAACGATTTCATCCGCCGAAAACTAAAAGGACCGCAGAAGAAAATCCACGGTCCTCGCAAAATAGAGTCAGCAGCAAAATCTTACCGAACGACATCCAAGAGGCTTCCAACCATTTCATCCTGGGCTTTCAGGGCCTTCAGGCTTGCGGAATAGCCCGTCTTGGCAAGTGTCATTTCTCCTCCAAACTCCTTCGCAAGATCCGTTCCGGATAGCTCAGGGTTGGGGTTGGGGGTCTTTCGGATACTCCCCACGCCGGTACCGGGATTGCGGTCGACCTGGACAAGGTCGCTCTGCTCGAACCCAGGGGTGTTCACGTTGGCGACATTATTCGCACTGACGCTCATCCGCAAGGCTCCGAGTTGCACACCCGAAATTGCCGCTGACATGCCTTCCATCATGTAAATAATATACCCTATTTCCAGAAAATGATTCAATCCAGCCTGGAATACCCCCCATTTGAGCCCCTCTTTTGATTACATTTTGCGTCAATCGCGCCCGTAGCTCAGTTGGATTAGAGCGTTGGCCTCCGAAGCCGAAGGTCACAAGTTCGAACCTTGTCGGACGCATTCAAGGAAACCCCTCAGAAATGAGGGGTTTTCTTGTATCCTAAGCCCCGCAGGGTGAGCCACACGGATGTGGCGAATCACAAAATCCCAGGGATAGGGATTTTGGACTCTGCGAAGTCAGAGCCCGCAGGGTGAGCCACACGGATGTGGCGAATCAACCTTGTCGTTTCAATAGAGGGAGTGTACGAATTGTCTAAAATTCGTTCTGGCCACCGAGCTCCACGACCCGGTTCGGAGGGAGCGAAAAGTACTTGGTGGCGTTCAGGGCATTGTGCGAAAGGAAGGCAAAGAGATGTTTCATCCAAACCGGAAGGTTCTTGCGATGAGGCTCAATGACAATGCTGTCGCGTCCAAGGAAGTAGGTGGTCTTCATGGGATGGAAAGTAACCTCTTCAATATCCGCTAAAATCAAGACCGCAGGCACATTGGGACTTTCCTTGAATCCAAAATGGATAGACATTGAGTAAATTCCGTGACCCAGTGACTCAAAGGTGTAGCGGTCTTTTGCTAGAACCCGGGGTACATCTTCGGTGCTCACGGTCAGAATCACAATTTTTTCGTGCAGGACTTTGTTGTGCTTCAGGTTGTGCAATAGCGCCCTGGGCACGGCCTTGCTACTATCGGAGAGGAATACAGCGACTCCATCCACCCGCCGGGCCGGATCGACCCCAAGGCTACGGACAAAGGTATCCAATGATAGTGAGCCCGCCACAATCATGCGTCCCATCTCGGTTCTGCCCCGAATCCAGGTGTGCATAAAGATGAAAACCCCGGCTCCAATTACCAGAACAATCCAGCCTCCGGATCCGATTTTGGGCAAGTTCGCAAACAAGAATGCAAGATCAAGCAACACAAAAGGAATGGCAATCAAGAGGACCAGGACTCGGTTTAATCTCTTGCGGACTAAAAAGATGTAGATCATCAGGATTGAGGTGATCAGCATGGTGAGCGCCACCGCAATTCCATAGGCTGCTGCAAGCTTACCCGATTCCTGGAAGAGGAAAATCAGGGACACGATTCCGATCAGGAGCAGCCAATTCATAAAGGGCACGTAAACCTGGCCAACAGTGTCTTCGGAGGTATGACGGATGTCGATTCGGGGGAAGAAACCGAGTTGAACAGCTTGCCGTGCAAGGGAAAAGGCCCCGGTGAATACGGCCTGCGAGGCAATCACCGTGGAGGCCGTTGCCAGCACCACAAGGGGGACAAGGAACCAGGAGGGTGCCAGGCGGAAAAATATATTGCCGACCTCGATGCCGGGATTTGCAATGACCAGGGCCCCTTGACCAAAGTAGTTCAGAATTAGACAGGGGAACACCAAATAGTACCAAGCTCGCACGATGGGTTTGCGTCCAAAGTGTCCCATGTCCGCATAGAGCACTTCCGCGCCAGTCATGCAAAGGAAGACTGCTCCCAAAATGATTAAGCTCTGCAGGCCGTTGTCCAGTAGTGCCCGAACGGCATAATAGGGGTTGAGGGCCCATAGAATTGCGGGATGGTTCGCAATGGACGCGATGCCTAGTACGCCTAATGTCAGAAACCAGACCAGGAGAATGGGGCCAAAATAGGCGCCCACTTTGCCGGAGCCACGGGACTGGATCAAAAATAGACCGAATAGAACGACTAACGAAATCGGCAGTACAAAGGTGTTGAATTTGCTGGTGATTTCACCTAATCCTTCTACCGCTGCAAGCACGGAGATTGCCGGCGTAATGATGCCATTGCTATACAAAAGGGCCGCTCCCAAAATACCCAGCACCACCACCCAGGTGGTTCCCAGGACTCCGCTCCGCTTCTGTAGTTTCAGGGCGAGTGCGGTCAGGGCAAGAATTCCACCTTCGCCTTTGTTGTCAATCCGCATGACGATGGAAACATACTTGACCGAAACGACCAGGATCAGGGTCCAAAAAATGAGCGAGAGGGTTCCCAGGACCGTGGGAACAGACGGAATTCCCGCACCAAAACAGGCCCGCAGGGCATATAGGGGCGAGGTTCCTATGTCGCCAAAAACAACGCCAAGGGCGGCTAGGGCGAGCATCGGTTGGGACTTTTTCAAGGAATGGTTCAAGCCATCCATATATGCGCCTCATAAAACGAGGCACTAAATATAAATATCCTCAGAAAAAGCCCGTTCGAAAACTAGATGGAGTAGCAGGGCAAACGCATTAAAATGCAAACGGGGCCCAAAATATGAAAATTGGGATGCATAAAATGTGTCATGCCCGGCACCCCCTGTTCCGGGGGGTGCCGGGCATGACAAAGACAACAAAATCACCTAAAAGTTGTCGGTATTTTTTAATGCGTTTGCCCTGGATGGAGTAGGGAGATTGAATTTGTCACCCCCGCGGTGCTAAAATTTGTCACCCCCGCGAAGACGGGGGTCTGGGGCAGGGAGTCCCAGGCCTCGCCTTTACTTCGTTCGCGAGGGTGACGAGAGGGTCCGGTATTCATCCTCGCGTAGGCGGGGATCTAGGATAAGATGGTTAAGGTATTGATCGTTACTCGTGACCCTAGACCCTAGCCAAGCTAGGGTGGCGGAATCGGAGCAACGACTAACCATTAAACCCCTTAGCTTGATGGCTATGCCGCCTGTGCGACGGTGACACAGAGAGTAAGGTTGCCCTGAACCAGTCACCTTTACCCGGTTTGCCCCCCCCATTTGCGCGAGGGTTATAAACTTGATTACATTTCAGGCATGAACCCTGAATTACCTAAGCCAGATTTTCTTTATTCGCGTCAAAAACTCCGGGCGGTGATCACTCCGCGGAGACTGAGTGTTGCTTTGGAACGACAAGGCCGGAAATGGGTGGGAACCTGCCCTTTCCATGAGCCCGAATCGAAATCGCTCTACTTTTTTGATTCTCTGGGCTATTGGGAATTTAAATGCCCAGATTGTGGAGTCGGCGGAGATTTGATCGATTTCATTACCCATGTCCATTTTTCCCACTTGGAAGGAGACCGGGCGCGCGAAGCCTCGATTGGACATTGGATGCAGCTCCTTTCGAATTCCGAAAAAGCGGCTCTCGCTGTGCCAGCCGAATCTTCCTCTTGGCTACAGTCCGGTGTTTACGAGCGTAGTCGGGTGCTGGATTCTTTTGCCCAATACTGTGCCTGGACTCTGGAAAAAAATGAGACGGCCAGGGAATGGCTAGCTTCCAGAGGTTGGAATCTGGGTCAGTCCCGAATTTATGGGCTTGGCTATTTCAATGGCGAAATTGACCCCTTCCTGGACTACTGCGCCCTGAACGGAATTGATCAGAGCGTGGTGTTCTTTTATCTGGATCATTTGGATGCATCCAGGGAAAATTGCATTACGTTCCCGGCCCGGAACTCCAAGGGTCAAATCTACTCCGTTTATGGACGCAAAATGGATCCGGTGGATGTTCCCGGTGACTACCAGGCCTTCTCGTCGGTCACGGGGGAAGTGCCCTTCAACATTACTCCGGGTGTCGTTAATCCGATCGTGGTTTCCGGATTGTTTGACTCCCTGACTGCCGATCATCTGGGGATTCCTGGTGTCGTTTCCCTTTTGCGCCGTCAAATGACTCAGGGTCACGTTTACAAATTGAAGGCCTGCGGAGCCGAGAGCCTGACTCTTGTTTTGGAGCGGGGCACAAACCGTCTTCTTCAAGAACAGGAAGTGGAGAAGTATTTGAATTTGGCCATGGGCCTAGGCCTAACCTTCAAATCCGTGTTGCTTCCCAAGGGCTATACCGCCGAATCATTCCTCCGCAATCATGGTGTGCAGGAATTCGAAAATCTTTTGCAGACCACGGCTCCCGACACATCAAGGACCCGTCGGCGCAGCATCATCATGCAAGAAATCAGTGACATGTACGAAGAAAATATGGGGCGCGAGGCCGGCCAGTTCCATGGTTACACCATGGAGCGCTTCCCTAAACTTGCCAAGCATATTGGAGGCATTCAGCCCGGTTACTATTTGATTTCCTCACACCCATTTTTTGACAAGTCCTCCTTTCTGATCAGCTTTGGCATGGATCTGCTGGAATCCAATCCCTGCAAAATGATTTATGTGACTTTTGAAATGCCCCGCAAACAGATTTTCAATCGGCTGGTGGCGTTCCTCGCCAAGGTCTCCTACACGGATGTTCTGAGTCGTCAGGCTTCCCCCGAAGCGAATCAGCGCATCCTGGAAGCCACTCGGAATTTGATGGGCTTGGTCAAGGCGAACCGTCTGGAAATTTGGGATGACAACCAAGTCACCGATGACCGGACTCTGCTTGCGATGCTCAAGGACGAGGTACACGAAAACCGCAATGTCTTTGTCTGTGTTGATGGTTTCTATCGCATTTGTGCTAAAACCCGTCATGATATCCCTGATATTGATGAGCGTCGTTCTGCAGTGATGCTTGACATCTATAAGACGTTGGGGATTCCCGTTTTTTGCACGGGGGACATGGAGCTGAGCAAGTGGGTTTCTGATTCCCGCAAAGCTCCGCAACTATCCGATATCATCACTCCCCAGGCCTATGTCCGTGATCCTGGATTCGTTATTTTCCTGGCCAATCAGGCCGAGGGCGCACCTGAGCTTCACCTGCTCAAAAATCGCATGGGTGGCACGCCCCTGAACGTCGCGCTTCAAGTGGATGACACCGGCACCCAGCTGCGCGAAAAAGTCTGAGCTGATGATTACCATTCTGGACTGCAATAACTTCTGGAGCCCATCTGGAGGGGGTGTGCGCCGTTACCACCTGGAACGGATGGCCTTCTTCAAGGGGCGCGATGATTTTCGGATCATCTTTTTGATGCAGGATTCTTCAACCTTCACCGAGGTTGTTTCGGCAAGCTTGGTGATTGAGCATGTAAAAGCCTTTAAAATTCCCGGAGAGTGGGATTATCGATTTATTTGGCAACCCTGGACGATCCGTCGGTACCTGAAAAAATACCAGCCCGATATTGTTGAGGTTGGATCTCCTTATTGGTTGCCGATTGCGGTGCGTTGGGCAACCCTTGGTCTGTCCAAAAAATGCGCCTTGGTCGGGTTCTGGCATGCTGATTTTCCGGTGACCTATGTACGGCGGGGTTTTTCCCACATTCATCCTCTGCTGGGAAAGTTGGCGGAAGGCTTGGCTTGGTGCTATGCCCGTTGGGCATACTCTGGCTACCGTTCTATCCAGGTTTCGAGTTGCGAAATCATGGCTCGGATGATGAAGCGCGGGCTTGTGCGTTTGCATTGGATTCCTTTGGGGGTTGATGTGGATTTGTTCCATCCTTCAAAGCGTGATCAGGTCTTGATCCAGGATTTGAAGGCGGGTGAACCGGGTCGTCTGACTATTTTTTTCCCCCACCGGCTCACGGAAGAAAAGGGAGTTCCTACCCTGCTGGAAGCCTATCCGGAACTCTGCTCCCGCTTAGGATGCGAGCCCGCGGTGGTGTTTGCCAGCGTTGGCCCCTACAAGCCCGAGGTTCTGGAGGCGGCCAAGCATTGGCCACACATCCGCTACATTGGCTTTGTGAAAGGAAGCGAAGAAATGGCGAAATGGTATGCCAGCACCGAGCTTGGGCTTGCTCTCAGCGCATGGGAAACCTTTGGTCTGTCCATCCTCGAAAGCATGGCATCCGGACAGGTTTTGATCGGTGCCAACGAAGGTGCGGCCAAGGAGCATGTGGAAACCTCCAAATGTGGGGCCGTGGTTCCTCCTGGCAATGCCAAGGCCCTTGTGGAGGCAATCGTCCAAATCGCAAGCTCCGGGATGGCTGTGGAGCTGTCCGCCCGCGCCCGCGCCTATGCCGAATCTTTTACTTGGTCTGCTTGTTTTGAACGACAAATTAAGCATTACAAAAACATTCTAGGAGAAAATAAATGATTCATCATATCGTATTTTGGAAAATGAAAGCGGATGCCAATGGCGCCACTGCCGAAGCGAATGCCAAAGAAATGAAAAGATTGTTGAATGCCTTGCAGCCTCTGATTCCACAGGTCCGTAGCCTTTCGGTGGGACTTGACTTGAATCGCTCCGAGGCGGCATGGGACGTTGCTCTGTATACCACCTTTGATTCGATGGCGGGTCTACAGGCTTATCAGATCCATCCCGAGCATAAGATGGTGGTTGAGTTTGTTTCTGGGGTGGTTGCCTCCCGGGCCGTGGTGGATTTCGAGGCTTGATCCGGGCCGTTATTTTTGATTTATATGGGACTCTCCTCATTTATGGGGACATGGTCCGCGCCTGGTCTGCCTGGATTGAGGACCTGGCCTCAGGGCTATGCCAGGTTGGAATTATTCTCACGCCCGAGGAATTGTCTCACCATTGCGATGGGTTCTTCCGTGGTTCCTGCGAGAGCTTCGAAAACCTAACGGTCTACGAAACCCGGATTCGTAACTTGGCGCTACGTTTGGGGGCTGATCCAAGCCAGGCTTGGTGCAAAGGCATGGCTACGGAGTCCATGGACCGGTGGCAGTCCTTCATTTCCCTGGATCCCGAGGCCTTGCCCTTATTGCAATATTTGCGGAGCATTGGGATCAAGATTGGAATCATTTCCAATTTTGACCATTATCCCCATGTGCATAAAATTCTCCGCAATTGTGGTTTGTCTCCTTGTGTCGATGCCGTGGTTGTCTCGGGTGAGGTGGGGCTGAAAAAACCAGACCCCGCCATTTTTCGCCTGGCCCTGGAAAATTTGCAGACAAACTCAAGCGATGCCGTGTTCATAGGTGATCACCCGCAAGAGGACTTTGCCGGAGCCGAGTCCGCGGGTCTACAGGCTATTCTCCTCCAAAGGGATGGCGTTGGCCTGGATCGATTGCATATAAACTATCACAAGGATTTGATCGGTGGACTTGTTCGGGAAACGGACTTGCTACCCTACAAAAAAGGCATCCGCTCGCTTGCGGATGCCCGTGCGATCTTCAATTAATCATTAGGCATTTTCTGCCGTGGTTGATTCCTGGGAAGAAACGATT
This sequence comes from uncultured Fibrobacterota bacterium, assembly GCA_903876665.1. GTDB lineage: Bacteria > Fibrobacterota > Fibrobacteria > Fibrobacterales > Fibrobacteraceae > CAIRAY01. Next base: position 36,065 of record CAIRAY010000080.1, on the reverse strand, counting down.
TCATCTTTATGGATGACTCCGTACCCGAAGCCGATTACAAAATAGATGACCAGTTCAATCAGCAGATATTCTGGGAACACCATGGCGAATCCAACGATGTAGGTCGTCAGAATGCAAATGAGTTGAAGGATATTGACCACTTTACTTTTGCGACGCATGACCTTGGGCAGGTAGAGGGGTGAAACCATAAGAACTGCGGTTCCCACCATGAGCACCAAGGGGATATGGATGAATTTGTTGCCCGGAATTTCCCAGAATCCATAATTGCACAATAGCACGAGGACTACTGCATTGATCGAGCCTGCGAAGGTTGTAGGCATTCCCACAAAGTAATCGGGGTAGGCATCCGAATCCATGGCGTTGTACTTGGCTAGGCGCATGGCTGCACAAAGGACGTAAACGGAGAGGGTGACCACGAGGAGGGGAACATGGGCATCAAACCAGGCCGGGGCCAGATTCTTGTAGGCAAAGAAGAGGGCAAACCCTGGGGCAATTCCAAATCCAATCAGGTCGGCGAGGGAGTCGAATTGTGCTCCAAACTCGGAGGAGGCATTGAAAAACCGGGCCGCAAAACCATCTAGCTTATCGAGGAGTGCGCAGAATATGATGAAATTTGCGGCCATGACAAAGGGCGCATAACGGTTGAGCGGGTTGGCGCTGAACGCTCCGGCTGCCCAACAGATGGCCCAGACCCCAAGCAAAAAATTGAGGCTGGTGAAAATATTCGGGATTACGAAGCGGGTTTTTTGAGGGAGTGGCATACGGTTTCCTTTTTGAAGGCTGGGAATAATATAGACTATTGAGCGTACATGCATTTGACATCGCGGTCCGCAACCGTCCGCATCAGCTGGCGAACCAAGTAACAATCCGGTTGGGCGTGCGGGCAGCTCGATGCAAAACGGCAACTTTGGGTAGTGCGGGTCAAGGGCAATATTTTGTCCATGCCCTGGTGGAGTATAATTTGTGTGTATGGATGTTTAGGGTCTTCGATGATTTGTTCGGTTGCGCCCTGCTCTACAAATTCTCCCGCGCACATTACCGCAATGCGGGTGCAGAATTTTTTTAGAACTTCAGAGTTCTTGGAGCAAAGGATCAGAGAACGGACGATCTCCTGGCTCTTGATCCGCAGAAGCAGATCCATGCAAGGCCCGGGTTGGGATGTCAGTTCGTCTACGATGAGGATGGCCGGATTCATCAGGGTTGCGACGGCAATCACGACTTGAGGGGCCAAAAGCGGTGTCAGTTCGGATGGGTAGCCATCCAGAAGCGAATTGGGTTCGAGTCCGATTTGGCGGAAGCGCTCCTGAATTCGCTCTCCGGCTTCGCGCGCGGTCATATTCGGATAATGGGATCGAACCACATCCAATGCAAAATCCTTGATTTTACGGAACCGGGGCAGGGAAAGAATGGCATTCTGAGGGATCAGGGCAATCTTTTTCCCTAGGACAGAGCATCTCAAAGAACTGGCGTCCAAATCGAAAATGGATTTTCCTTCGATCCGAACCTCGCCCGAGGTGTGGGAGAGGGGAGCCCGAAGAAATCCAGTTACTCCTTGTGCCAAAGACGACTTTCCGGAGCCGATCTGGCCGGTAATTCCAAGAATCTCTCCGGGATTCAATTCAAAAGAAACCCCGTCAACGGCGAGAAAGGACAATCCATCTGAATCCCGGGAGTGCAATTTGAGATTTTCCACTTTAAGCAGGGGGATCATGTGGAGGTCCCTTTGGGGATGGAGGTCAGGGATGCCCGAATCCAAAGAGGGGAAGCGACCAGAGCTACGATGAGAAGAATGACCGGCAAGTTATCGTTTTGAAATACTTGTCCCAGGGTGGGGGCTCCGCTGCTTTGAGCTCCAAGTCCAAGCACGGACAATGTGGTTTCACAAAGAATAGCGAAGGTGAACTGGAGGAGACTTGTCGCCAAAAGGCTTGGCAGAATGGTGCGGGGAGTCTTTAGGGACAAGTGGTCCAGGCAGGGAATGGATAGGGCAAATCCGCTAACGGCCAGAACGAGAACAAGGTGCCAGGTGTCACGAAGCAAGAAGCTGTTGCAAACCAGAACGCCAATCAGGAGAGGAGGCACAATGAGAGCCGAGCCCAGGAATTTGGATGCGCTGAGTTTCCATATAGTAGCCAAAATGCCCGCAAAACCAGTCGCCAAAGCGGTTGCCATGAAGGCTAGCCCAAGGGATGAGCCAGCCGCAAGCAATGCTTCGGGCTGGGGACTGTAACAGGCAAAACGCGAACCCACAAGGACCAGCAGAAAAAGAACCGTTCCAAAAAGGAATTTAGGGCTCCTGATGCTGGGGAAGTGGTAGTTCGGTTCCAGGGGCGATGTACCTGCTTGGTGTCCGTGAACCAAGCCTGCAAGATGGATGGCAAGGGTTGCTACGAAGGCGAGCAGGGTGGCAACGGTGGTAATGGCCTGGATCAAGGTGAAGTCATTGGCGAGAATGGCCTGCTGCAATAGGCTTCCAAATCCCCCTACGGAGAATACAATTTCGATTGCGATCCAGCCACTGAGTGCAAGGGCGATCACACCGGGAGAAACTTGCCGAGGCACCCGGACCACTTCGCGAATCAAGGCCAGGGTGGAACGATAGGGGGCCACCCCAAGGGAGGCGGCAAAGAAACTACTGACAGAGTCCTGAATCTTGCGGGCGTGTGAGCCAGCGCGCAAGGTGCGGATGAAAAAAAGCAAGGCGAAGGCCGCTAGAGAGGAGCGAAACAACGATTGCCCGGGTAGAAATATGGGACAGGCGAGTGTTGCGGAAAGTAATGCAAAGAGGCTTATGCGAAAAGGGAGGGTAACGGTTGCGAGAGTCACTCCGACAACTCCCCCAAGAAACCACACAAAAATGACAATGGGAATCGCAAATAAAAGGGAAGCCTGCAGGGCTGGTTGGATAATGCTCCAATTGGTTCGAGGATAATTGATCGCTGATATCCCAAAATCCAAACTGAAGGTGCTTCCCAGGTAATGCAATAGTTGGAAAAATACCGGGGTGTCCAGGTGCAGTGCTTTGCTGTATTCCCTTCGAATGGATTCCATTTCTCCGACTGTCATTTGTGCGGTGTCGATATTGGACATGATGGTGTCCAACGGGTTCGCGTCGCCCAAGCGGGGAAGGAAAAAGGTGAATGACAAGGCCAGGAACAGCGCTCCGAGCGCAATTCCGACCTGGGTCAAAAGGGATTTTGCCAAAGGATTCATGGTAAGGTTATTTCTCAACGGGATTAATGGACCACAGTGCTTTGACGCCTGCCCCGATCATAAGATTCTGGGGAGAGGCATAGGGGTTTTCTTGGGTGGGAAAATTGTTCCAATGTTTTGTCGAAAATTGGTAGAACTGGGTGGGACGGTACATCAGGGGCAGTACCGGGATTTCTTTCATAAAGATTTGATTCAACTCCCGGTAAGCCTCGAGGCTTTTGGTCTCTTCGGTGAGGCGCGGAATCGTATTGAGAAGTTGGTCCGCCCGGGCATTTTTGTAACGTCCAAAGTTGGAAAAGACATCTTCTCCCAAGGGTTTGTTGCCTGTGGACGACATCACCTGCTCGAAGCGTTTCCAGGGAGTGGAGGGGAACAAATCTGCGGTTTGGGTTTTCATAATCAGGTCAAAGGTCCCTTGTTTCACATTCTTGTCCCAAACGGGGTATTCCACAAAGCTGGGCGCAGCATCGATACCCAACTGGCGGAAAGATTCGACCACCACCTTGATGGCGTCCTCCCAATCCGTCCATCCTTTGGGGCACTCCAAGGAGATGCTTCGTAGGGGCTTTCCTGATTTAAGAAGAAGGCGATCTTGTGTGTCCCATTTGTACCCTGCATCCGCCAGAATTTTGCGGGCAGCCTCAATGTCAAAGGAATACCCGAAGGAATCGGCATCGGCCTGGCTATAGTATTTGGACTCGGAGCCAAAGGGCAAAATAAACCCGGGGCGCACTGCTGGGGTGTAGTTGGATACGGCCAGTAGTTTGATTTTTTCAAAATTCACCGAATGGGCCAGGGCGCGCCGGAACGCCACATCATTGAAGGGCTCCTGAGTGAGACCTATGAACAAAGTGGGAATGGAGCCCGGGAGATGGTAGGGTTCCTTGAGGCTCCAACCCCGGATACTGTCTGGAGCCTTGGTCCAAATGCGTGGCAAAAAGATGGAGGACAAGTCCAGTTTACCTTCGCTCATGGCTTGGTTAAATTCGGAATTGTCTTTGTAGAGCGAATGGATGATGAAGGTGGGAGCGGGTTGCTTCCCTTGGTGTTTGGCGTTACCCCAATAGTCGGACCTGCGCTCAAGCACGATGCGCTCAGGAGAGTATTTGTGAATGGAATAGGGGCCTGACGCGACCGGAAGCGAATCGTTTTTGTAGGCCAGGATGCTGTCGTAATTATTCTTGGACGACTCCAGAATTTTGGACCAGACTGCCTGGGGAAGTATGCTTACTTCGGAGAGCATATCCAGGACAATCAGGGGATTGAGTTGTTCTTTGCGCAGGCTAAAAAGGACGCGGTTGGAGTCGATTGCCAAAACGCTAGAAAGGAAATTCCAGTTGGAATGACGAGGCGTGGGCAACAGGGAATCGATCAGGAAGGAGTAGGCCACATCTTGGGGGGTGACCGGGGTTCCATTGCTCCAACGGGCCCGTTCATCCAGTTGAACCTCAATGGTGTTGTCTTGAATGCGGTAGCTCTTGGCGAGCATGGGTTCCAGGTTGCCTGAATTCTGATCGTAGGCAAACAGGGACTCATAGATGAGTTTGATATTGCCGTCAATGGGCCAGCTGGGGTCGCCCGCCAATGGATTGAAGCTGCTGGGAGGTGCCCAGTCGAACCCGCCAACATAGAGGGTTTGGGAGCGGGGATACTCTTCTTGGGAAGACGTACCAGGTTGCTCCTGGCATCCTGAAAGCAGGACGCCAGTACCCAAGCAAACGGAAAATAGAATCAAGGACTTGATCGTCATTGGAACCTCATGGGGCAACGCGTAGGATAAATATAGTATCGCTTTATTGGCGGTCGCGCCACAAGGGAAAAGCAAAAAGTAAGCCTTGGGGAGAACTGGTGAAAACAGTCGACTCATTGGCCCACACCGGGCCTGCGCCGTCTGGAACAGGCAGGGAGCGGATTCTCTTTCCGGTGGCTTGATCCAAAGAAATCACCGAGCTGCCTTGGTCGATGAACACTTGGCCTTGCACGATCTCTGGTTGAATGTAAACGGAGCTGGTTCCTTGGAAAGACCAGACCGGCATTTGCTTGTTGATGTCGAAGACCGTGATTTTTTGATTGGCGAGGCCAATAATCACCTTGTTGCTTTCCAGGTCGTCCGGGAGTGCCTGCATGGAAAAAACTTGGCTGCCCAAGGAATATTCCCAGCGTTTTTCGAAGGTGCGGGCACTGAACCCAAACATCAGTCCGTCCTGGTTGGTGAGCAACAAGGTGGAATCGGATAATACCATGTGGGAAGGGATGACGCCGATGTTCTGGGTTGGTTGATGGGATACTCCGCTTTCCGTGGTAAAGACCCCCAGTTCTCCATCGACGGAAAGCCCGTAGATCATGCCCTCGTCGGCCACGAGCATGGCGCCACTATTAAATGCCTTTCGGGACCAGGATGGCTCCAGTCCTTTTTTCTGAAAGCGCAAAAGGAATCCATTCCAGGTGGAGACAAAGATGGCATTGCGGGACATGGATATCTGGAATACTTTTCCGGGAAGGCTGAGAGTGCCTAGCAAGCGGCCTTTTTGATTGAGGTCCAAAATGGATATTTCGAATCCGGAAGCAATAGCCAGCAGGCGTCCATCGTTCTCGGTAATAAAGCCCGGTTCGATCGCCTGGGTTGGTGCCCGCCAGCGGAACTGTCCGCTGGTTTGATCCATGGCAACGAGGCTCCGGTTGCCTGCATCAATGGTGTAGAGCATTTTTTGATCGCCGAAAAGTTTGGGATAGGATTGGGTAGATGGAGGAAGGTATTGGATCCAAGAGGCTCCGATGCGGCGGGCGTAGGGCCGTAATATTTGCTGTTGGGTTCCCGAGCCCAGATTGCGGGAGTGCCGTGCGGCCTTGCTCCAGGCCACCATGGCGGAATCGTTCCGGTTGGTTCGTTCAGAAAAATAGCGGGCCTTGTGCATCCAGGCGCTCGCGTTGCCCGGTTCTACGCCCAGGATGGAGTCGGAAACGTGGATCAGGGAATCCCAGTCATCGGCGAGGGCGAGTTCTTCCAGAGATTCGGTGCGCAGTTGCAATGCGCTTTTGGGGGTTCCATAGTATTGAGTATTCAAAGAGACGACTCTTCCGTCCGCAAGGGGAAGGAGGAGAGAGTGTTCCCCCATGATGGGAAGGCTTGCGGGGGCTTGCCCTGCCTGATATCTCCAGAGAGGAAGCCCGTTCATGTCCAGGATTTGCAAGTTGCCGTCCTTGGTCAAAAGGCCAATCCGATGGTCCAGGCGAAATAGTTGCCCGGGCTCCATTCGTGTGCGGCTGATTAGCGTTGCACTCCTCGCATCTAAAAGATTCAGACTGCCATCACCTTCCAAGACTGCCAGCTTGTCTTCCAGGAGCAATACGGATTGGATGGAGTGAAAACTTTGTTGCCAAATGGGCTGCCTGCTTTTGTGGGGCTTGAAAAACCAGACATTGGAGCTATTTAGGATCCAGATTCCGTCCGGAGAGGAGATTACCCGGTCGATGGGGTCGAGGAGGCTTATGGATTCCGATTCGGAGCCGTCATGCAATTCGATGGGGTGCAAGGCGTTGTCTGGACAATTGAGGAGGATTTGCCGGGCACTGAAGGATTCGGTGGTCGGTTCGCAGCTGGGCAGATTATTCTTCCGGGACCAGATTATTTTGCCGGACCGGCGAAGTTCCATGGTTTGTGGAGTCATCAGGAACCAATCGCCATTGTTCAGGCGAAACCATTGCAACAACTGGCCTTTGATGGGAGAGGAGTACTTTTCGGATTTTGTCTCCAGGGAATATTCAATTAAGCGGCCTTTTTCCCCGTCGTAGCCCCAGATGGACGATCGGGTAATGTCTAAGATTTGAATGGCCACCGGAAGAGGAATGGGAATCCTCACTAAGCGGTCGCCGACCGCATGCCAAAAGGTCTGGTTGCTCAGTTGCAAAGTAGGGTGTTCGCCTTGGAATAGCTTGATCACCGGGCTGGGCAGTCGGGTAATGCCCAAAACCAAGTTAGGGGGGACGGAGTCGATTTCAGCCAAGCGGTTTGCGGCCCAGAAGGTCATGTCGGGGTTGGCCGGATTGCTTGCGATAAATTGGTGCAGGAAGCGGATGGCGCCTTTGCGATCTTTGTTTTCTTCCGCAATTTTTGCGAGATAAAATAGCGCAGATTTTTGATCCTCGGGGGAGCCGCCATTCTTGACTTCGAGGAGCAATATTTCGGCTTGTTTTGACTTTCCTTCGAATTCATACAGGTAGGCCGCTTGGCGGATTCGTGGATCGAGTGCGAAGGCGCATTGAACCATCAGGGCAATGAGGACAAGACCTGCGAAGAGGACACGCCCAAGCGTTTCCTCTAAATTCGCAGGAATAAATCCATTACGCATCAAATTTATACCCGGCTCCGCGGATGGATAAAATGATGCGTGGCTCCGCGGGATCGTCTTCCAATTTTTGCCTGAGCTTGACGATGTGGTTGTCGATGGTTCTCGTAGTGGGCATGTTGTCCGGGGTATAGCCCCAAATATCTTGCAGGATATCTTCGCGAAGAATCACCTCGCCCCGCCGTTGCCAGAAGTAGCGCAAAAGTTGGAATTCCCGGGTGCTGAGTTCGATCTCTTCGCCCTTGCGTGAGGCTTCGAATTTGCGGAAATCCAGCCGGATGCCCTGGAACTCAATGGCGTCGGGGACTTCAGGAACGGGATGCCCGACCACCTGAGGTACGCGTCGCAGGAAGGCTTTGACCCGGGCTAGCAATTCGAGGATAGAAAAGGGTTTGGTGACATAGTCATCTGCGCCCATTTCCAGACCGGTAACTTTAGATGTTTCTTCGGTCTTCGCGGTGAGCATGATGATGAAAATCTGCGGATGTTTTTTGCGCAGGTACCGGCACACTTCAAAGCCACTTTTTTTGGGAAGCATCAGGTCCAGGATCACCAGGTCCGGTTTCCACTCATCCGCCTTGCGAATGGCGTCTTCACCATCTTCGGCGGTTTCAACCTCGTAGTTTTCCAACTCAAAATTATCCCGCAAACCGATGCGGATAATTTCTTCATCTTCAACGATCAAAATTTTACTGTTCATTTTGCGATCCTCTTGAATCGAACTGTGAAAGTCGAGCCCTTGCCGGGGCGGCTGTGTACTGCGATGGACGCCCGATGGGTTTCGGCAACTTTGCGGACAATTGCAAGTCCGAGCCCAGAACCCTTGGTACTTCTGGTCATTTCATCACCAACACGGTAGAAGTCATCAAATATATTCTTTTGCTCCGTTGCGGGAATTCCCACTCCGGTGTCTGTGACTTGAAATACTGCTGCGCCGTCCTCGGCGAGGACTTCTACGGTAATGGTTCCCGGTGGTGGCGTGTATTTGATGGCGTTGTCCACCAGGTTTTGGATCAGGCTATAGAGTGCGGTGAAATCGCCCTGAACCAATAATCCCGGAGTAAGATCCTCGGCCCATTCCAGTCCGCGGTTGACTGCGATGGGTTTCAGCGATTCCAGGACTTTGGAGACACAGTCCCCTAAATCCAAAGCCTCCCAGCGGAAAACCTTGTCGCCCCGTTCCATGCGGGTATAGCTGAGAATGGCCTGGATCAAGCTATCCAGGCGGTTGGCTTCTTTTCCGATCAAGCCGGAATACTCAATCACCTTTTCGATTTTCTGAACCCGGCCTTGGGCCATCATTTCGGAAAACATGCGGATGGAGGTCAGGGGCGTTTTCAGTTCGTGCGAGATACTGGAAAGGAAGTTCGCCTTCATGGTCAGCAGGTTTCGTTCCTGCGTGATGCCCTTGGCCACAAAAACCGTACCCAGAATGAGCACCAGCAAGGCGAATCCCACCAAGCTGTAAAGCAAAAACATTTTGTTGCGGGATTCTTTGCGGATCTCCCGGAGGTCGCGCTGGAAAACCGTCAACGTCCATCCCGGAAAATCATCCAACAAAGTCTGCGAGCTCAATACAATCAAGGTGTCCCGGGGAAGTCGCTGGGAAAGCACGGAGTCTCTGCTGTCGGTAAGTCGATAACAAACCTGTCTCCATTCGCGCTGACTGGATTGGAATGGCTTCAGAAGCCGGTTCCGTAGGGATTGCTGGTCGAATACGCCAAGGACCGTTTGGTCTCCAGGGAGCCATGGATGGGCCATGCGAAAGCCCCACTCGCCGTTTTCTTCCAGGAATACAATGCCGTTTTCCGGCTGATACTGCGATGTCAATAAATGTTCCAGGAGGCTCGAATGCTTGTCCCAGGCAAGCGAGCTCACCATTTGGAATGTCAGGTTGCGACGCAGATTCCAGAATAGTTCCCGCTTGTCGCTGGGGAGCTCTTCGAAGGAAAGAATGGTGGCGAACATGGATTCGAAAACGAACATGGTGGCTTCAATATCTTGTTTGCCGGGGTTCTGCAAAAAGGAGGTCACCAGGTCCAGGCTATAGTGGATGGCGTTTTGACGGTCTCCGGTCTGGACTAAAATCCGAAACCGCATCAGCTGCAATGGCTCCTGCAGAGAGGAATGCAAAATGCCCTGGCTCCCTGTTCGCAGCTCCATTGCATTGATCAGCAAAAGCGCATCCCGGTAGCGTCCAGTCTTATATAAGGTCCTTAGCAGCTCGAGCCCCTTCAGGGTTGCGGTTCCCGCATGGTCGGGGGTGTAGGCGGGGAAGGTTGCGGAAGATTGCTTCTGGGGAATGTAGAGCGGGAATACTCGTTGTTCGCCCCGGAAAAGGAATATGGATTGCACCCCAAGGATGGTGTCCAGGGGAGGGGCTTTGGTTAAGTCATCTACGGAACGGGGTTGGTCATACAGCCAGGAGGATCTCTTTTTTACATCAGAGAAAATGGACTGCAATTCCTTGTTGACTTGTGCTTCGGCAGCTTTGCGCAAGGAGGCTACGTCCTCCTCGTAGGCTCGCTCTGCAAGGAGAACTTCATTGCGGATACTGCGGAAGCTCAATACCGAAAGGATCATGCTGGGAAGGACAATCCCTGCCAGGAACAGGACGATCAAAGTGCGATTGCCCCTGGGAATGCTTATGCCCTTGATTTTCATTTCAGGGGAGCCCTGCCCGATCGGCTAAAACAGCAACTGGATGAGGACAGCGAACCGGGAATGGCCCACCCAGTTCGCAACCGCTTCCCCGATGGTGGGGAATGAAAATAAGACAATGACGCTCCCCATCAGAACCGAAATCAGTCCCAGAAAAAGGGTAAGCGAGGCCGCGAGAACCCCAAAAGAAAATGGGTTGCGTAGGAAGGTTCGGATCATCGAATAATGGCACGGTGGGTGAGGGCTACCCGGTTGCCCCGGTCAAGCCGCCGGGACGGATTGGACATTTCACGAACGAGGATGCAAGCCTCATTTGCGCCTGCAGTCACCACAATACCACGACCCAGAGTCCGAGGCGGAAGGGTTGGGTCAATGATCTTGTTTTCGAGGAACGCCACACCGTCGCCAGGGTTCAGCCCATTGGACGTGCCACCGTCGGCGATCACATAGGAATAGGCGGCCACCGCAAGGGTGGGGTCGATGGCGTATTTGATCTGGGGCATGGATTCAAATTTGAGGCCGTCCACCGCTTGATAGGAAGACACTTTTATGGGTGTCACGGACTGCGTCAGCCGGGCTTTGGCTTTGGCGATGGGAACGGCTGCGAGGGATTGAATGATGATGGCCCGGCTGATGGTGTCGCCGACCGATTCAACCTTGGAAAACCCGCCCAGGCGCATCAAGGCGTATTCGCGGGGAACGGAGTCGTTGGACCCCTTGAAGGTAATAGGTTCCGCCATCCATATTTCTACGATGGAGCCCGCTTTGATTGCGGTGGCCAGGCGACCGGTTTGAATCAGGATTTCATCGCCAGTGTGCAACAGAAGGGAGGGCATTTTGTCGCCGTTGGCAATTTTAATCCAGCTGGCGTCTTCCCGCATTGCCTTTCGATCGATCAGCTTGGGCGCGAGCATCTGGAAGTATTTGTTGAATACCGCGGGTGGCGCGGACTTGCGAAAGATAAACAGCGTGCTGTCCTTGAGCGAGGATCCCACCAAGGATGTGTCAACTTGCCCAGGAAGGGTTCCGAGGTTGCGACGGAAATCGGAATCGCGGGAGCTACCACCCGAAATGGAAACGAGAACTCCTTTGGGAAGCATGCTGTCAGGGGGGGGCGGCGCAGAGGGGATAATTCCTGCCGCCTCTTCGATCTTAGAAACGGTGTCCGCAACAGGAGGGGCGGTGGCCTCGCCGACATTGATCGAATCGCCCGGGTAGATCACATTGGGGTTTTCGATATGCCGATTTTGGGACCAAAGGTCGGGCCAGGCGAAGGGGTCGTTGCGAAATTGCGCGCTCAGATCCCAAAGGGTATCGCCTTTTTTCACGATGTACGCGCCCGCAACGAAAACGCTACAGGCAACGATGAGAGAAACACTGGATATCCGACGACGCATGCTGACCGCCTTTTTCATACAATTTAAACTCGTTTCTTGCGTCCACCAATAGGAGATCTTGTATCCTTTTGCACAAAACGAGGGCCCACCGGTTTTTTGGGAGCTTCACCCCGAGGGGTTTCCGCTGGCTTGACCGGAGGCTTCCGTCGCATACGGGCTGCGGGGAGTCCGCGCAAAATGTGCTCAGGGTCGTTCTCCGCCTCGGCCGCTTTTTTCACCGCTTCGGAGCCCATTTTGAGGACCCCCTCGCGGTCTGGGGCAAAGAACAAGGCGATTTCAAGGCGGTTAGATGTTGGATTGAGATCGAGTGGAATCATCTTCCGCAGAAGCATTCCAGCCCGGCGATAGCGCCGGATTTCGGCTTCCAGCACATCGAGGTTTGACCCAATATGAATCACGCGTCCCACGGGCCCGGCCGCGATGTTGCGGATGATTCCGGTGGGCAGGGATTCGCCCGCCTGGGGGTTCAGGATCACGGTCCAAGGTCCTTTTTTCTTGAAAAAGGTGGCCAGGAATTCCGCATCCACCGACTCCTGGAGGTATTGGACATTGGTGAGCCTGCGTGCCTTGATATTGTGCAACACGGAAAGCTTGGAAATTCCGCGGGCATCCACGCACACGACTTCTTCAAAATACTTTGCCATTTGGCAACCCAAAAACCCACTTCCGCAGTGGAGCTCCAGGAGGCGGTCCCCTGGCATGGGGTGAATGGCTCCGAGGAGTAGTTCGGGAAGTTTGAAGTAACCATTGCGCAGCTGAGGAACCCATTCCAAGATATGGAAAAAGTGCCCCGTGTCGCCCAAGGGGAGAATCTCAGGTCCAAAAATAGGCTTGAGGTCGTACTTCATGGATTTGGGGGGCAAGTCGGTCCGGAACGGGTACCAGGGCTTGGTTTCCACCCGGTGCAGGGCCACCACTTCGGGGACATTGCGTGTCAGGTGGTTTTCGAGAAGCTTGATGGCGTGGCCAGTCCCGGCTCCGCGGATTTGGGCTTGCAGGAGGAGGGCGTATTCACCAGGAGCAGTCGCGCGGATCCACATCTGCAGCATGGATTTGCGCAGGTAGTATTGGTGCTCCTGAATCAAATAATCATAAATTTTGTCAACAATTTCGGGAGGGTTTATTTGTTCTGAAGGCCCGAGGATGTCCAGGCGGTGCTGGCGACCATGGAGCACATTGCGAAGGCACCAATCACCGGTGGGATCATGGGAACCGGTCAAGAAACTCTGGATTTTTCCAGGAATCTGGTGTTCGCTCTGCCAGCGCAGGAGGGCGGCTTTCTTGTCCATGGGATCCTTAGGGTCAGAGTGTATACCGTGGGTGACTCCAAGCGCATTCCTTCCCGATTAAGGGTGGGAATTCCTTGAAAGAACCACGCAACTGGAAAATAGTGGGACGATCTTCGGTGGCAATAAGCTCTAGCAGACCGTCAGGTTGCAACTCCAAGTTAGAAATATCTGCGGGAGTCAGTGCAATCAAAACGGCCGCACCGGTTTTTGCGCAGATAATGTCGCAGAGCATGGCGAGGTCGTTTCCGGGATTTGAGCTCCCAGCCCCACGGAGCATGGCCAGCGCGGGATCGATGAATACAGCCTTGTAGTCGCGGTCCTCGTACTTGCGGGCGCCTTCGATGCGGCGCACCAGCAGCTCCGCCATCTCGAGGATGGGCTTGCGGTAGCCCCGCAGGCTTAAAAAACCAATCCGCTGGGTCGAGGGGTCGAGTTTTCTTTCCGAGCCGATCAGGTGGAGCCGGTTCAGAAAGGAGGATTTGGACAGGTCAAAATTGACGAAGAGGACATCGGACTCCTGAGTGTGCAATCCCATCCATTCTTCACCATGGGCAATGGCCAGGGCACAATCGATCAGGGCCAGGGATTTTCCTGTTTTGGGAGGAGCGGAAAGAACAAAAAGGTCGCCCGCCTTGCAAATACCATCGATCAGCATGGAATCCGGGGTCGGAGCGTGTTGGTGATGGGACGCCTGTTCCACCAGAGGATTTCCATCCAGACAGTAGTCTACCCATTCTTGCCAATCCTTCCAGCTTTTAGCACCTTCGTTCAATCCAATGAGGTATTGCTGTTTCCCGTTACGCAGGACGCCGGGCATGCGAACCATCAAGTTGGCGGATTTCAGGGAGGGGTCGACTTTGAATCCGTTTTCCTCCAGGGTCGCATAGAGGAAGTCCACGCGTTCGTTGTATTCCGTAGTGTCGGAGGCCTCGATGCGCACCCAGGCTTGCACGGAGTTTGCGCCGGAATTCACGAGTGCAACGCAGGGAAGGTTGAGGGCCTTGTAAAAAGCCAGCTGCTTGGAAAGGCTCATGCGCGGGCTGTCCACCACGGCGTAACGCAGGCGCCAACTATCATCCTTGGGAGCCTCGCAGGAGGTTGAGTTCAGACTGACCAATGCGCCATCGGGACCATCCAGACTCTTCATGATCTTGCCGATGTTGTCACTTTGGGCAAGGATCGTTCCTACCGTTTCCCGGTGGGGCTGGGGGGTCTCGGCGATTTTAAAGTCGATGGTTTCGTGGGGCAAAAAAGCCGCTTCCAGGAGCTTGAGCAAATCCTTGCGCCAATCGTCCGCGGGCCAAGGAATCATCAGGTCATCGGGGTTGATGCGCCGACTTTCCAGAAGTTTGAGGGACTCGGCATCCAGGTCCAACCGGCCACGGTTGTTCTCACCGGGGGTGGATTCTGGTTTTCGGTCGCGACCACGGCGATCAGAGGAAAAGGCGCGCCGGATGATTTTGTCCACGTCATCGGCGGCGATTCCATCTTCCTTGGCCTTGTCGCCAAGCTGGAAGGATGCGTCCATCAAGGTCCAGTTCTCATCCGCGGCGGCCACGGCTGCGCGGTAGAGAGCCTCACGGGATTCTTCGGGGGTATAGGACGTCTTCAGGTAAGAATGAATCGTGCTTCGCTTTTCCATAGGATAATTATACTCAATTCAGCGGATGATGAGGAAGCGGTGGAGCTTTCGCTCGGATTTCCCCCGCCAGTAATAGAGGCCAGGCGCTAGGCGAGGGGAGTCTGCGGACAACGAGAATCCGGCGGAACATCGGCTCAAGGTTTTTTTAGGGATATTCAGGACTAAATGACTCGCTGCATCCCGAATTTCCACCACGAGGTCCTTGCTTGCTGGATCAAAACACATGGGGATCATGGCGTGGGCATTGCCTGGGCGCCAAGGGTTGGGCCATGCCTTGGGCACAGGATCGGGGTGAAGGTAATCGTCGTTGATGGACACAGCCTCGAAGCCCGTGCTCAAAATGACAAATGCAGAATCTTTATAGGCAATAGCCGATTTCCGTAAGGCTGGATTGGATCCCCAGCTCAGGGGGATGTTTTTGGATAAAAACACCTGGAAGCCGAAGGGGGGAAGATTCAGGCTTTGAGGGGTGTCTGTGACAATATGAAGCTCAGGCCAGGAGGCCAAGTCTTCTGCCCAAACGGAATCTGCAGAAAGGTTTGCGCTCCGGGCACCCGCATTGAATAGATGGCGCGCATGATCGGAAAAAACCTCGGGAAGTCCGCCGGATGCGCCGTTTTGCTTGAATTGTTGATCCAGGTGGTTTTCAATGGGGCTGGTGGGAGCTTTGGTGAGCGAGGTCCACACCAGAGGGTCAAACTGAATCCCGAAGCGATGGGCTACGGTTTGATAAAAAATTCCTTGTCCGTAAGGTCGGGTGGAATTGTTGGATTCAAGCAAGCTGTTGTCGGGGCTAGAAAAAATGGGTGGCAGGTACTGGAAATAGTCGTTGACCTCAGGGGCTCCCAAGTTTTCCACTCCAACTGCCGAGGCCTCGAACCAAAAATGGTATTGTTCCAGGTAGTCCTGGTAGCGAACTTGGCAAGCGTGGTAGAGCTCGTGAAAAACGGTGACCTTCAATGCACTGGGCCAGTCGATGGAATAATCGATGTTGCGGCCATCATAGGAATTGACAATGGGACGCGTCGATGGAGAGTATGTGCAGGTTGAAAATCCATTGTTAAAGGTTTCCAGGGGATCCTTGGCGATCTGGGATAGAAAATCATTTTCGATGAGCAGGGTGGAGCGCGTGTAGTCCCCCGTGGTTTGATCGGGAAGAGTTAATCCGTAACAGTATTCACAAGGGCCTCCAACGAGGGACGCCGAGTTGCGCATGAGCCCCATGTCAATGATTTCCACCGGGTATTTGTCGCTTGAGCGTTCATCCTGGTAATGGTGCGAAACGGCGGATCCAAGGGGAGTGCGCATTCCGATGGTGACCGTGTGCAGGGTCCAAGCATCTTCTAGCCATTGCAGCAAGGAGTCCACAAAAGGAGGGCGGGCCTGGCTTATTCGATCTGCGCCCAGAACCGCATGAGGTCCTTTCAGGGTATAGAGCACCCGAAAATGACGACTCGTGTCCATTTTTACTTCGTCATAGAGGTCCCCGGGAGTGCAGGTTCCCTCTTTGGCGACCATCCGGCCGGAGCCCTGGGGGTGCTTGGACTGAAACTCCGCCATTTGCGTAAATCCGCACCTTCCGGCGAGGGAGGGAGACCAGCTGCAAAGAATGCAAGTCAGGACAAGGATAATTCGAATCATATGACTAGATTTCCAAGTTAGAAATTATGATACCAAAAGAAGAAAACCCAAGCCCGGTAAATACCATCCCCTGGTCCAAGCGGATCGCCAAAGGCTTCCCGGCCATCGCCTTTTTGGCCGGATTCCTCTGGGACTCCGTTACTTTGGGTCGGGTAGTGCAGACTTCGGATCTCTGGATATTGTCTGCCTACTGGGTGGGGGCCTTTGTCGTTCTTGTATTGCTTGGGCGCAATCCCGGTGCCAAGTGGCAGGGACGACTCACCTGGATCGTCCAGTTTTGCTTCGGCAGCATCTTCAGTGCCCTGGTGGTGTGCTATTTCCGGAGTTCCGGGACGATTTTTACGCTGTTATTTGTCGTGATTCTCGTGGGCATTTTACTTGCCAACGAAATGTTGCAGGACCGTTACTCCCGCTTGGGAATTTCTTGGTCCATCTTTTGTCTCAGTGGCACCATGTACCTCAATTTTCTGGTGCCTCACCTGGTGCATGGGTTAGGTGGTTTCTGGTTTATCCTCAGTGTTCTACTGGGATTTCTTCCTGTATATTTCCTCTGGCGGATGTCTGCCCGGAAGCTACAGGATATTCTCTCTCCAGCAGTCGTCTCTCTCGGAATTTTGGGATTCTGGATGTTGGATTTGATTCCTCCCGTGCCCCTGGTCATGAAGCAGAATCTGGTCTGCAAGGCATTTGAAAAAATTTCGGGCGATTATACCTGCCTTGTTCCTGAGCAGAATTTTTTGGAGAGGTTTGGGTTGGTCGATGTATCCATTCACCAAGCACCCGCCGAAAAAATTTATGTGCTTAGCTCGGTTTTTGCCCCGAGCGAGGTTGCGGTAGAGTTGGAGCACCACTGGCTCTGGCTGGATGAATACGGAAACTGGGTTGTTCAGAGCACGGTTCCCTTCAGCATGTTAGGTGGCCGGGCCTCTGGGTGGCGCGTCTATTCCAACAAACAGGCGTTGCGTCCTGGCTACTGGAAAGTCGAAACGGCCGTCAAGGATGGCGCGGTGGTGGGGCTCATCGAATTCCAGATTCCGGAAGCACCGGAACCCGAAGGCACCCAATACATCCGTAAGAAATTATAAGGCGTTTTTTTTGAAGCTCAGTTAAACAGATTCCGGAAAGCTGTGCCGTAGTGCTCGGAATCCGGAATGATCGCTTGCCAGTTGAAGGTTCCCGAAAGGGTTGCTTTGAATTTTCCGCCACCGTTTTCGCTTTTGGGGAGGGCCAGTCGGGTCAGTTTGGGCAGTATTACATACAATTCTTCCTCGATTTCCCCATTCAAGCGGAAATCCAGCCGCTGCGGGAAGGTCCAGGCTCCTTTGGCCGTAGCCTGGATCTGATCGGAAGACACGCTCATCGAATCCATTTTCACTCGTCCTTTGGATAGGGCGAATTTGGGGATTTGAATTTCATCCAGAAGGAGTCGTTCTTTCAACTGGGGCACCGAGCTTGCAAATGTGCCTTCCTTTTGGAATGGCCAACGCAAAAATTGAACGTCTGAAAGCTCGGCCTCGCCCGTTGCCACCCAGGTGTTCGGGTGAGCAATGCGCCCCTTCCAGTGAATGGTTGCCTTGACATTGCCTTTCCAGACAGCTCCCTTGGGAAGGACAAATTCTCCGAAGGGTTTGAGGGGAACGCCATTGGCTTCCATTTCAAGTTCGGACAAGGTTTTTACGTTCCCCAGGGTGCCTTTTGCCACTAAGCAGCCACCCGTCCAGCAGCCCTTCAATTTTTGGACTTCGGTGCAGGAATCTTGAAGGTCAAGGCGGGCATCGAGTGTGTTGGGAAGAGGCCAGTCGTTGATGTAGGAACCGTCCGCCGATAGCGACAGCTCCCAAAACAGTCCGTGGGGTGCCACCTGAATTTGGGCGTTTTCGATTTGGAACGTATCTTGGCCTAAAAAGATCCGGAGCAGTCTCGCTTCCATTTGAATTTGGTTCGCAGAAAGGATGGGTCGAAGGGAATCGAGAGCTTGTTTGGCGTTCGCTAGGTGGCTCTCGGTCGGAATGGCGTAATCCAGGCGGGCATCCGGATTTTTAGAAAAAAGCTGCCACTCCATGTCAATTTTATCGGCGTGGATTTCTTCAACTTGTGGTTGAAGGAAAAGAAGCCTTGGCCAGGAGAATGTTACCCGTAATTTTTTTGCGCGAATTTTGAGTTCGGGGGAGGGGTTCAGGGAAAAGCCAGTAAAAAGAAGCCCACTTGAAGGCTGGAGGAAGGCCTTATCCCATTGAATGTGCTCGGAACAGGCGGGATCATGGAAGCGTAAAAGAGCTCGAACCACCCCCCCAATGGGCCAGGGAATCATCAAAAACAGGGCGAGTAGCCCAATAAAGGCGATCGATGACGCAGGATTAGCCCGGAACACCTTCCAAAATTTTATAAATTTTCCCACAGCTGAAATTTAAAAACACCAAGGCGGAAAAAATGCCAAGCAATGTGATTCATATCAATGACGAGAATTTTGACAAGGTTATCGCCTCGTCTGTACCCGTCCTGGTTGACTTTTGGGCAGAATGGTGCGGTCCTTGCCGCATGATCGGCCCCATCCTGGATGAATTGTCCAACGAATACGAAGGAAAAGCCATTATCGCCAAGGTCAATGTTGAGGATTCGCCTGAGCTCGCCTCGCGCTTCGGCATCCAGTCCATTCCCAATTTGAAGATTTTCAAAAAGGGCGTGGAAGTCGGAAATATTGTGGGCGCAGTTCCCAAGGCGACCTTGAAAGCGGCACTCGACAAACAACTCTGATAAGTAGCATCTACAAAAAGTGGGCTCCGATGGAGTCCGCTTTTTTATTTACAGGTACCCATTATTTTGCTGAGCTCGGGCTCTGTCGGTCCAGGCGCGTTGGACGGATTCCATGCAAAAAGGGCGCAACGGGAATCCAGAACGGCGGTTAACTTGAATGGACTCCCTTCCGGAAATCCAATGAATTCTTGGAAGCAAGCGGTGTGGGCATCGATGCTGCAGGCCTCTCGAATAGCCCCTTCCACCAATCCTGATTTTGCTAAAAAGTAATCTTCGATGAAATCCTGCAGGGCAACTTCCCGCTCGGCAAGTCCTATGCGGTCAGGGAGGATTCCGGCAGGGAATTCCAGAATATGGACAGCCAAAACCCCTTTTTTCTTTTGTTTGCAATAAGCCAAGGAGCCAATGGTTTCGCGTTGCCAGTCTGCCCCCAGTTTATCGCACAAGGAGTCAATGGTGGCGATCATCTTGGAGGATGGTGGCGGACGATAAGCGGGCAGACCTTGGTTTTGCAAGGATTTTCGCTCGGACCCAGCACAACCCAGCACAAAAAGCAGCACGGAAAAGGTGCCAAAAAATTTGAGAAAATGGATCATAGCTAGCATTTATTCTCTGCCATGCGCCACAAAAATTCTGCTTCCGCACAAATGGCTTTGCGGAAGTCTTCCAGGTCTAGGCTTTCGTTTTCTCCGTGGGCGTTGGCCTGGGGGTCTTCGAGACCCGTCAGCAATACCGGAATATCTCCGAAGACCTCCGAAAAAATGGGTGCGCCCGGAATCGAGGCTCCACAACCCAGGATGCGGGCCGGTTTCCCATACCCTGCTTGCAATGCATCTAACATAATCTGAAAGGCCGAGTGGGTGGTGGAAGTGGTCCAGGCGTTGGCACCTTCGTCTGGAGTGATCGAAAGTTCTAGGCCCCACAGGCAAATAGTTTGTATGTGATTTGTGACTTGCTTTACCACGGTTTTCCAGTCCATGCCCGGAACCAGCCGAATGGAAATGCGGGCATAAGCGGAGTCCAGCAGCACATTGCCTGCGGCTCCACGTTTTCCGGCTTCGAAGGTGGTCACAGTTAAGGAGGGTCTGCGCCATAAGGTTGCCGGGATTTCGGAAGCCTCCACCAGCAATTGCACGCCGGGCCGGACTCCGGCTTCTGCACGAAAGGATGCTGCGGTGATTCCCAGGGAACGGTATGAATCTAAGGTGGCTTGGTCCGGAGGGATGACGCTATTAAGGACTCCCGGGATCGCAATGTTTCCCTGGGCATCCGTGAGGCTTGCAATGATTTTGCATAGGCCTTGGGCGGGGTCGGGAATGGGGCCTGACCAGAGCCCGGAATGTACCGTATTCTCGATGGCGCGGACTTCCACTTCGAAAGCCACCATTCCGCGGAGCGATGCGGTCAGGGCGGGTTCCCCGGTGGCAAAGTTCCCCAGGTCGGCGACGATGGCCACATCGCACTGTAAAAAATCACGGTGGGTAAAAAGCAACTCGGCAAGGCCCGGAGACCCCACCTCCTCTTCTCCTTCCAAAATCAGGCGGATGTTGGGGCACAAGGCCCCGGGAACGGAGCGCAAAGCCTTGATGGCGGCCAAATGAACGAGAATGCCCGCCTTGTCGTCGGCGGCTCCCCGGGCAAAAAGACGGCCCGCGCGTAGGGCTGGTTCAAAAGGAGGGGACAGCCATTTGGAAAGAAGCATTTCGGGCTGTACGTCGTGATGGGCATAGAGAAGGATGGTCGGGAGATCCGGATTGTTTCCCCAAGCGGCGATCACTGCGGGGGAACCCCCTTGTCCAATGTGCCGCTCTGGATTGCGTACAACATGCACCAAGGGGAATCCGTATTCGGAACAAAGCTTGGCTACTGCTTCTGCCGAACGGTCCAAGTTTTCCAGGTCATATCCGGGGAAGCTGATCGAAGGGATCCTGCATAGTTGACTGAGATCGTCAATAGCCTGGGGCAATAACGTTGCGACGGAAGCTTGGATCATGCCTTCTCCAAGCGGGCGAGTTCTTCTTCCACCATGGACATCAAGGGTTCCAGGGTGGCCTCGGTAAAATTGAAGCGGATGCCCGCGCGGGAAAATAGTTCGGGCAGAGGACTGGATGCGCCCAGAGACAGGGCCTCAATCATGTGTTCCAAGGCCTGCGTTGGATTCTTGCGGTAGTTTGCCCATAATTGCAATGCCCCGAGTTGGGCAATGCCGTATTCGATGTAGTAGAAAGGAACTTCAAAAATATGCAATTGGCGTTGCCAAGAATAGGCCCGCAGCTCTTCAAGACCTGACCAGTCGATGCCGGTGTCGAATTCGAGCTGCAATTGCATCCAAAGTTCCTGGCGGTCTTTGGCGGTGTGACCTGGGCGTGTGTACAGCTCATGCTGAAAAGCATCCACCATGGCCACCCAAGGCAAAAGCAGGATCACATCCTCAAATTGTTCCTGCCTAGAACGCGCTGCTTCGGCGGTGGGATAAAAGGGGCTCAGGTCCGAGGATGCAATGAGCTCCATGGACATGGAGGCTACTTCGGCAAATTCGGCGGGAGTATCCCGGAAGGCCACGATGGGTTGGTGGGCCATGGCGAACTGGTGGAAGCTGTGGCCCGCTTCATGGAGCATGGTGTAGACATCGCCATTGGTGCCGGATGCGTTGGTGAAAATAAAAGGAACCCGACTTTCGTCGAGGGAAATTTGGTAGCCCCCCGGAGCCTTGCCCATACGGCTTTCCGTGTCGATCAAGCCTTCGGTGCGCATGTGTCCGAACCATTCACCAAAGCGAGGATGAAGCTCGTTAAAGATGGATTGCACTTTTCCCAGCAGCTCGTCACCGGTGAGGAAGGGCTTGAGTGGATTGCGTCCCAGCGGGTCGCAGTCGACATCCCAAGGCCTGAGCGAAGCGAGTCCCATTTGCTGGGCGCGCCGAGCGAGTATTTTTTTAATGCGGGGAACGACCAAGGTCCGAATGCTCTGGTGGAAAGAACGGCAGTCTTTGGGGGAGTAATCAAAACGGCCTTTGGCCTTGAAAATGTAGGAGAGGAAGTCGCCTGCAAACCCCGAGTTGTCTGCAACCTGCAAGCGCAATTTGAATAGCTTGCCGAACGCCTCGTTTAGAGCCTCACGGTCGGCGAAGCGGCGGCTGGCGACCAGGCGCCAGGCCTCTTCGCGGATTTTGCGGTCCGGGCTCTGTTGAAAGGGTGCCATTTGAGAAAGAGTCCGCTCTTCGCCTTGAAAAATGACGCTATGGGAGCCCGTGATCTTTTGGTAAGCCTGGACTTCTAGGGCGATAGACGTTTCCAGGGGAATATTTTCCGGGCGGAACAGGTCCAGTGCCACCTGGACATCGCGAAACCAGATTCCGAATTCGGGTTCCAGCAGGGCGCGGGCCGGGTGTTGCATCAGCTTGCGTTTCAGACGATCTGACTTTTCGGAGGCAACCGGTTCGATTTGGGTGGTAAAGTGCTCAAAGGCCTCTGCGGCCTTGGGGTCGCGGGTGTCGCAAGTCATGGCGATGTAGCGCCGTGCACTTTCCTCGCGCAAAACGGATTCGAACTCGGACCAGTCCAGGATCCACAGGCGAAGGGCGCCTGCGTCGCTAGTAGGGATTTCGCGACCTTCAAGCGTGTCATACAGGCTTGCGACGGCGATCGCATCATCGGAAGGAAACGGAGTGGGCACAAAATTGCGGGCAGGTTTCTGAATCATGAACAGAAAGATACAAAGAGCTGGGACTGGTGTAGATTGGCTGGGTAAATTTTCAATTGCCGGAAAACATCTTTTTAAAAAAGTTTTTCCACAAAAAAAGTGCCGACTTTCGCCGGCACTTTTTTTATCGATTTGAATTTACCAACCCGTCAGGCCTTGGATTTTTTCTGTCAGCAAGCGAGCCATAAGGGCATGTTGCTTTTTGCTTGGATGCCAGTCTGCCCCGAAGCTCAATTGAGCCGATTGGGCAGGAATGGAGAGTCTTTCAATTCCCGTATACCCTTGGGCAATCAGGGATGCTTGTGCGGCCGTTAGGAAGCGCTTGCAAACGGTTTGAGATTTAAATGTGTACACGCCATTTGTTCCTAACTTAAAATATTCCGCTGGGAGGGCCGCCATATCTTCTGCGGAGGCGTTGGGGAAATAATCCGAAAGCATTGGGCCGTCGACCATTATAATTTGGGCCAGAGGATATTGGGTGCGAATGTCCTTTACGAATGCCACTGAAGCATTGACAAATAATGTTGAATCAGGAATCCCTTTATAGAAGTCATTTGTGCCAAGGTTTACCACCACCACATCCGCAGTCCAACGGCTAAAATCCCAGGTTACTGTAGAGGTGTAGGAAGTCAATGGATACAAGGTGGGAAGGGTTCCTTCTTCGGAGTTGTCGTTGTTGCGGAAAATGCCACGGCCAGAGACGCAAACGGCATGTTCTTCAGCATTGAGCGTACGCGCCGTCAGGGCTGCATAAGTGATGGAATGGTCTTCGGTGAGAATATCCCAGCTGTAAATGTGCGTAGGATCATCAACAAGGTTTCCGTAACCGCAGGTGATGGAGTTTCCGATGAATTCGATTCTGCGGGTCTTGGCCGCAGGGAGCGGATCCAGGGTACCTTGCACTTCGATCCCGGAGAATACCGCTTCACCATACTGAGCTTCGGTGCGCTTGTAAACAGTGATTTGATGGGAACCAGGAGTCAGGCCTTCAGCCACCACGTGCAGAGTATCTGCGGAGTTGGTTAGGTCCAGGACATTTGTGGGCAAAGAGTCGTTTCCGTCAATGAACACATTGAAAACGCTGCCATTTGCATAAAGGTGGATTTTTGCGGCAGTCCCGGTGAAGGAGAACTGGACTGCGCTTCCAGACCAGGAAAACGTTGGGCGGGTGGGATCGGTCAAGTCGGCGCGGGCGATGATCCGAATCTTGGAGTCATTGGCTGCGCAGGTTTGCCAGCCAGCCGTCAAAGAAGCGGTGCAGGTGGAAAGTTCAACGGCCGTAGAGGACGACGAGCCCACGGTGGTTCCATCGGAGGACGATCCTGGCAAGGTTCCATCGGAGGAGGATTGGGACAGCGTGCCATCGCTGGAGGAGCTGGTTGCGGGTGCGACCACATTGCCATTTTCCTGGGCGCATCCCAGTAATAGCAAAAGGGGTAGCGCAAGTAGTTTCTTATTCATTATGACCTCGGGTGGGGATGGATTTTTTTCTCTTTTAAGATATGTTCCAAAATTGTTGGAGGGAAATGAAATAAAAATTCATAGATTCATAGTGTGGCAATTTCGGTTCCTCAGATAATCGCCTGGATTGGGCATCAAGGCTATCTCTCGCCTGGAGGTAGCTTTCCTTCTGGGCGCCATATCGCGGGAGAAATAGGTTGTTCTGTTCGTCAAGTCATGCGGGCAATTCATTCCCTAGAAGAGATGGGCTTGCTGACCATCCAACCTGGCTCGGGAGTTTCGCTCGCTGGTTCCGCCCAGAAAACCAAGGCCAGTGTTCCGGAACGGTCTGTTCCTGCCATTCGTAGGCGCCTAGAGGCTTCTATTGCGGACGGGGCATTTCTGTTCGCCCAATCCCTGCCAAAAGTGGAATGGCTATGCAAGGAATGGAACACCTCTACCCGGACTTTGGCCCAGGCCTGTCGTGAACTTGCCCTTCAGAATTTGCTTTTCAAGCGGGGCAAACAATGGATTGTGGGATCATCGCTTGTCGTCCCTGAAAGAATCACGGATTCCTTGGTTTCTCCCATCCGCAGAACCATCATCCTGGTTTGTAACCGCCCCGAAGAATGGGCTGAATTTCATGGCAATATTATGGACCAGGCGGTCCGGGCCATTGGATCCGAAGCGGACCGGGCTGGCGTTAGGTTATTGCCCGTTCTGACGGGAGAAGATTCGGGGGAGCAGGTTTTCCCTCGGGGACGCAAAGAAATCCGTCGGATCATTGAGGAGCTTGGGGATGCGTTTTTGGGTTGTCTTTTAACACCGCTCCGGGTTACTCTGGAGGATTTCGATGGGTGGTGCAAGTGGTTGATTCGCTTTAAAAAACCGGTAATTTGGATCCAAGATGACAAGCCGGAAATTCCCGTTTTGGACTCGCCATTATTTTTTCGGGTGAGCTATGGGGATTGGGTTGGGGCAGGAAGAGAAACCGCGACGGATCTGGCCATGGATGTTTTGAGCGGGCAGGGGCATAAGCGGGTTGCGTTTGTGTGTAATGGGGAAGGGGATTTCGAATGGTTCCGGGTCCGCGCCGAGCGTTTGGTTGAGCGCGGAAAGACCCTAGGAATTAGCATCGTTTCCATGGAGCTGGATTGGAGTGATGATGAGGTGGTTCGCAAGGTATTGCATGAGCCGGGAGTCACCGCCTTGATCGCTCCCAATGACCACTATGCCATGAATTATTGGCGGGCATTTAGGATGCAAAAGATTGGCATTCCCAAAGACATTTCTCTGATTTCATTTGATAACCTGGCCGAGCTCAAGCCCTACCCCATCTCGACCATTGACTTTGGGATGGCGAAGCTGGGGTACTCGATTTTTCATTTATTGCTGGGGGCCATTCCCGTGCAGGTCGGACGCGGGCGTCATCTGTTTGGCGAATGCAGGCTTATTGACAATGGATCGATAGGGTTACCAACCCATCCTAGTTTTAATTTCTGACGTAAGGTTATTGGCAATGGCTGCGTGCTCGCGAGCGGTGGGGTGGTAATCGGCTCCGTAACCCATGCTTGCGCCCCGGTCCGGGATGGACAGCTGAAAAACCTTTTTTTCACCGTCTGATGCGAGGACTTCCAAGACATCGTCAATGTATCGTTTGCACGTGGTCAACGACTTGTAAGTATAAGTGGTGTCCCCTGTCGAGGAATTGATTTTCTGCTTCATGTATGCGGAAGGGTAGCCGGTGGAATCGATGGGATATCTCACGAAGTCCGCGGTGGTGGCGAGGGGATAGTCATCCGAAAGCCTGGGGCCGACGAGCAGAAGGATGGTTGCGTTTGGATATTTGGATCGGATATCCAGGATAAATTGGACCGTTGCGGAGGTATAGGTTGCCCAATCCGGAATGCTTTTGGAAAAATCGTTGGTGCTGATGTGTAAAGACACCACATCGGGAATCCAGGCCGAAAAATCCCAAGGCGAAGTCTCCTGGGAAGAAATCAAAGGCCATAGGGTGGGGATGGTTCCTTCTGTTCCGTTAGTGTTGTTTCGGGAAATTCCGCGACCCGAATGGCAGACGGTATGGAATTCCGCGTTCAAATTCCTTGCCGTGCGGGCTGCGTAGGAGAAATAGAAATCCTCCGTGGTGATTTTGAAGGGGTTCTCTTTGACGGAATCGAGGTTTCCGTAGCCGCAGGTGATGGAGCTTCCGATGAATTCGATGCGACGGCTTGGACGTGCAGGTAAATCCAGCAACTGGGAGTTTCCGAGAATTTCAAATCCCCTAAATGTCGCTGCACCATACTGGGATTCCGTGCGCTTAAAAACGGTTACCGAATGGGGACCCAGAGGCAAATTTTCGACCAACGTGTGAACGGTGTCGAAGTTCTCGGACAGATCCAGAATAGCTCGAGGAATGGTGTCTTCGTCAACCAGGACGTTAAAAACGCTGCCCAATGCGGAGAGGCGGATTCTGGCTGCGGTTCCGGTGAAGGCAATTTGGAATGTGCTTCCAGACCAGGCAAGTACTGGGGCTTTGAGGTCGGATTGCTTTGCCCTTCCTGTGGTTCGGATGGATGGATGGTCCGCACCGAAGTAGCGCCATGCGACGGCCATGCTCGAAGAAGAGGTCGATTCCTGGGAGGATGAAGATGCGATGGTGACCGAGGATCGAATCTCGCTAGCCAAACTCGAGGAGCTAGTTGTTGGGGACATTGGACTACTCTTTTCTGCGCTGCATCCGAAAATCAGGAAAATGACGAGTAATTGAATTTTCATGAGTTTCACTAGATGGGTAAAGGTCTTTGTGTTGTCACAAAGCTAGGATCGGGAGTGCCAGAAGTCATTTGTTTTTTGAATTCTTATAACCCATCCTAGGCGGATTGCCCGTTCTATCCACCCAGTTCGGGCAAAATGAGCTTTTCCATTTCCTCGTAATCCACCAGTCCCGGGATCATACCCAGAATGACGCCTTGCCGATTGATCAGGAAGGATGTGGGGATGGAGGATACGCCGCCAAAGCTCGCAATGACTTCTGGGTTTGCGGCCAGCAAGGGATAATTGAAGGGATGAACCCTGACTAGGGCTGCAACCTCTGCCGGGTCGCTTTCTACGGCGATTGCAATGATTTGAAACCCCCGGTTCCCGAAGGCTTGTTGCAGCTGGATCAGATTGGGAATCTCGGCGAGGCAGGGGGCGCACCAGGTGGCCCAAAACACCACGAGTCGCACTTTTCCGGAATAGGCACTTAGACTATCGACTTTCCCTGTCATGATTTCCGGGAGATGGAAATTCTCGGCCTGCGTAGACACCAACTGCTGGGAGGGGGGTGGATTGGACAGCGTCCACCACAGTGCCAGGAATAGAAAAATGGCGATCGGAATCCAGAATCGTCGATTCATAGTGAGAATACCTCGGAGATGGAAGCGAAAATAATATACTTATTCCCATATGCCGTATAATATTCAGGAACTTCTGTCGGAATTGGTCAAACGTGGCGGTTCTGATCTTCATTTGACTGCGGGAAGCCCCCCTCTGCTTCGATTAAGCGGAAAATTGATTCCGCTGGGTGTCGACAAATTGTCCCCCAACGAAACCATGCGAATGTCTTATTCTTTGATGAACGAGGTGCAAAAAAAGAGCTTCGAGCAATCCAAAGAGTGCGATTTCTCCTTTGGCGTCAGCAATCTTGCCCGGTTCCGTGCCAATGCCTACCTCCAGCGTGGCTGTGTGGGTTTGGCGTTGCGCATTATTCCCTTGGATATCCGTCCTTTCAAGGATTTAGGTCTGCCTGAGATCATCGCCGACTTTACTCGTCGCCCCTCGGGCCTCGTGCTGGTTACCGGCTCGACGGGTTCGGGAAAATCAACCACCTTGGCCGCCATGATCGACAAGATCAACCGGGAGCGCCAAGAGCATATTCTTACCGTTGAGGACCCCATCGAGTTTTTGCACAAGCACCAGAAGTGCATGGTCAATCAACGCGAGGTCGGTTCCGACACCAGCTCCTTCTCCCAAGCTCTTAAAATGGCCCTTCGCCAAGATCCCGATGTGGTTCTAATTGGCGAAATGCGCGATCTCGACACCATCCGTGCGGCCATGACTATTGCCGAAACGGGTCATTTGACTTTTGCGACTCTCCATACCAATTCAGCGGTCCAGACCATCAACCGCATTGTGGACGCTTTTCCCAAGGGCGAACAGCAAACCATCCGTGCACAGCTTTCCTTTGTCCTACAAGGGGTCATCTGTCAAACCTTGCTTCCCAAGGTGGGCGGTGGCCGCGTCATGTGTTTTGAAATCATGAATGTGATCCCTTCTATCCGGGCACTGATCCGTGACGACAAGGTGCATCAGATCGAATCCATTCTGGAAATCAGCCAGAAGTGGGGAATGAACACCATGAACGGGCGGATGATCGAGTTGGTCAAAGAAGGCAAGCTTGCCCGCGCAGATGCCTTGGCAAAGTCATCCAATCCAGACCAGCTTGAAAGACTTATGCAGGACAAAGGGATATAGTTTATGGCAAAATGGGATTACAAAGGGAAAAATCCCTCGGGAAAATTTGAGACCGGAGAAGTGGAGGCCGCCTCCCAGGAAGTTGCTATTTCCTTGGTCCGGCGCAAGCGCTTAACCGATGTGACCGTCAAGAAAAAAGCGCTGGGGGCAAAAGGTTTCCAGATGGGCTCGGGCATCAAATCCACCGATCTGGCCCGCTTTACCCGGCAATTTGCGGTAATGAATTCTGCAGGCCTTGCATTGCTGAATGCCCTTCAGGTGCTCGAAGAACAGTGTGAAAACCCTGCCATGCAGGAAGTCATCCGCCGCGTGGCCGCAAGCGTTTCGGGCGGTACCAATCTTTCCCAAGCCCTGGCCATGCACCCCAAGGTTTTCAGCAAACTGTATGTGCACATGGTGGCTGCGGGTGAGGCCGGTGGTGCGCTCGAGGCCATCCTCAATCGCTTGGCGGACTACGGCGAAGCCAATGAACGCTTGAAGCGCAAGGTTAAAGGAGCGATGACCTACCCTGTGATCGTCATGATCGTGGCGATTGTCGTGGTTACGGTTTTGCTGACTTTGGTGGTGCCCAAGTTCGCCGAAATCTTTAAATCAGGTGGCAAGGCTTTGCCTGGTCCTACCGCACTGGTGGTTGGGATCTCCGACTTTCTGCAGAACTACTTTCTGTTGCTTTTGATTCTGGTGATTGGTGGCATTATTGGTTTTGTTCAGGCGCTCAAAACTCCCGGTGGTCGTTGGGCTTTCGACAACTTCAAAATCAAGGCTCCCAAAATCAAGGAGCTCGAAGTCAAATCCGCCATCTCGCGTTTTTCCCGCACGGTGGGCACCTTGCTCAACTCGGGCGTGTCCATTATGGATGCGCTTGAGGTCACCGCCAAAACTTCCGGAAATGTGGTGGTCGAAAAGGCGATCATGTATATCCGCGAACAGATCGCGGGTGGAAAGCCCATTGCCGAGCCCATGAAGGAAGTCGGGATTTTCCCAGGGATGGTGGTGCAGATGGTTGCTGTGGGTGAAAAAACCGGTGGTCTGGGGACCATGCTCACCAAGGTAGCGGACTTTTATGATGAAGAAGTGGACGCCGCAGTCGAATCTCTGACGGCAATGATCGAGCCACTCATCATCGTTTTCCTTGGAATTGTAATCGGTTTTATCCTGGTCGCCATGTACATGCCGATGTTCAGCATGGGCGAAACCGTCGAATAGTGATTGAAAAAAGGCGAGGTTAAGGTTAAAGTTGAAGTAAAACTTGCCGATATAGTAAGTAGTAGGAGTTATTCGTATGAGAATTACAGATGCATTCTTTCAGTCTGGCGCAATCCGAGATGTGCAGAAGGCTGGTGGCGCAAAGCCAGAAAAGAAGAGCGAAGGCTCCGTTGGTCCCTCACGCTCCTCGGATTCGGTAACCATTTCCAAAGCGGCCCGCTCCGCTTCGGAAACGGATCGAGTGGTTGCCCATGCCCAGGCATTGCCCGAGGTTCGCGAAACTCGCGTAGCTGAGGTCAAAGCCCGGGTTCAAAGTGGCTATTACAATACTCCTGAGTTCCGGGATCAGCTGGCTGAACGGCTGTTGAAGGAGTTCGGGGTTAATGGTTAAACCATTCGGTCGTTCGACAATTGGCGCAACCTTTTTTGGAAAGGTTGCGTTTTTCGTGTTTTTTGTTGGCTTTCTTTCTGCCATTCATGCAGAAACAGCCTGGTTTAACGCCAAAGGCCCCGTGGGAGACACAACCCGCGAGTTTTCCGTGGTCGTCATCATGGATTCCGTTCCCGTTTTCAAAGGAAGTGGCCGTTTGGCTCCTGCGGTAATTTCGGGGCAGACGCTCATGGCCGACCGCGTCACGCTTGATGCGCATTATTCCAGTTCGGACACGGCCTTTTCCTGGAGCGCCGTTGTTTTGAGCAAAAGGACCTCCACGCCTTCACCCTTGCCCGATCCCATCTGGTCTAACACCGTCCGTAGCGGGCGGGGTGAAAACGACTGGACCCGGGGTACTTTTGCCAAGGGAAGCTCAAAAATTGAATTCCATTCGCCCATTTATGGAGACGGGGTCCATGAGTTGAAGGAACTGGCCCTGCCCGAAGAATTGCTGCTTCCCATCGCGGTCCGCCTCATGCAAAATCCCTCGGAAGTCCGGTTTCGCATCATGGATAGCCAGTGGGAAATGCCCTATGTGCGCAGGCAATCCGTCGTTCGAGGCTGGGTCACCGCAAGCCGTCTCAAAATCGACGAAGTCGAAGCCGCGCAGGTGCGCTTTGAGCGTGAAGACGGAGCCATCGCTGAAGCCTGGGTAACCACTCAAGGGTTCCGGGTGCTGCGGTTCCGGACCTTCCGTGGATTATGGCTCGAGCGCATCCAGTAATCCGATTTTAGGACCCTACGCCTTCTGCGTTTGCGGGACTAGGGCGGAACATCTCTTTCATGGCCGCGAGCTCTTCCAGGAAATAAGAGCCACAGGAAGGGAAGTCGTCATGGAGCTCCTGCAACAGGGCTTCGATGCGGGCGGAGTCTTCCTTTTCAATGGCGGCAAATAATTTGTCAATAGTGTTCAGCTTCCCTTCCAGGGTGGTGTTGCAGCGGTGCTGGGGGAGTTTGGGTAACTCAATGAATTGATCCAGATACTGGCGGGTAGGCAAAAGTGCGGGGCGGTCTTTGCTCCATTCCGGATGGTAAGCAAAATCGAGCCAGCACTCCAAATTAAGACTGATCAAGAAGTAGGGTGAAGAATAGGGGATTCCAGAAAGCGATAATGCTTTGCGGATGTTTTCGATCAATGGCTCCACCTGCTCGCTGGTCATGGCGGTATTTCCACTGGGGTTGCGGGTGCAAAATTCAGTACCCTCCGAGGCAAATGCGCGCATGGCTTCGTGACCGTGAAGCCTGCAGGCAATGGCCCGGCCTTGATAGCTGGTGCAGAGTCCGCCGGGATCCTGGAAGCGGCAGAAGGCATTGTCCGCATAAAGAAAGTGTTCACGCGAAGGCTGCATCAAAATTTCGGTCAACTTTTCCAAGCCGAAGTTTTCCCGGGCCCAGTGCATCATGCGTACAAACTCTGGCGCGGTCATGGTGGGGCTCACGCAACAGTCGCCCGAGCATCCGCTGCAATCGATGGATGGCACGCCTTCGTAGGCGCTTTCAATTAAGGACTCAATTTCATCGCTCTGTTTCATGGGCTCGCTCTCGTTATTGATCAATATCGATTAGTCAGTGATTAATCACTTTTGATCACTCTCTCAATCTAATCAATCTCCATAAATCAAAGGGAATTGACCAGTAAGTAAATGGCACATCTTTTGCGATTGCTCCCCTGTCACTCAAACAAAAGGAGTTTTCGAATGGCAAAAAAACAAACCCAAGAGTCCGATGTTGCAATCAGCCCGGATATCGAGCGTCTTCAAGCGACAGCAGTCCAAGTCTACTTGCTCAAGGAGCAAGTCGGAAAAACTAAAGCATTCGCCCGGGTGGTTCTCAATGACCAGCTACAATTGACTGGCCTGCGGATCGTGGACGGGGCCAATGGGTTATTCGTCTCGTACCCTAATGATCCAGGATATAAAGGGGAGGATTACCGCAGCCTGTTTTATCCGGTCACCCGCGAGCTCCGGGACCATATTGAACAACTGGTTCTCGAGTCTTACCAGGCTCAAGTTCACGACGCAAAATCTGGAAAATAGGGGCAAAGTGTAGCCCTCTTGTCGTCCGGCGGGAATCGTTGTTCTGGTCTTCCTTGGTTGGTAAACTGGCGGTTCCTGTCGGATTGAAAAGGTTCAAAAACAATGGTTCGAAAAGTATTTTCCGCCACGGTTGCCGGGATCCATTCCGTGCCCGTGGTGATTGAAGTGGATAGCTCCCTGGGGCTTCCGGGGTTTTCCATGGTAGGGCTTCCGGATAGCGCAGTCCGGGAATCGCGTGAACGTGTTGTTTCCGCTCTCCGCTCGTCAGGATTCCAACCCATGAGCCGCAGGATTACGGTGAACCTCGCTCCCGCAGATATCCGCAAGGAAGGGAGCGCTTTTGATTTGGCTTTGGCGGTGGGATTGTTGCTGGCTACGGAGCAGTTTGAATGTAACCAAGCCTCCGATGTGTTGATGATTGGGGAGCTTTCGCTCGATGGAAATGTGCAACCGATCCGGGGTGTCCTTTCCATGGCACTTTGTGCGCATAAACTGGGGAAGCGTTTAATTGTTCCCCTGGCAAATGCCGAAGAAGCATTGGCTGTTGATGGTTTAGATGTAATGGGAGTGAATTCTCTGGTCGATTGTCTCGAAGGCTTGGCGGGAAACGTCTCTGGTTCCTTTCGCAAAGGCGGAAATCAAGTCAAAACCCCCTCGCTGCAAAGCGTTTCCTGCCCGGATTTTTCCGGTGTCCAAGGAATGCTGGGGGTCCGTCGCGCATTGGAGATTGTTGCGGTCGGGTGGCATCATTTTTTGATGGTGGGTTCTCCCGGTGCGGGCAAGACCATGTGCGCCCAATGCCTGCCAGGAATCCTGCCTCCCATGTTCCCGCAGGAAGCCATCGAAACCACCATGATCCACTCCTGTAGCGGAAATTTGCAGGCCGGTGGAGGTCTCCTGGAAAAACGCCCCTTCCGAGCACCGCATCATACCGCTTCTTCCGTTTCCCTGGTGGGTGGAGGCCGAAACCCCAGGCCCGGCGAAATAAGCCTCGCTCACAATGGCTTGCTGTTTTTGGATGAGTTTCCGGAGTTTTCCCGGGCGAGTATCGAGGGATTGCGGCAACCCCTGGAAGCGGGCGAAGTCACCGTGGCCCGGGCGCAGGAGACCATAACCTGGCCCGCGAGGTTCCTTTTGGGGGCCGCCATGAATCCTTGCCCTTGTGGCTACAGCCTGGATCCATCGAGGGAATGTGGCTGTGCACCTGGCGATGTCACCCGTTACCGTAGCCGGATTTCGGGCCCCATGCTGGACCGGATCGACCTGCAGATCCAAGTTCCGATTCAACCCTTCGATCTATTGCGGGTTTCTTCGGGGGAATCCTCTGCCACCATCGCAGAAAGGGTGCAAAGGGCTCTAGCCTGGCAAAAACTACGGTTTGAGGGGAATTCCCAGTGGGTATGGAACTCTCAGCTGTCCGGGGATCTCCTGAGGGCCCACTGTCGCTTGGGAACTGAGGAAGAAGCCTTGCTTAAGCAGGCAGCCAACCGGCTCAAGCTTTCAACCCGGGGAGTGTTTCGGGTGCTTAAGGTGGCAAGGACCATCGCGGATTTGCGGATGGGCGAGGTGATCAAAAAGGAGGACATTGCTGAGGCGGTGCAATACCGGCTCCTCTAGCCGTTTTGATGGTTTTATGTAAATGTTGTGTTGGGGTGTATTTTGGCTTAAAAAAGAATCTAAGTTTTACCCGTTTGTCCAGTATCCCTGTCACTTCACCTCCTAAAGGAAATCAAATGACTGCTCCAACCAAGCATGCCAAGCTAGTTGCTTGGGTTGACGAAATCGCCAAGATGACTCAACCTGATTCCATCGTCTGGTGCAATGGCACCAAGGCCGAATACGACTCCATGATTAAAATCATGGTTGACGCCGGTCTCGCCACCCCACTCAAGAAGCGCCCAAATTCCTTCTTGTTCCGTTCCGACGCTTCCGATGTAGCCCGCGTTGAAAACCGCACCTACATTGCTTCGAAGTCCAAGGATGACGCGGGTCCCACCAACAATTGGATCGACCCATCCGAACTGAAAGACATCATGAAAAAGCTCTACAAGGGCTGCATGAAGGGCCGTACCATGTACGTGATTCCTTTCTCCATGGGTCCTATCGGTTCTCCAATCGCCAAGATCGGCGTTGAAATCTCCGATTCCGAATACGTGGTCACTTCCATGCATATCATGGCTCGCGTAGGCTCCAAGGTTCTCGAAGTCCTCGGTGATGCCGGCGAATTCGTTCCTTGCTTGCATTCCGTTGGCAAACCACAGCTTTCCTGTCAGGATGACCTTGGTCAGTGGCCATGTGCTCCTCTCGACAAGAAGTACATTGCTCATTTCCCCGAAGAACAGACCATCTGGTCCTACGGTTCCGGTTACGGTGGAAACGCACTGCTCGGCAAGAAGTGCCTCGCTCTGCGTATCGCTTCGGTCATTGCACGTAAAGAAGGCTGGCTTGCCGAACATATGTTGATCCTCAAGATCACCAATCCCGAAGGCAAGGCCAAGTTTGTGGCCGCAGCGTTCCCATCTGCTTGTGGCAAGACCAATCTCGCCATGCTCGTTCCAACCATCCCTGGTTGGAAAGTCGAGACCATCGGTGACGATATCGCATGGATGAAGCCTGGTAAAGATGGCAAGCTCTATGCAATCAATCCAGAAGCAGGCTTCTTTGGCGTGGCTCCTGGTACTTCCATGGATTCCAATCCAAATGCAATGCACTCCGTTGCCAAGAACACCCTCTTCACCAACGTTGCGTTGACCGAAGATGGCGATGTCTGGTGGGAAGGCATCGGCTATGACGCTCCAGGCAAGCTGATTGACTGGAATGGCAAGTCATGGACACAGGACAAGGCCAACAAGGCTCAGGCTCCTTCGTCCCATGCCAACTCCCGCTTTGCCGCTCCTGCGACACAGTGCCCAGCTATCGCTGCCGAGTGGGAAGATCCCGCTGGCGTGCCAATCGATGCCATCCTCTTTGGCGGCCGTCGTCCATCCACCATTCCTCTCGTGCATCAGGCCAAGTCCTGGAACCACGGCGTGTTCATGGGCTCCATCGTGGGTTCCGAGATCACTGCTGCGGCTCTGGACCTCAAGGTCGGCTCGGTTCGTCGTGATCCGTTCGCCATGCTGCCATTCTGTGGCTACAACATGGCCGACTACTTCACACATTGGATCAAACTGGGCGAAAAGACTCCAGCGGCTTCCCAGCCGAAGTTCTTCTTCGTCAACTGGTTCCGCAAGACGAAGGAAGGCAAATGGCTCTGGCCAGGGTACGGCGAGAATTCCCGCGTGCTCAAGTGGGTATTCGAGCAGTGCGATGGTACCGGCAAGTTTGTCGAGACCCCAATTGGTATGATGCCAACTGTGGACGGAATTGATCTGCCTGCTGGCGTGACCGCTGAAGACATGAAGGAACTCCTTTCTGTTGACGTGGCCGGCTGGAAGGCTGAAATTGCCGACGTCCGCGCCGAGCATTATCCAAAGTTCGGCGCCAAGCTTCCGAAGGAGCTGGTTGCGGAGCTGGAAGCGATCGAAAAGCGCCTGGGTTGATTTGATTCGCCGTGATGGATGGCGTCTACGTCGTTGCTCGCGAGCTTGCATAGAGTACTATGCGGCGCCCGCTCGCGCCTCGTATCCATCCATCCCTGACGGCGAATCCGTCGTCGCAGGCTTGCGAGTTCGGCCTTAAGGCCTGCTCGCGGGAACGAAAAGAAAATACAAGAGCCCTGGTCTTCGGACTGGGGCTTTTTTCGTGTACGGTCGTCTTGGGGGTGCGAGTTCGGCCTTTGGGCCTG
>CAIRAY010000079.1 GCA_903876665.1 uncultured Fibrobacterota bacterium | reverse complement strand
CAGGCCAATAATACCAATGGTCTAACGAGTTTAGACTAGATTATTTTGGACAGTAGTGAGTCCATTCAATGTTTTGCTTTATTGACAGAGTTATGCTACATTGAAAATCCTGGATACACACTAAAAACCTGTTAAGGAGGATTCAATGGCTTTTTGTTCAAAATGTGGTTCAACATTAATAGATGGGCAACAGTTTTGCTCCAAATGCGGTGGAAACTCCGCGCCTGCAATGGTTCGTGACGAAAGTGGGACCTCGCTATTTATTTTTGGCCTCCTTTTTGGTTGTTGGGGCGTTCATCAGTTTGTATCGGGCAATACAAAAAGAGGTTTGGTTTATTTATTATGCTCTACCCTCGGAGCGGTCCTGGTTATTCCGCCTCTGGTGATTTTTGTTCTGGTCCTCATTGATCTATTTAAAATCTCAAAAAGTGACTTCTACAACCCCGAAAAGACTGTCCGCTATGTCGGGGCACCTTGGATGAAGGTTATCGCTATAATTTGGATTCTATTCATTCCGGCGCTTATCATTCTGGGGATAATTGCCGCGATTGCGGTTCCAAAAATGTTTGGAATGAGCGCAAAAGCAAAGGTGGCAGAGGTTCAGCCTGCAGCGGGTACCTATGTAAAGCTTGTCCAAGCTTTTCACCTAGAAACCAATAAGCTCGGTTCATGGGAAGAAATTGGATACGTTGCTCCCGGAGCAACCACCTCTGGTCCCAGTGGTGAAACAGCTAATTTTATATATACCGATCTGAATCCTGGATTTATGGCAACAAATAAAAATGACTTTAATGATTGCCCCGCTGGAAACAAGTGGACCGTAGTACCTGAATTAATTCTTTCCGAAGGCTCCTATTCTGAACTCAAAATCAATGTGAGTGTTCCAGATGAATCAGGCTGCGCAGTATTGACTCCCAATTTTACGAACATACAATAAACCCGATCAAAAACATTTGAATGGCGCTTGATATTGCAATCAGGCGCCATTTATTGTTATCCTGTGGTCATGAAAAGACTTTCTTTAAAATGCACGAATTTTTGTTGGCTTCTTTCCCTTGTCATCTTCTCCATATTTACTGGGTGCGCGGGTTCCTCGGTGGAGATTGGGCTTGGCGATTTAAGCTCCGGCCTATCATCTTTTGCGGGGGACCCCATTTATGATAATGTGAGCCAACAGGTCAGTTACAAAAAATACGGCATTCCCAAATACGACAATGTGTTCCGCGATGCGGCAATGACTAGTGCCACAGTACGTCAACTGAGGTTCTCCCTGGAAAGGGTGGTGGGGGAATCCGAATCCTTCCCGGCTAACGCCCGTAGCACCCAGTTTGGGCTCAAAATGATCGAGATGGCCACCAAGCAGGTCCCACGTCTTCCCCAGCGGGTAAATTCCGTAATCACGAACCTCAAAGCCTTGAGCCCTTCAAAGGATTTTCAAGGTCTGGATATTGGAAAAGTCCCTTCGGTTGCCAAATCAATCAATGGGGCGGTGATTGACATGACGAATGCCACCCAGGATTTGATCCAAATTGTCAAGTTGTTAAAGAGTGCAATTCAAAAACTTTCGCCTGGATCCGCAAGTCCTGCAAACGATGCAGCTCAACCAACCAGTATTCAAAAGACACAAAAAAAGACAAAACAAAAAAACACCTCCCCAAAAGCGGGTAGCGTCTCCAAGCCTGCACCAACCAAATCTAGCTCCCCCAATGCAAAGGCCACTGCCCGCAAAGATACCCACCAAGCGCAAGTTTTTCCAAAGCCAACGGCAGGGGGCGAAAAACCTAGTCCATTCATTTCCCCGGCAACAAGTGCCCCAAGTATCATCGGATCCTGGGATCCGGCGGGATCAGAATCAGCGGATCCATACTTACTCAAGATCAATGCCAACGGAACCTATTTGGTGATCGGCGAGGAATTCGAAATGAAAGGCACATGGAAAAAACTTGGCGAAAACTCCTTTCAGTTTTCCGACGATAATTCCTTTCTGAACGGCAAAGTTTCCGTCCTTCAAAAGGGCAAGACAAGCATACTTCAAATCAAGGGGATCAATGGAACCTCCCGATTCGTTCGAAGTGGCCCGTAATTGTTCCCCCAACCACAAAAAAATCCCGACCGAAGCCAGGATCATCGCGTAAGCAATTGAAGTGTGGACCTAGGCCTAGGCCGCGAAGGCCTGCACATTCCCGTGATCCACGTGAATCAGGCAGTGAATTTTGCTTTTTTGGCAATCCAAATCACCCGTGAACCAGTCGGCTTTTAGGTCCCACTTTACGCGAGTGCTTCCTAATAGCCAACGTAGAAAGAGGTGCCCATCCCGAATTACCCAGAGCCCTGTATAGCCAGCGGGGGACTCCGATCCATACAGGTCCAAGGCAAAGTCATCGACGATCATCAGCGGGTGATTTCCTTCGATGACGGGAGGGAATGCGTCTTCGGGCACCTCTGGGCTCCGCGCCAAAGAAACGGTCTGTCCATCAACTAGGACCTGGTTTGCGGGGCTTTGAACTAAGAATGTCATACTGTTCTCCTGCTTACATTGTACTTTTCTGGATATCCCATTTCCAGGAATTCCGGACACCTATTAGTCCAATCTAGGGTACTTTTCTCAATTTCCCTGAATTTGCCTGTTTGAAGTGCTGTGGTTCGGATTTAGATTTCAGCAAGAATACCCCAACCTGGAACATATTTATGACCCTCAAATCGCTTTTGCTCGCTCTGCCTTGCGCCACCCTTATGCTACAAGCCTGCGGAGATGGCACCGTCGAAACCGAACACAAGAATGGCCAAGTTTACCAACGATATCAGCAAATCAAAAATGAGCAGGGTGAACTGGTCAAGCACGGGGTCTATGAAGCATTTGACGAAAAGGGAGTCAAACGCGATTCGGTCAATTATGACATGGGCAAACT
The DNA here is from genome assembly GCA_903876665.1 of uncultured Fibrobacterota bacterium. GTDB lineage: Bacteria > Fibrobacterota > Fibrobacteria > Fibrobacterales > Fibrobacteraceae > CAIRAY01. The sequence continues at coordinate 18,970 of CAIRAY010000079.1, read as the reverse complement.
TACCGGAACTGAGCTGACTTGGAACGCCCAAGGCAAAGTTCTCACCGAGTGTTCCTGGCTCGACAACAAGCACGAAGGTAAATGTCAGGAATGGGACGACAATGGGATTCTGCGAAAGTCCGTCACCTCCAAACAGGACATCAAACACGGACCCGAAATCACCTGGAACAAAAAGGGCATCAAGCTCGAAGAAACTTTTTACAAGGATGGAAAAAAGGACTCCACCTATCAACGTTGGAATGACGAAGGTCTGCTCAAGCAGATTACTCAGTATTCCATGGGCAAGCTAAACGGCGAAGAAAAAATCTGGTGCGACGATGACAAGCACAAGGATGTTGTCCGTGAACAACGCACCTTTGTCATGGGCAAGCGCGAGGGCGTGGAAACCTATTACCTGTGCCTGGATGGAAGCCTTTCTTCCATTCTGACCTGGAAGGAAGACAAAATGGACGGCCCCTACACCTACTGGGAAGAGGGCAAAAAGATTGTCGAAACCTACAAGGAAGGCAAATGCGTCAAAAAGTGTCCAGAAGTCCCCAAGCCTCAGTAAACAAATTGGAAACGGTCAGGACCTAGAACGAAAGGCTACCTAGACCATAAGTACCTTGAACCGCAATGAACATGCCGAGGGCGACCAGCAAAAGCCCTCCGGCGATTCGAACCACCATGGCATACTTGCGCACCACTTTTGTTTTGGCACGGAACCAGCGGCTCGCATAACCGGCTACCAGGACTGGCACGGAAAATCCTAGAGAATAAAACAACAGCAGAGCCACTCCCCCTTGCATACTTCCTTGGCTAGCAACCATTGCCAGAACAGAACTCAAAAATGGACCCACGCAAGGAATCCACACAAGTCCCAGAGCCATTCCTAACAAGAATCCAGAAAACGGACCGGCTCCAACCTTTGGTGAAAATTGTTGCAATAGACTCAAACGTTTGAAGGCATCTACGCCAAGCAGCAAGAGCAATCCAATCAGCGCAACCAGGCCTCCAGCTACGATTTCAATGAACCGCATTTTCCCGGCAAGCCAGCTTCCAGCCAATGACGATAGAATACCCATGCCAACAAAGGAAGCGGACAACCCCAAGGTGAGCAAAATCGGGCGCCACTTGTGGTCCTGTTCCGAGCCTGCCGCAACAATGGGCAAAACCGGAAGCACACAGGGGCTCAGGACACTTGCAAAACCCGCTCCAAAGGCGGTGAGAATCAACAATGGGGACATGGGACTCCTGGGAAAAACTAAGTAGAATCGATAGTCCGCTTTACTTTTTCAATGCCAAAAAGATGGCCTCTAGTTCCTGGATTCCGGGTGCAAAACGATGGATTTCTTTGCCTTGAGCATCGACCAGAATCAAGTTGGGCAAGCTGCGAACTCCATACTGGTAAAAGACCTCGCGATCCTCGTCCACGGTGGTTTTCACATAACGCAACACAACTGCACGATCAAGCTCAGTCTTGCCCTGGAGCAGAATGCGATCCTGCATTTGGCAAGGTGACCCATTGGGATTCATGAAGAAGATCAAGGTAGGCTTTGGTGCGGGAGCGGGCTTCGCAATCACGGCCTTTTCAGCGGAAAAAGCCACGCCTGCCAAGACGAATAGGGCGAGAAGAATCCAACGAGCTTTCATGTAACCTCCAGACCAGAAATGGGTGATAAACCTTAATATAAGTATTTTATAATATAGAATCAAGCCCGGAGCAAAAGAAATCCTTGTGGCCTTTCGGCACTATCCCGGGGCCAAAATCCCCTGAACCCAATTCGGCACCACTTCGCCCGCCTTGCCTTGCAGCACAAGGTCTGTATGGGAATCGGGCTCCACGTCCAGATTGATGCACATCACTATGGCTCCACGCGACTTGGCAAAGGCCTTGAACCCCGCGGCAGGGTAAACCTGGGAACTGGTGCCGATATAGACAAAATGCGAGCATTGCAAAAGCTCTTGCTGAATCAATTCCATTTGCATGGGAATTTCCCCAAACCAGGTAATATGAGGCCTGAGCCCTGCACCACATTGAGGACAAACAGAATCCATTTTTTGTCTCTCCGAAACTTCCACAATGTGTTCCGCCAAAGAAAGACAGCGAAGTTTAAGTAGCTCACCATGCATGTGGATTACTTTGGGCGACCCGCCACGCTCGTGCAAATCGTCCACGTTCTGGGTCACCAAGGTCATGCGCTCCCCAAGTTGCTTTTGCAAGCGGGCGAGAGCCAAATGGGCCGGATTGGGAAAGACCGCTTTGAGTTGCAGACGACGGGCATTGTAGAAGTCAATGACCAATTGTGAATCCCGCGCAAAACCTTCTGGAGTAGCCACATCCTCAATCCGATGATCTTCCCATAAGCCACCGGAATCCCGAAAGGTACGCACTCCGGACTCCGCACTAATCCCCGCCCCCGTAAGAACAAAGAGCCGCTGAGCTGTATTGTGTATGTCAAATGTCCATTTCATAAACAGCCAGTAGGGTCTTAGCACGGAATGCTAGGGTAGAGGTTAGAGATTGCGTCTCTTATGTAATCCCACCTCTGACCTCTAACTTCTAACCTGAGGCGCCTGCCGGGATTCCTCCCCACCTCTTTTCCTAAGCAGACTGCCCGTGCAGCCTTTCAATCTTTCCGCCCAAATTGGAAAGCTTGCTCTCAAAATCTTCGTAACCGCGATCCAGATGGTAAATGCGCGAAATGTCCGTCACGCCTTCGGCAACCAATGCCGCCAAAACCATGGCAGCACTGGCGCGGAGGTCGCTCGCCATGACAGGTGCACTCGAAAGCTTGGAGCCACCATGGATGGTTGCCGTGTCGCCCCGCAAACGAATGTCCGCTCCTAGGCGTTCGAGCTCTGCGACATGCATAAAACGGTCCGTATAGATGGTGTCTTGCACCACGGAAATCCCCGGAACGGTGGTGAGCACCGCCATCAGCTGTGCCTGCATGTCGGTGGGGAAACCCGGAAATGGCAGAGTCACAATGTCTACGGGCTTCAATTCACGATTGCGCGCGTCCACCTGTACCCAATCCTTGCCGACCTGCACATCGGCGCCCATGCGACGAAATACATCCAACAGAGCACCCTGATGTTCAGGCTCCATATTGGTGGTTTTGACTCGTCCGCGGGTCATGAGCGCCCCGGCAAGGAAGGTACCCGCTTCAATGCGGTCAGCGATGGTACGGCCATTGCCAGGCATGAGTTTTTCTTTGCCACGAATCGTCAAGGTGCGGGTTCCCCGACCCTGAATATCGGCGCCCATGGATAGCAAATAATCCACGGTGGCATCCACTTCGGGCTCTACTGCTGCATTGTGCAAAACGGAAGTTCCCTCGGCGAGAGTGGCCGCCATGAGCACATTGGCAGTTGCCCCAACGGAACTAATGGGAAAATGAAACACTCCACCCTTCAAGCGCCCCGTGCAAGCCGCCTCCACATACCCATGAGTAACGGTCACAGTAGCACCCAGCGCCTCCAGGCCTTTTAAATGCAGGTCCACCGGGCGAGGGCCCCAGGCACATCCACCCGGGAGCGAAACGCGGGCACGACCAAAACGCGCCACCAGAGGGCCGAGCACATAGAAGCTGGCACGCATGGTTTTCACCAGCTCGTAGGGAGCCTCCAAGTGGTTCGCGCCACGGGTATCAATCGCCAGTACATGTTCGGATCCGGAAATTCGGCAACCAATCACCCGCAACAAATCCGACATGGTTTTCATGTCTTTAAGATGAGGCGCATTGGTTATCTCGGAGACTCCGTCCGCAAGCATGGTGGCCGCCATCATAGGCAACACCGCATTTTTGGCACCCGAAGTTTCGACCTCTCCATCGAGAACGCATCCACCTGTTACACGAAAGCTATCCACATTGACCTCAGTATTGTTTCCGAAATTGTTTCTGAAAAATAGCTTTATCCACCCAATCGACGCAGGAATTGGATAAAATTCGCTTCGAGACTTGTTCCTGTGAGCATTCCGCGAAGAACCTCGGCCTGGGCTATGCTCTCGTCGGGGGAAAGGCGATGCAGATGATCCGCGAGGACCTGCAGACGCTTTTCGGTGGTGCCCCAGGGAAGGGCGCATTCAACGACTTCTTGGATCCAGGCCTTTTGCAATAACAGGTTCGGCAAGGCCAGGAACTTCGGCTTGAGCCAGATTCGGCCCAGCACCCAAGTGAGCCAATCCACCCGGGTAAACACCACAGTCGGGACCCCTCGCAGAGCGAGCTCCAGAGATGCTGTGCCCGGAGGACAAACGCAGCCACGCACTCTCGGCCATAAATCTTCCATTTCCTGCGTGGTGCGAATCTCAATTTCTGGCAAGAATCGTTGAAAAAGCAGCTTCACTTCTGCATCCGGAGCCACCATCACAAAGGAACAGCCACACTGTGACCGGCAGAGAAGTTCTCCCATGCGCTGATAAGCACGACCATTTCTTTTGGCCTGGCCCATGCGACTACCCGGAAAGAGCGCCCAAATATCTTTGGGAGAACTGGAACTTTGGGCTTGAATATTTGCCAAAGGATGCTGCACCCGAATGGGGCGGGCGCCACATTCTTGATAGGACGACTCCTCAAACGAAAAGAACACCGCCACCTCGTCTCCATAAAAATGTCGCCCTCGCTTTGGTTTCCAGGCCCAGATTTGCGGGGGAGCAACCCAATAAATAGGTTTGTCCGTTCGTTTTGCCTCCTGCATCAAGGGCAGATTGAACCCTGGGTAATCCACACAGACTAGGCCCATGCAATTTGGATGCAAAAGAGCTCTACGCAGGGTTTCCAGATATTTTCGCAGACGCCATAAGCGGGGAATTACATCCAAAAAACCACTCACCTGCAAGTCTGAAAATGGCACTATGCATTGCAAGCCTGCACCCGCCATTCGTTCGCCCCCCGAACCTTTGGAACACCAACCCAGTTTTTTCGCTTCGGCGACCAGGATCGTTCCCAGAAGGTCTCCCGAAGCTTCTCCCGCCACAATTAGCAGATACCGGGAATCCATTTTAAGGGATTCCCAGAAGAGGGTAATGGGATGGATTCAGGTCCAGGAGGTGTGGCAATTTTAAATCGCACTCTACTTTTGCGGAAACACATTCCGGATGCACCAGAACCGTCCGCCAACCAAGCTTACGGGCAGGCTCCAAATTCTCCGCCTTATCTTCAATCATAATCAGCTCGGAACCAGAACAACCCAATCTGGATTCAACTTGCGCGTAGACGACCGGATTGGGCTTGGAGTCCCAAGCAAAGCTTTCAATATCTAGAATATCTTCAAAGCAATCCAAAATTTGCATGGATTCCAGGCCCCGCTGGGCCCAGTCACGACGGGCATTGGTAAAAACCAAACGCCGGCCCGGAAGTCCGAGCAACCATTCCCGCTTGGTTCGATTGGGCTTGGGCAATTGCAGGCTTTCGCCCCCATGAATAAAGTCAAAATATTCCTGGGGAGCGATTCCATGGAGAGCCCGCAATCCGCCTAGCGTAGTGCCATAGGTGGCACAATACCCTCGGCGCTTCGCATCGGCATCCTGCAAAGACAATCCAAAACGTGTCACCAAGAACTGGGTAATGTTGCGATCCAGACTCCCAATCACCTCCGCCTCATCAAAGCCGTAAAGCGTCAGGTCATAATCAAACAACCAAGTCGTCATATAAACAGGCGCCCCATAACCAAGAGTAGCACCAGAACAAAAACCACCAGAATCTGCCAGGGGAATTTTGCCTTGGGCTTGTTCCGCTGTATTCCAAATTCTTTGTGCAAAAGCTCGTCGTAGTCTTCGTGGTCGAATTCAGCCACATCGGGGTGTTCATTCAGGGCCGAATCCTTCCAGCCCGTGTTCTCATCCGAACCACACTCGGGACACGACTTCGCCTTGGAATTGATTTCCGCACCACAGTTGGGACATACTTTAAACACCGTCATGTGGACTAATATAGTATCGACGCCTTCCTATGGCGTAGCAAGTGAATCAAAACCGCAAGCCCAGCCAGTTCCGCCAATAAGGAAAAGGCGCAGAGGGCGATGGGCGACACCTCGTAAAGCAGGCCCATTATGGCGCCTGAGGCCAATAGTCCAACGCCATTCATGGTGTTAAAAATGCCATAACCGGAGCCACGTTTTTTGAGGGGAGTAAGGTCGGCAATTCCGGCTTTGATGACGGTTTCCTGGATGCCCAGTGAAAATCCAAACAGAACAATCGCGATAATCAATGATTGCGCATTTCCTCCCAAAAACCCAAGGAACGGCAAAGGAATGGACAGGAGGGGAATGGCATACAGAACCTTCAGCCCATGGCGGTCATAGGAATGCCCCACAACATAGGACGCAAGAGCATTGGCGGCCATGGCTATCGCATACCAAAAGGGAATGGCACCATCCTGGAGCAAGCCCGAGGCTTTGGCGTGAAAGGAAAGGAGAGTGAAGTTGATAAAGCCCATACTGACGAGCAAGGAGAATAGGCTATAGATCCAAAATGTGCGGGATAACTTTTCGGGATGAGATTTCACTTGAATCGTATCCTGAAATTCTGCCTCCAGTAATTCGGGCTTTGGAACCTTTGTTTGTCCGTAAATGGCGGCACCCATAACCAAAATCAAGGGAATCCATAGTAGTGCGTAGGCTTGCTGATACGAAGCCACTCCCTGAAAATGGTTTCCAAACACACCCGAAAGGAATAGGCTCATGACCAAAGGACCCACAATGGCTCCGGTCTGATCCAGTACCTTGTGGATGGCAAAACCACGACCGGTCCCCACGCGGCGGGCGGCCATGGACAGAAGAGTATCTTTGGCCGGGGCGCGCACGGCCTTGGACATGCGCTCCAAAACAATGAAAAGAGTGGCGACTTGCCAGGTACCGGCAAACATCATCAGGGGGACGGAAGCAACCATTCCGTAGCCAGCCAGGGTGAAGGCCCAATAGGCCTTGCTCCGGTCGACCAGGGCCCCGGTTACCAGACGCAAGGCATACCCGAAAAACTCGGCGACCCCCGCGATCAATCCCACCAGGGCGGCATTGGCTCCCAGTTGACTCAGGTATGGACCATTGAGACTGCGCCCGGACTGGTAAACCAAATCGCTGAACAGGCTGATCAATCCGAACATAATGACAAGCAACATCGCCTTTCGGTACCCTGGGGTCGTTTTGTCTAGGATAATGGCTTTGTTTGTCATGGTTTTGTTTGGTTACGAATATCATCGTTAATTATGCGACCTGACCCTGTCATGCCGGGCATGACAATCCATATACACTTTGCATATTGCAATACCCGTGACAAGGTAAATCAGTTATCCAAAGAAACAATGGAGCTTGTCAGCACCCACAATCTTTAGAAAGGCTTTAAATGACTTCACGATTGGCTTCTCCGAATATGAATACCATTTAAAATCGGATTTCTCCCAATAAATTTTCCACTGCCTTTCCGTCCTCACATAGGTTGCCTTGGCAACTTTGGAATGTGTCATTTCCTTCGGACTCCGTATACTGGGTCTAATTTCAAATAGGGTCACAGATTGATTGTCGATCGAAAAACTGAGGTCAATCTGAGCACGTATTTTTTCTGAAGGACGGTGTATTTCCATGAATTCATCCAACGCCTTTCCAATTGCTTTTTGTTCGTTTTCGGTAAACGCCATATAGATACCCTTGTTGAAATACACTAATTCCGGTTTCGATTAAAAATAGATCGTTCGGTGCAACCATCGTAGCGAAATCATAGGCGCATCCATGTATATTTCCTCCATGGATTTTCTTGTACCCCGCATTCCGGTTCATCTTCTCTTTTCTTACGTCTCCATGGCCGTCACCGCTGGCCTGCTGGTGCTCGGTTTAATAACCAACCGCCGCCAGGCGGGCTTAATCTTTCTAGGGCTTGCAGCCTCCATGGCCTTGTGGCAGTTCGGCAAGCTGGTAAAGAACGATGGATTTCCTTTCTGGATCTTCGGCGACCGGGACCTTTGGTCCTCTCTTTCCTTTGTGGGCGCGACCTTCATTTACCCCACCCTCTTCACCCTTTCCCTACAACTTTCCGGACGCAAAATCCGCCACTGGAGGGTTCCCATTGTCCTCTCCGTAGCAAGTGCCATTGGCATGGTTGTCCTCTATTCCCAGGGCTTGCTGACTGATGGCCTCCGCCTGGAAAAATATGGATGGTACAATTGCCCCAAACCCCTCTACGGACTTTACACGCTCATTTACAGTGGCTTTATGATTTGGGGGATTGTCCTGCTCAAGCGCCGTCCACCCGAACGGATTGGTTCCCAATACCCCTCTCAAATTCTTTTTTGGGCCGCCACCTTGGGGTTCGGATTTGGATCGCTTGAATTCTACAGCATTTGGGTCACCCCGCTCTACCCCTTGGCGGATCTGTCTTCTGCGCTATATAGCGGAATTTTCTACTGGGCCATTTTTCGTTTCAACTACTTGGGTGGGCGCCCCCTATTACGCTGGTTCCTTTTGCGACTGATCCTCTTTGTGGGAGCCTTTCTTCTTTTCTTTGGATCGCATTTGGCCATGCAAGTTGTGGCTCCCTGGTTCGAAAGACCCTGGGTTCCTGCAGTCCTGATCGCGCTCGCGCTGAGCTCCCTAGTTCCCATTCTAGTTCATGTGACGACTCTGATCCGCCAACGGTTTTTTCCAGTGGGACATTCGGGACGCGATTTGCTGCTAAAAGTTTCGTCCATGATGAGCGCATCCGGAAACCCTTTGGCTATGGCGGAACGTGTGCTTTCCGAGATCCAGTCACGCTTTGATTTCCCCCGCGCGAGCCTGATTCTTTTCAAATCCTCGCGCCCCAGCGAAAACCCACCCTACATCATTTCCCATGGCATCACCCTGCCCACACTGCAAATTCATTCACTCCAGACCTATGACCGAGGGGCCATTTCCCGACGGGAACTACTCAGCTCCATCCGCCAGTTTTCTTTTTTGGGAACCCATCGACGCAATGTTCTGATGCGGCAATGGCGACTACTCCGGCGATGCAAAACCGACATTCTAGTACCCGGGATTTGTGAAGAGGGTCTTGAGTTTGTGCTTTTGTTGCAGGAAGGTCGCTACCGCACGGAAGACTGGGCCGTCACAGGGCCACTCCTGGAAGGGGTCTGCAAAATACTTGCTGACCATCTCCAGTTACGCAGGTTAACGGAAACCCGCGTACAAGAGCGGCACTTAAGCGATTTAGGGCTTATGGCTGCGGGCCTCGCCCACGAAATCAAGAACCCACTGGAAGGCGTTTACGGGGCAGCCCAGTTGCTCCAGGAAGAAGAAAAGGGCAACCCCAAATTTGTGGGAATGATCCTCAAAGAATCCATGCGCCTCAATGATATTGTGCAGAACTTTTTGCGCTTTGCACGACCTTACCCCGTGGAAATCCAGGGCATTGATTTTTCCGGATTTCTCGCCCAGTTCTGCGATCAGATGGCCCAACAAAATATTGCCATCGAACGGGTCGATTTTCACCCGGCCTGGAACATTCAAGGCGATCCGAACGGAATTCAACAAATCCTGGTCAACCTGTGTCAAAATGCCTGGCGGGCCCAGCCGGGCGGGAAGCCTCTTCGCCTGAAGTCGGTCCTACTGCCCCAAGCCCTAGAGATCCGCGTTCAAGACGACGGAGTGGGAATTGCTCCGGATCAAATCCAACACCTTTTCAAACCCTTTTACACTACGGCCACCAAGGGAAATGGACTCGGACTCGCCCTAAGCCGCAAGATTGCACGCGCCATGGGGGGAGACCTGTTCTACATTCCCTCCGATCGGGGCGCTTGCTTTGGACTTCGTTTGCCACGAACCGAAATAGCTATTTTTCCCGCATGACCGTATCATTTTCCGAAAAACACATCCTCGTCGTCGATGACGAAGAAAACATCCGCGAAATCCTCCAAGCTGTGCTTGAAGCTTCCGGAGCCAAGGTATTCACCGCCGCAGACGCCTTCCAAGGGCTCGAAGTGGTGCGCGAAGAAAATCTGGATTTGGTGATATCCGACATCAATATGCCTGGCATGGATGGCCTGGAATTCCTAGCCAAAGTCAAAGAAGAGCAGCCCTGGCTTCCTTTTCTGCTGATCACAGCCCACGGCAGTATGGACACGGTGATTTCCGCCATGCGCCTTGGTGCGGGCGACTTTTTGACCAAGCCCTTCGACATCAAGCACTTGCGAGAAGTGGCCTTGGGCCTGATCGCGCGGGCTTCCAAACCCACCATTTCCGCACAGCTCCCTCCCATCGGCGAAGGGAAAATCGAGGGCGTGATTGGAAATTCCGCACCCTTCCGCGCCGCGCTCGACACCGCACTCAAGGCCGCACGCACGGATTCCTCTGTGCTTGTCCTTGGCGAAAGCGGTACGGGAAAAGAAGTGATCGCCCGGGTCATCCACGCCCATAGCCCGCGCGCCAAAGGGGCATTCATCGCGGTCAACTGTGGCGCAATCCCTGAAAATTTAATGGAAAGCGAACTTTTCGGCTACGAAAAGGGCGCATTCACCGGAGCCTTGCACGAGAAGCCCGGCAAGGTGGAGCTCGCCCAAGGTGGGACTTTATTCCTTGATGAAATCGGTGAAATGCCACTGCTTCTTCAAGTCAAGCTGTTACGCGTGCTGCAAGAACGCACGGTGGACCGGGTCGGTGGCAGCCAGCCCCGCAAGGTGGACTTCCGCCTGGTGGCCGCAACCAACCGGGACCTGCAAACCGAAGTGGCCCAAGGCCGTTTTCGCGAAGACCTTTATTACCGCATCAATGTAATCCCCGTTAAACTCCCTGCCCTGCGGGAACGTAGCGAAGACATTGTGGCCCTCTCCCAGTTCTTTTTAAAAAAGCTGAACGACCGCTATGGCACACAACACGTTCTTTCTACGGAACTGCTCGCCCAATTGACCCAGCACCGATGGCAGGGGAACATCCGCGAACTGGAAAACACCCTGGAGCGCGGAGTGGTCCTGAGCGATTCCCACCATCTTCACCTGGGCCTAACCCAAGCACCGCCTCCCAGTTCCATAAGTCCAGTAGCAGCCACACCAAGCTCCGAAGGTTTGGGGCTCAATGTGGCCCGTGAAAACGCTGAAAAGGCGAAGATTCTCGAGACTTTGGGCGAGCATCGTTGGAATAAAACGAATACCGCCAAAGCCCTGGGAATCAGTCGCCGAAGCCTTCTTTACAAAGTCAAGGCCTACGGGATCAATTGATTACATAGTCCTCGAATTTGAAGTGGGTTATTCCCACCTTCATCTTGTATGCAATGGAATGCTGAACCCCCGTAGCAAAGTTGATCTCCATGCTTTCGGGCTGAGCCTCCATGGAGCGCTTCCAGGTCCCGGATTTGCTTGCGACTCCATGCTCCAAGGTAATCTGGTGAATCCCGGGAGGAACCTCCCCTTCATACAGCACAAATTCCTTATTCACATCATCAATCACCGGACTTAAGGCAACGAGCTTCTGATCCAAATAAATCCGCACCATCTGGAAGGGCACATTTTTTTCGGTCAATAAACCGAGCACGGTCTTGAAGCGAACTTGCAAACGGGAAGCGTCTTCGTTGTGGTACCTAGGCTTGGACTGCTCCTGGTTGATGGAAACCGAGTTGGACCTGCCTGCGTACTTGGGTGCCAATTCCTTGGCCAAATTTGCGACAGCCTTGGGAATTAATTCCATCAGGTTACTACTGTTCTGTGTTGTCCCCTCTGAAGCGGCCACAATTTGACCGGTTGTGGCTTCAATCACCCGAAGGTCTAAGCGAAAAATATTGCCGAACTGGCTGAAAGTGCCGAGCAGAATTCGATCAGCCCCAACCCATTCCCCAATGCGTTGCCCACGATCCTGGGTAATTCCAGCCTTTTCGACTCCGAGCTCCCGCATGGCGGTTTCAATCTGGCTACGCTCCACCAATTGTTCGCCGGTCTTCTGTACAAGCTCGGTCACGATCATGTTAGGCATGCCTTCTACGAAGGCGGTATATAGCCCCGTGGTATTTTCGACTTCAATCACCGCCAGGCGGTTGGTGCCGTCCGACTTGGTTCCTGCAAAGCTCGCCCAGACCAGGAGCAGCGTGAATACAAAGAGGTTTTTCATAAATACTCCTGGAATATGGGTTAATTGAAAATGCGAGTTGCAATGGCCTTAAGCGGGAGCAGACCCGTCAAATTTGCATGGATACCGGGATCCCAGGTCTCGGAGCCCGAATCATAAAGGGTGAGGATTCCCGCATCCAGGAACACCCAATTGCGGATATAGAACCTTACGCCCAAATTATTCTCAAAGCCATACTGGTATTGCATCTTTTGGTTTGCATTCACCTCGGTATTCAGAATGGGCACCGTGCGGGATTCGAAAATGAACATGGTGTTATCGACAGTTTGCCAAGTGGCACCGAACTGAGCACCCAAAAATTGCGCGGTATTCTTTGATGGTTTTAATTTGACATCTCCTATCTTGGTCAGCTCATCCATATTCATGGTGACCCCTGGATGCACGCTGATTCTGTGATTGCCCATGGCAAATGACTTGGAAGCACCTAGGACAAAGCTTTGCCGCTCCAGTCCAAATGGAATGGAATCGCCCACTTCCACATTGTTGTCCAAATTGGTTCCGTAGGTCAGTGCGATCGCGGGCATAAATCGCCCTTCGCTCACCGGCTGAATCTTGATATGGCCTTTCATCCGCTTATCTGCGCCAACATCTTGCAAGCGCAATATTTCCATATCATAGCCGAGTTCTGCAACATCTCCCAGGCCTACATACACGGCGCCATTCATGGCATCCCGTGAGCCTTTAATGATATTATGGATATTTCCACTCCCTGCAAAACCCACTGCGTAGGACTCTAGCACTTCACTGGTCTGGATGGTCATCAAACGTGGCAAGCGGTGCGGTTTAGATGTAATGATGACATCTTCGTCTTCGCTCACATCAGCGGCTACGGAAATTCCACACGCCAAGGCAAGAGTAAGGGCCGTTTTTGCAAAAATTGTTTTACTGTTCATTTGAAACTCCTTTTTTTGTTTGATTCCCTTATCGCAACTACCGTGCCAAAGCAAAAACCCTTGAAATTTTGCAATTTTCAGCGTGTCTGATGTGAGCTTGCGCACAAACCCCACACGAACTGCGCAAAGTACTGCACAAGGAATTTTGCCATTATCCTTGGAGTTCCCCGGCATATGCGACTATATTCTGCAAATGAAAATCCAGAAATTTCTCCTCGTCGTTTCCATGGCCTCCATCCTTCTGCTGGGTTGCAACAAGCTTCCTGAAGCTTGTAGCGAACAAATCACCACTGACCCCAATCAAACCATTACATCCATCGATCGCATCCGTCAAATGAATGCAGAAGGATTCTTCCAGTTTGACCTAGACCGGCTTAAGTCCGCCGAAATCAAAAAGATCGGAATCTTATTGGCTTCTACCAACACGGGCAAGAATGCTCCTGCAGAAAACATCAACGCAGATTACATCGAAGCGACTGCACGGGCTTTTAAGAATGTGCCCGAACAAGACAAGATGTACTTTTTGAGCTACCATGGAAACACCGAAGAGAAATACCACGTGGTGCAAATTTCCGTGGAACAGCGCCTCAAGATGAACGCCTCGAGCCCAGAAATCATCCGAGTCACCAAGACGGGCTATTTTGATGCGGAAGGCAACCTGGTTTGCATTATGGACAAATCCATTAAATAATCCATTTGCCCTGCAGGCCGAAAATTTGACCTATATGTCACGGCCAGGACAGGCGAAGTCAGCAACGACCGAGGCGACGACAACGCCTTATGGTGCCTAGCCCAATACGTAAAATTGGACTATGGGGATACGGTGCCCACCGGCTGGTGGTTCAGCAAGATTGGAAGAGTCCGCCTGGATATGCACCGCTCAGGAAACAAGCTCTGTGCGAAGGGATGGGGTAGCACATCCATTGTGAGACTGCCCAGGAAGACTGGAAGCTTGTAAACATTTCCTTACTTTTTTTGGACTATTCCCGAATATCGGTAAAGCATTGGTTACAAAGGCAGTTTTACAAGTTGTTTACACATAAATTCGGTAGCTTGAAAACAGGAGCCGCATTCCGTTGCTCCTCATTTTCAAGGGATTTACCATGAACAAAAGCAAACGCCCCATGCGCCTGATTCTTCTAGGCACAGGAATCGCAGGCCTATCAATCATGGCCATCGCAGGCTATTTCGCCACCCAGGAAAAAATCGTTTCGGAAGTGCTTATGGAGGAGCCCGTCACCGGTAAAATCCAGAAGTCCCCCGTAGCCGATCAACTTCCGGCACCCACCATCAGCAAAGACAAGAACATGTCCTTCCCCGGACGGACCGGTTCCGTAATGGCCCTGAGACGCGAATTCAAAGGTGAGGCCGTGCGAGGGAAATCCGTGGCGGGTTACGCGGAGGGGGGCTCGGGAGGAATATCCGTCACGCTGGGCGGACTCATGGGAGGAGGTGGCGGTTCGATCTCCTATGGCATGAGGGGTAAGGCCCAAGGAATGGGCGATGGCTACGCAGCATACTCGACTCACAATACCGAGGAATTCACCTCCAATCCCGTTTCCTCCTGGAAGGATGTGGCGATGGACCCGTTGTCGACCTTCAGCATCGATGTAGACCGAGCCGGATACAGCATTGTCCGCAGGCTCCTCAATGAAGGTCGCACCCCTCCCACCGGAGCGGTTCGTTTGGAAGAGCTGGTCAACTATTTTGACTACTCCTATCCCGCACCACAAGATGGCAAGCCCTTTACTGTGCACACCAACATCATCCGTTGCCCATGGAACCCGGACCACCTCCTCGCCCGGGTGGCGATGCAAGCAAGGCGCATGGAAACATCTAAACTACCTCCCTCCAATTTTGTATTCCTTCTCGATGTCTCAGGATCCATGCAAGATCCGGACAAACTTCCTTTGTTGCAGGAATCCATGAAGCTCCTGGTGGCGAACCTGCGTGCCCAGGATCGGGTGGCCATCGTGGTATATGCAGGGAATTCGGGACTTGTGCTGGAGTCCACTCCTGGCAACCAAAAGCAAGCCATCATTGAAGCCATCGACCATCTGCATGCCGGAGGCTCCACCAATGGCGTGGGAGGCATTACCCAAGCTTATCAGGAGGCATTGCAAAACTTTCTCCCCAATGGCAACAATCGGATCATTTGGGCCACCGATGGAGACTTCAATGTGGGACTTTCCTCTACCGATGGACTGGTGGGACTGGTGGAAGAGAAGCGCAAGCAAGGGGTGTTTTTGACCGTTCTCGGAGTGGGAATGGGCAACTACAAAGACGGCAGGCTCGAACAGATTGCAGACAATGGCAATGGAAACTACTCGTACATTGACAACATTCAAGAAGCCAAGAAGGTGCTGGTGCAAGAATTCTCGGGGAGTTTATTTACCATGGCCAAGGATGTCAAACTCCAGGTGGAATTCAATCCCGGTAAGGTGAAGCGCTGGAAGCAATTGGGCTACGAGAACCGTGCGCTGGCCAATGCAGATTTTACCAACGACAAAAAGGACGCCGGGGAATTGGGCACGGGCCACTCGGTGACCGCGTTCTATGAAATCGAACCCACGGAATTGGACCCGCCCTCTGGACTAGAAGCCAAGGCTGGTGAACCCTTCCGCTATCAACGCCGTGAGACTAAAGAGGGCGCAGTAAAAAATGAGTGGATGCTCGTGAAGGCTCGCTACAAGGAACCCAAACAGGATGTATCCATCCCCCTGGAATGGGCGCTGTCCGGGTCTCCACTTGAAATCGGACAATCCAGCGAATCTATGCAGTTTGCCGTGGGTGTTCTTTGCTTTGCCAAAAAACTCCGGCAAGAGGAAGATGCCAAAGTCATTTCCTGGCAGTCGATCACGGAAAGGCTCAGCAAGTCTCTCGGCCCGGACGCCAATGGAGATCGCGCTGAATTTCTTTCGCTGGTACACAAGGCGGAGAGGACGGGATCTAGGATAGGCGCATTGTGAATATTTTCCCTCCATTTGGAATGATAATGTCGTCTCCGTCATGCCCGTCCTTTCGTCATGCCCGGCACGGGCATCGCAGAACTCGGGTAGATGTACGGTGATGCCCGTGCCGGGCATGACAAGCCAAAAAAGACATGACAAGCCAAAAAGACATGACAAGCCAAAAAGGCATGACAAGCCAAAAAGGCATGACAAGCCAAAAACAAGGCATGACTAGCAAACAAGGGATGGCAGGACCTGGCATTCCACACAGGGGATTAGCTATATTTGGCGCCATGAAAATTGCCGTATTCCTGCTCGGAACCTTGTCCTGTCTATTCCTCTCCTGCAGTGTTCCAGAAGACCAGCTGTGGGATAATCGCATTGCCGATATTTCGCATCTTTCGACTAAAGTTTCCAGCGTGGAGGCGATCAACCTCGACATTGGAAACTATATCGATTCCTTGAACATGGATTCCCTGGAGCGCATCGCCAAGCGCGATCTAGGCATCCACACGTTTCACTCGACTACGCCAGGAACCTTGGATACTGGCGCCTTCATCGATGATTCCCTGGTTCCTGCCTTAGTTATGGAAAGTGTCAAAAATCGTCTGTTGCATTTTTTTGAAACGAGTTCCCTGAACAAAGCCATTTCTGCCTGGGAAACCAAGCAATCCGCACAATTCTCGGATTCATTATTGCAGGTAATCATCCACAATGCCCAGACCCAGTTCCCCGAGGGAACCTACTTAGATTCCTTGCTACGAACCTCATTGGGCACAGTCGAGTTCGGCGTACTGAAAATTCCTGTCGGCGCCTTTCTAATTCAGAACGATGGCGAGTATTGGTGGGTGGTTCTCACAAAATGGGGTTACCTGCCCAAGACAGATAACCCCGATTCCTTGGCCACTGACGTACCCCGTCTGGAACACATCGAAGGGACGATCTTCGATGCAAAATCCAGGCAAGAGCTAGGGCGTTTTTTCTGTAACTGACTAGGCATTGAGCACCCGGACAACGGTAATATATTCCACTTATTCCGCCGGACGACTTCCGGTGCATTTATGAGCATATTCAATCATTCCTCTTCCCACGAAGAGAGGGGATTTCCCATGAAGTTGCCGTCCAAATTTCTGCTGACCGTCGCGCTTTCCTTCTCGGCATCCTTTGCGCAATACCAGCCACCAATGCGGAAACCTACGCGGTTAACATCACCACCTGGCAAATGGTTTTGGGGGGATTCAGCAAGGCCAAATTCAAGACATCGGCGACCAAAGCGGTGGATTTTGCCCTCAAAGCCCAGATCGTCAATGGCTCCCTGCGAACCATCTGGTGCCAACAGCATGACCCGGTAACCTATGCGTCAGCAGGTGCCCGCGCCTATAAGCTCCCTTCTAAAACGGCCAGCGAGTCGGTGGGTGTGACTGCCTTCCTCATGAACAGGCCCGCCCAGACAGCGGCGGTGCAAGCGGCCGCGCGCGGGGAAGAATTCGCTGGCTCGAAAACGAAACCCAAATCCAAGGGTCCCGGGGAATCTACTGGGTTCCTCAGCGGGGGCGCCCTCATTCTTGATCGTCGACATACCCAAAAGGAGCAGGCCAACAGTGAAGCGTTCCTTTTTCAAAAATTGTTTTATGTGATATTTCTACCATATTGCGCAGATTATTATAGTGTATTTGTCACCAATGAATACTCCACTCACCAACCTCCAACAATTGCTAAAAGCCGTTGTCGCACGACTTACATACAAAAGACCGCATCATGATCCACATGAGCGGCCTTTTTCTTTGGTGAATTCGTTGAATTACTTCAGTGCGGCCAGAGCGGCTACGTAGTCAGGTTCCTGGGTGATTTCAGGGACGAGCTCGGTGTACTTGACCTTGCCATTTTCATCCACAACTACGACTGCACGGGCATGCAAGCCAGCGAAGGCGGAATCCGTGATCAACACGCCGTAGGCCTTGGAAAAGTCCTGGTCGCGGTATTCGGCAGCAGTCACCACATTGGTCAGGCCTTCGGCGGCGCAGAAGCGGCCGGTAGCAAAAGGCAAGTCACGGGAGATGCAGAGAACCACCGTATTGGCCTGGCTGGAAGCCTCTTTATTGAAGCGACGGACAGAGGTGGCACAAACAGGCGTGTCGATGCTGGGGAAGATATTGAGAACGACTTTCTTGCCCTTGAGGCCCGAGAGGGTCGCATCGGACAAGTCGCCCTTGACGAGCTTAAAATCGGGGGCAACGGAGCCTACGGCAGGAAGATTGCCACTGGTGGAAACGGGAGAACCTTTAAACGCTGTCTTTGCCATGATGAATCCTTGGTCTTGGTTTTTGTTTGACCTAATAATAGGCAATCAAGTCCTCACAAACAAGTGACAACGGACAGCCAGATTGATTCTGCGGATGATGCGAGGGTATTGGAGGATGGAAGAGCTTTGGGCCTAGAAACAATGGGCGATGGGTTTCCAGGTTAACTGCAGACTCCACTACTGCAGATTTTCCCCACAGCGCAAATTCTGCCACAGGCTCCACAGTTGTTGGCATCGTTGGTCAAAGTACGGCATGCGCCGCTACAAGCGGACTGTCCAGTTGGACAGGATATGGCTGAAACTCCATTCTGGCAGCGATACCCAATTGGGGAAGGGGTGCCACAACGGCCACAGTTCTCATTGTCCGTCTGCAGATTGACACAGGTAGAGCTACAATTCGTTAAGCCCGACTGACAACTCACCACACAAGCGCCGGCGGAACAGATGCTCCCCGTAAGACAGGCCCTACCGCAGGCTCCGCAGTTTTCTCTATCGGAGGGTAAATTTTTGCAAATACCCCCACAAGAACTCATGCCGGTTTGACACGAAACCACGGGTAAGCCGTTTGCACAGATGCTTCCTGCCGAAACGGCGGTGCCACAGCTACCACAGTTATTACGATCCGTCAGCAAATCGACGCAGGAGGATCCACACTTCGTTTGCCCCGACTGACAACTCACCACACAAGCGCCGGCGGAACAAATGCTCCCCGTAAGGCACGCCACACCGCAGGCTCCGCAGTTTTCTCTATCGGATTG